>CAYUTQ010000028.1:0-25987 GCA_964447805.1 uncultured Clostridia bacterium
AAATTGGTGCTAATATTTTAATATTTATGGGACATTTTTAAAAGTGCTTGACATACAAAATCAATTAAAATTTTCCCCATTTTTTTAAGGATATTAATTATAAAACTAAATTAGACCTTTTTTGCTTACAGCCTAATTTGAATTTGCAAACTCCAATTATAGTTTAAACTAATTTTTATAGCAATATCCCTTTCAATTAACCATTTAGTTTGATTATCATACCACTTAGCCCTATGTCTTATTATTGTAATATTTTCAATAATACTATCAATAGTAATTTGTTTATAATTTTTTCCTATTTTAGATTCTGTAATCACTAAAATAGGTACATCTAATTCTTCTTAAACTATCTCAAATGCAACTGCTTCTTGATAACATTCTAAATCACCTGAAAGTTAACTAATTTCATTATCCCTAGCTTTATGAAACCTTAATATCACATATTATTAATAAATATTCATTTATTAAACAACATTTAGAATCGGATAAACATATTTTAATCTCAATTCCCATATATTCAAAACCCAAAACCTCAAAATTAAAATAACTAATATGCTTTATACCTTAATTGGCAAATTCTTCAAACTATACAATATCTCCTAATCTGTTTCCCACCATGTATCACCATAGTATAATTTTCTATCTACATAATTCCAAGGAATAAGCTCCTGATTCATAATTTCAAGAGGGGTAACTAAATGATAAATGTAGATGTTCACAGTTAGACGCACACAAAACCTTTCATCACCTTTATACATAATATGAAAATATTCATTTTTTTACCACCTTTAACAACTTGCTGAAACTTTTTAAAAATAATAGTTTCATTTAATATTTCAGAATTAATATCTTCTTCAAATATCTCTTTCATTATTTTTTGTAACCCATACATTTTAATACAATCATCCCATGACTCAAAACTATAATCAGCTGTCATTTCAATAAATCTCGATAAAGCATTGCTCTTCTATAACACTTTACTTCTAATAATCATCTTTTCCATTTTACTCCCCCCATGTAATATACACACTAAATTTCATCCTTTTCCTGTTAACTATCAAGAGCTAAGCCAATATACCTATATTTCTTTATATATCATTTGCTTTCCAATTATACTTATTTTGTCTCCTCAATTTAATAAAACTACAAATTATAGACAATCACCTTACAACATCACATATTTTAGGTAAATAAAAATACAAATAATATATATTACTATATATACTATTTTTTACATTGTCTATATATATTATTTTTATGGTGCCAAATTACTATAACAAAATAATATATTAGATACTCTTGTAGCATCATCTGCCATTTTGGCATAGAAAAAACACCTACTAATTTCTTAGTAGGTGTTTTTATCTTTGTTTTTATTTTAATTTTACAGTTACTGAACCCTTAGCAGCAGATCCAACTCCACTGTCAATTTTTAATGAATAAGATTTTATATCCTCTGGTACTTCAAATACAAATATCCCAGTTCTACTCATTCCAGGATTACATTCTTCTAAAAATATATTTTTATCTCCTAGTATCATCATAAGATTTGTATCTGTATATGTTGCATATTCTCTTTTATTATCATCTACTATTTTAAATTGCGTTGATGAAAATGTCCTAGCCTTTGTATCATTATTAGTTAATTCTGCTGTTATAGCTATAAATTTTCCATCAGTTGTGATATCTTTTATAAACTGATTGTCGCTTTTAAATTCCTTCTTTTCTTCTACTTCAATTATTTTTACTCCTAAATTACCTACTTCAAAAGCTTCTCCTATTTCGTATAGCACATCCTTTTCTTTTTCCCCATCCTTCTTATCCTTTTGTTCATCTTGATTTAAAGTAAAATTAATTTTTTCTTTACTATTCTCTTGTCTAGCCATAATACCAATAATGACGATAACTAAAGCAACCCAAAACCACCATCTTTTAAATATAGATTTTTTTTTGCCCTCCATGAAGTCACCCTCCTTTAATTAGTATTATTTGTTAATTTAATAATACTACATCAAATAAGGGAACTCAATACATTTATTGTGTTTATTTTCCAGATACAATTTGCTGTCTTTTTCCTTATTCCTTATCCATTGTAACTAACCCTCATGTATTTCTACTTCTCCATTCATTTTTTATCCTATGTTGTTCTCTTGTGCAATACTTTAGCATAACTTTATCATCTTCTGGTACATATGCATTCTTACATGACTAAAAAATATAAGAGATAAAAACTAAATATTTTCACTTTATACTCACTATTTTTCCCGTTATTTTTTCTCCTATATCTACTATTGCAAAAGTTCTTCTATTTAATGCTCTAGGTAACGAAGCGCTTCCTGGATTTAAGATTATTGTTCCATCTTTTTCTTCTAATTCTGGATAATGAGTATGACCAAATAAAACTAAATCTGCATCTTCCTCTTTTCCCTTATAAAAAATCCTTGAAGTATCAAATTTTACATTGTATTTATGACCATGAGTTATAAATATTTTTTTATTCTCAATAGTTATTGTTTTTTCATCATCAAAATCTGGTGCATAAAAATCGCAATTCCCTTTAACCACTACTACCTCTACACCCATTTGTTTTTCTATTTCCAAACCATCTTCCACATAGTCTCCTAAATGTATTATTAAATCTGGCCTTTCCAAAGTCTTAGCAACATGAATAAAATCATTGATATTACCATGAGTATCACTAACCACAAATATTCTCACGTTAATCATCCCTTATTATTCTTTTCAATTCAATTTTTAGTTTCTCTAAAGCTTTTGCTCTATGACTAATTTTATTTTTAATATTTTCTCCTAACTCAGCAAAAGTTTTGTCATATCCTTCTACTATAAACAATGGATCATAACCAAAACCTTCATTTCCTCTAAGTTCAAATCCTATTTTTCCATTACATAATCCAGTAATAATTTTAATTTCCCCATCTTCTTTAATTATTGCAATAACTGTCTTGAAATATGCAGTACGTTCTTCAAATGGTACTCCTTCTAATTCTTTTAATAATTTCTCATTATTATCTTCGTAAGTTGCACCTATACCTGCATATCTAGATGAATAAACTCCCGGTCTACCTCCTAAATAATCTACAAATAATCCTGTATCATCAGCTATTACTATTCCTTCTACTTTTCTTGATAATCCTTCTGCTTTTTTAATTGCATTTTCTTCTAATGTCCTACCATTTTCTTCTATTGCAAACTCTTTTAATCCTATGTCCTCTTTTGATAATACTTCTATAGGCAATTTTTTCAAAATATATCTTATCTCATTTACTTTATGGATATTACCTGTTGAAATAATTAATTTTTTTTTATTCATTTCATTATTCCCCTTCATTTTCTGGCTTTTCCCCTATTAACTCCGCTAAATTTCCCAAAACTTCTTTTTGCTTTTCTATAAGTTCTTTATTCCCTTTTTCCCCCAAATACAATAAATCATTTAATTGCTCTTTAGAAAAAGTATTACCTTCTCCTGTTCCTTGTATCTCAACAAAATTATTATCGTCTGTCATAACAATATTCATATCTACTTGAGCTCTATAATCCTCTTCATAACACAAATCTAATATAGCTTCTCCATCTACAATACCTACGCTAACTGCTGAAACAAAATTTGATAATGGAATATACGATATATCATCCTGTTCATATAAATAATTCAATGCATCTACAAGAGCTACATAAGCCCCAGTAATAGAAGCAGTCCTAGTACCTCCATCTGCTTGTATCACATCACAATCTATCCAAATAGTTTTCTCTCCTATTATTTCTAAATTTACAACTGATCTTAATGCTCTACCAATCAGTCTTTGTATTTCTTGACTTCTTCCTTCTATGCGTCCCCTAGAGGCATCTCTAATTTTCCTATTAGCCGTTGATCCTGGGAGCATAGAATATTCTGCTGTTATCCAACCTGTATTAGTACCTTTTAAAAAACGTGGTACCTTATCATCTATCATAGCAGTACATATAACCTTTGTATCCCCCATTTCTATAAGTGCAGAACCTTGAGGGTGTTTCAAATAATTCCTAGTAATTTTTATTCTTCTCAATTGGTCAAAACTTCTATTGTCAATTCTCTTCATCAAATACACATCTCCTATTTTTAATATTCAATTTTTATAATAACAAAAGTTTCATTTTTTTTCTACAAAACAATATAAATTTCATTGTTATACTTAATTTTTACAATAAATAATTTTTTATTAAAAAATAAATAAGCTGCCTATAAGACAGCTTAGTATTCATTAGCAAATACAGGTGTATCCATATTATAATTATGTTGTATTCCAACTTTCTCTAAAGTTTTACCACCAACAAGTAATTCTACTTTCTCAATTTCATCAAACTGACTCAAGGTTATACCAATACATTTTACCATTCCGTCTAGTACAGTTTTTTCATTCAATATATCAATAGAATTAGTATATAAATCCACATAAGCTATTCCTTCTTTTACTTCTACTCCCTGTAAACTAATACCATCAGGAATTGTCGTACATAAACCCATATCTTCTGGAGGACCATAAAAAAGCTCTTCCAAAGCAGTAAATACATTAGTCATAGGAGCTAAAGTAGGTACCGTTATAGGTACAAAATATTCAAATTCATTATTTTCTGTTCCTTTAAAATATACAATTACTTTGGACCTTGCATTTTCTACATTCTTTAATAAATTAATATCATCTCTTATTAGTGGCACTCCAATATCTGTACCATATTTCAATGTTGACATTGCTTCTCCATCAACTAACATTTGTACTTCTTTAATGGCTGGAAATTCCGTTAATGTATATACTATACCTTTTATTAAATTTTCTTCTTCCTTTTCTGTTTCATAGTTTAACACTTCTTTGGTAAAATCAACTTTACAAATCCCTGTATTTTCATCAACATTCATTCCTTTTATCTCTGTACCTGCAGGAATTATTGGTATTAATCCTGTAGGAGCTAAATTTTCCCTAAGAGTTGGACTATCTATCATATTATTAATAGCTGACTTAGCAATGCCTTCTTCCCAAGGTATTTTTCTCATTACAGGTACTAATAAACCTTTAGAGTTTTGGAAATAAAGAACTGTTTCCCTAAGTTCATCCTCTTCCTCTGTTATATCAAATTTTTCTTCATCACTTCTAATTATTTCCATAGGCTCTTCTTCAGAAAATAATTTTTTAAACCCTAAACTTTTACAACCACTCATACTAATAATCATTATAAATATTAATAAAACTAATATAACCTTTCTAATTTCCATTCTCTACCCCCCTTCGCTATTACTAATATATTATATTGGGGACTAGAGTAAGATATGATTATTTCCTTTTTGAATCAGGGAAATAACCTCCGCTTATAGGAGTTGCAGCACTCACAGTGATAAAAGCATCTTCATCATAACTGTGTAGTATTTCCCTCAATTTAGCTAAATTTTTTCTTTTAAATATAATCAATAATATATTTCTAGCACCTTCTCTTCCATGTCCATCTAATACTGTCAAACCAAAACCTTTTTCTCTTAATTCATTTATCAACTCACTATTCTCATCGCTTTTAAGTATTACCTGTGCTGTTAAATTCCCTAAAGCAATTTTTTCTTCAATTAAAATTCCTATATAATTACCAGAAGCAAAACCTAAAGCATATGCAAGTAAATTTCTTGGATCATTAAGACCACTAACAACTTTACCTAAAGCAATAATATATATTATTACTTCAAAAAAACCTAATATAGCAGCTTGAACCCTCCTACCTTGTACAACCATAAGAGTTCTTATAGTTGTAAGAGAAACATCACAAACCCTTGCGATAAATATTAATAAGTAATTTAGCATAGTCTACCCCCTCTATCATATGTAAAATAAATAAAAGCTCTCAACTCCTCAATCCATATAATACAATACTATTAAAATTTATCAAGACCTTTATATAATTCATCACTTCCTGGAGGCTGAATTTCTTTTATATCACCATTTTCTTCTAAATATACACCTTTTTCAATAACTTCCCCTATAATAGAAACCTTTATACCTTCCTTTAATAATTTCTTTTCAATTTCTTCAGTTCTCTTTTCATCAGCAATTATCAACATACTCCCACTAGATATTAATCTATAGGGATCAATATCTAATATATTGGATATTACTTTAGTTGATTCCATCATAGGAATTGCTTTCTTACATATTTTGATTCCTTTATTCACTGCCTTAGCACCTTCCCATACTGCTCCTAATACCCCTCCTTCTGTTATATCATGCATATATCCAACACCTATTTCTCCACATATCTTTCCTTCTTTTACTACACTTATTTCTGTCCCTAAATTATGAGCTTCTTCTAACAGTTCTGGAGATATTTTATCTTCTAATTCTATTTCCAATTCCTTACCTAAAATCCATGTTCCCTCAATCCCTGCATACTTTGTTATTAATACTTTATCTCCTACCTTTATATTTTTAGAATTTAACATTTTTTCTTTTAGCTGTCTACCAATTACTGTAGTTGATATTATTATCCTATTTACTGCATTAGTTATTTCTGTATGCCCTCCAACAATCTCTACATTTAATTCTTTTGAAGCTTTGCCCGCCTCTTCCATAATTCTTTCTAAATCTACTTCTGTGGTATTAGGTGGTGCCATAACAGTCATTAATACTCCTATAGGTTCTGCACCTCCACTTGCTACATCATTACAAGATATATGTATAGCAAGCCTTCCAATATCCTTTGTAGCACCAGTAATAGGATCAGTAGATATCACACATACCCTTTCTCCAAAATCTATTATTGCATTATCTTCTCCTATACCAGCTCTAACTAAAACTTCTTCTCTTTTATTTTTTATATTTGCAAAAATTATCCTTTCAAGTACATCATTTGGTACCTTACCTATCTTCATTATATTTTGTCACTCCTTAATAAATAATGTTTTCACAATTTATAAGCTACAAATATATCTTAACAAACTTTTAACTTTTTTTATACATTTATATTTAAAACGTAAATTGGATAAAATAATTAAAGCCCATAAAAAGGAGGAATTCTATTGATAATAACTTGCTCTGAAAAATGTATTTACGAAAAAGAAGGGTTATGCACCCTTAAACAAATAACTCATTCTTCAAATACCCCTTTAAAAGATTGTCCTTATTTTAAAGAAAAAAAACAAAATAAAAATGGAGATTAAAAATCTCCATTTTTATTTTAGTGTTCTACTATATATGTCCATTTAAAATCTAAATCTGCTCCCACTGGAAATCTTGCTACACCTTTTACATATGATTTTTCAACAAAATTTATTGCATTATAGAATATAGGTATTATTGGCAATTCTTTACCAATAATCTTTTCAGCTTCAACCATAGCATCTATTCTTTCATTTTCTTCACCTTCTAAAGCTGTTTTTATAGCTACATCATAATCTTTACTACTCCAATATGCATTATTATTTCCTCCATCTGTTATAAATATATCCATGAATGTAAGGGGATCATTATAATCTCCACCCCAACCTGCAAAAGTTGTAGTATAATCTCCACGATTATAATTATCTATACGAATTTTAAATGAAACAGATTCAATTTCAACTTCTATACCAAGATTTTGTTTCCACATATTTTGAATAGCTGCAGCTTGTTTTTTAGCAATATCTGATTCTCCTGTTAAGAAAGTTAAGTATTTCTCTAATTCTTTAGCAGTAATCCCTAATTCATCTAAAGCTTTATTTAAATATTCTTTAGCTTTCTTAGGATCATATTCTGGTAATACATTTCCACGATTTTCAGCAAATTCTTTTCCATCTTTTCCTGGTAATAACGTAGGTGTCAATCCTTCAGCAATTATAGAACCATTTGCCATTACATTTTCAACAAATGCTTTTCTATCAATAGCTAAAGACAATGCATATCTCAAATTTTCATTCTTCAAATATTTATCTTTACAGTTATATTGAATATACCAAGTTGTAGCTTCTGCTAAATTTCCAAATTCATCAGAATCCTTATATTTATCTATAAACTCTGGTCCTACTCCTGTTATATCCAATTCCTCAGTTTCATATAGATTTATAGCTGTATTATTATCTACAATCATATCTCCTTTAATTTCCTCAAGTTTTACATTCTCAGCATCCCAATATTGTTCATTTTTCTTCAAATTTAATTTTTGTTCATGATCCCATTCATCAATTATAAATGGGCCACTATAAACCATTTTATCTGCTTCTGAAGCAAAGCCTTTTTCAAATTTTTCAATAGCTGCTTTTTGTGCTGGTATAAATGTTGGAAAAGATACTAAGCTTAAGAAAAATGATACTGGTCTTTCAAGTTCTACTTCAAAAGTCTTTTCATCTATAGCTTTAATTCCTACTTGTTCCTTATCTGTAATTTCTCCTTTGAAAAATTTAGCTGCATTTTTTATTCCAGCAGTTTCAGTTAATTGATAAGAATATTCAGCTGCAACTTTTGGATCAATAGCTTTAAACCAACAATATTCAAAATCTTCTGCTGTAATAGGTGTTCCATCAGACCACTTTGCATCTCTTAAATGGAAAGTATAAGTTAATTTATCATCACTAACATCCCATTTTTCAGCCAACCCTGGTTTTACATTTCCATCTGGATCTAATCTTACAAGGCCTTCATAAATTGCATTAATAATCCTAATAGATACTTGATCTGTAGTAGTTTGTGGATCTAAATCTGGTGGTTCTTCACCCCAATTTATCCTAAGCACTTGTTCTTCAGCTAGTTTTTCTTCACCATCTTTATTTTCTGTTTTTTCCCCAGTATTAGTTTCATTAGATTTTCCTTGGTTACCGCAACCAGTAAATATTAAAGATACGGTTAAAACTAATACCAATAATAATATTATTTTATTTTGTTTTCTCATAAAACTTTCCCCCTTATTCTTTTATTCTTTTTTAATATTTAAATAATTATATTTATCTCTTGAAGTCCTTTCACTTTTCTAAAATTTCTAAATAAAAATATAGATAATTCTACATCTCTTATTTTACAAAATTATAATAAAATTTAATCTTTTATCAAAGCAATAATTCATCAAGCTAAAGCGATATTTTAAAAAAATATTTTCTAAAATTTCATTGCTCAACTTACTTTGTTATCTTACAAAATGACAAGCTACAAAATGATTTGGACTTTTTTCTTTTAACTTTGGAGCTTCTCGTCTACATATAGGTTCAACATATTTACATCTACCTTGAAATTTACAACCACTAGATGGATTAATTGGACTTGGTACATCTCCCTCCAATATTATCCTTTGCCTATTCTGTTCTATTTTAGGATCAGGTATAGGTACCGCCGAAAGCAATGCTTCAGTATACGGATGAAGTGGATTTTTATACAATTCATAACTTTCAGCTAATTCTACAATAACACCTAGATACATTACAGCAATCCTATTTGAAATATGTTTTACCATACTTAAATCATGAGCTATAAATAAATATGTTAAACCTAAATTTTCTTGTAAATCCTCAAGAAGATTTACTACTTGAGCTTGAATAGATACATCAAGAGCCGAAATAGGCTCATCACATACAATAAATTTAGGTTCTATAGCAAGAGCCCTTGCTATACCTATACGTTGACGTTGTCCTCCACTAAATTCATGAGGAAAACGACTAGCATGTTCCCTATTAAGTCCAACTACCTCTAAAAGTTCATATATTCTTTCTTGTCTTTCTTTGCCATGATAAAGACCATGAATATCTATTCCTTCTCCAACAATATCTGTAACTGTCATTCTTGGATTTAAAGATGCATAAGGATCTTGAAATATCATCTGAACATTTCTTGCAAAATGCTTTTTTTCTTCTTTATTCAATTTTCCTACATTCATTCCATTAAATATTATATCTCCATCTGTTACATCATAAAGACCTACTATAGTTCTACCAACAGTAGATTTTCCACAACCAGACTCTCCCACAAGTCCTAAAGTTTCCCCTTCTTCTATAAAAAAAGATAAACCATCAACTGCTTTAAGAACAAGCCCTTTACCTACATTAAAATACTTTTTTAAATTTCTTACTATTAATAATGGTTCTTTTCCTTCTGCCATGGTTACATAGTTCCTCCTTCCATCATTACAGAATTTATAACTTGATGTGCCATTTCATGTTCTAGCCAACAATGTACATAATGAGTATCTGAAATTTTAAATTTTTGAGGATAATATAGTTCACATACTTTCATGGCATAATCACATCTATCTGCAAATGGACACCCTTTAGGTGGTGAAAACAAATCTGGTGGTGTTCCATATATAGGAATAAGCCTTTCCTTACTTTCCATATCAAGTCTAGGCACTGATTTTAAAAGACCCCAAGTATAAGGATGTTTAGGCTCATAAAATATTTCATTATTAGTACCACTTTCAACTACTACTCCTGCATACATAACCGCTATTCTATCAGCAATTTTAGCTACTACACCTAAATCATGAGTAATAATTATAATAGATGTATCTAATTGATTTTGTAGCTCTTTCATAAGTTCTATTATTTGAGCTTGAATAGTTACATCAAGAGCTGTCGTAGGTTCATCAGCTATTAAAAGTTTTGGATTACAAGCCAATGCTATAGCTATTACAACTCTTTGTCTCATTCCTCCACTAAATTCATAAGGATATTGTTCTATTCTCTTTTCTGGTGTAGGAAGCCCTACTCTTCTCAATATTTCAATTGCTTTTTGTTTTGCTTCTTTTTTCGACATTTTCCTATGCTTTCTAAGTCCTTCCATTATCTGTCTTCCTACTTTCATAGTGGGATTTAAAGATGTCATAGGATCTTGAAATACCATACTTATTTCTCTTCCTCTAATGCTCTCCATCCTTTTATCACTGTAATTCAGTAAATTGTTACCTTCAAAAATTATACTGCCCTCTTTAATTCTCCCTGGTGGAACAGGAATTAGTTGCATTATTGTTTGAGCAGTTACTGACTTACCACATCCTGATTCTCCAACTATAGCTAAAGTTTCCCCTTTATTTACATGAAAATTTATACCTCTTACAGCTTTAACCTCCCCTGCATAAGTATCAAAGGATACATGTAAATTTTTCACTTCTAGCAATAGTTTGTCCTTATTTAATTTTCCCATTTAAATTATTCCCCCTTATCTTCTTAGTTGCGGATCTAAAGAATCCCTAAGACCGTCTCCTAGAATATTAAATGCAAGCATGGTAATAGAAATTAAAAGTGCAGGATAAAGTAACTGATATGGGTGAATTAGAAGCATCTTAGTACCACTCTGTGCCAATGTACCCCAACTAGCTGTAGGTTCTGAAATTCCAAGCCCTATATAACTCAACATAGCTTCTGTAAAAATAGCATCTGGCACTTGAAAAGTTAAATTTATAATAATCGGCCCCATAGTATTAGGAATTAAATGTTTAAAAATAATTCTTTTAGTATCTGCCCCTAAAGTTTGAGCTGCAAGAACAAATTCCATCTGTTTTAATTGAAGTACTTGTCCTCTTACAATTCTAGCCATTCCACCCCATCCTGTAATAGATATAGCTATAATTATAGTACCCAAACCTGGTCCTAACACCATCATCAATAAAATAACCCATAATAAAGTTGGTATCGAATAAATAATTTCTATAATACGCATCATTATTAAATCTGTATTACCACCAATATATCCAGATATTCCTCCATATATAACACCTATGGTTACATTTATTAATGTAGAAACTAATGCAATAAACAAAGAATACTTTGCACCATCCCAACATCTTACAAATATATCTCTTCCTAATTCATCAGTACCAAACCAATGTTCACTATTTGGGGTTTGATTTATGGCAGAAAAATCTTGGTAATCATATGCCCATGGTCTCAACTTAGGACCTACAAAAGCCATAACTACAATCCCTATTAATAAAATTAAGCTTATAATTGCCAATTTATTTTCTTTCAATCTTCTCCATGCATCTGCCCAATAAGTAAGGCTAGGTCTAACTATCTTGTTATAATCCTTTTCATCCTTTTCCAATTTTTCAAACATATCTGGTGTAAGTTTAAATTTTCCTACTTGTTGTGTTTTTGTTTCTAACATTCTGTTCCTCCCCTTTATTTCAATCTAATTCTTGGATCAACAAATCCATAAATTATATCTATAATAAACATCATTATAACTAATATAATCGCATAAAATACTGTTGTTCCCATGATTAAAGTATAATCTTGGTGAGTGATGCTTTGAACAAAATGTTTACCAATACCTGGTATAGCAAATATATTCTCTATAACAAAAGAACCTACTACTATTCCTGCTATAGAAACTCCTAATATAGTAACTACAGGAAGAATAGCATTTCTTATAGTATGGCTCCAAGTCACTTGCATTTTAGAAAGACCTTTTGCTTTAGCAGTTCTTATATAATCTTGACTTAGTACATCAAGCATACTAGTCCTCATCATTCTAGCTATATAAGCTACATGACCTATCCCTAAAGCAAGAACTGGCATCACATAATGAGCTGGTGTTCCCCATCTAGCTACAGGAAACCATTTTAATTTTACTCCAAAAACATATTGAAACAATGCTGCAAATACAAAACTTGGTACAGAAACTCCTATTACTGCCACTATTATGACAAAATAATCAAAAAACTTGCCACGTTTTAATCCAGCTATTATTCCAAAAAATATTCCTATTACAGCACCAAAAATTATTGCAAATATTCCAACTTTAAAAGATACTGGAAATCCTTCTTCTAATATGGTATTTACTGATCTATTTTTATACTTCATAGAATCTCCCAAATCCCATTTGAGTAAATTTTTAAGATATTTACCATATTGGACTATAAGAGGTTGATCAAGTCCATATTTTTTCTCAATCTTTTCCATGATTTCTGGTGGAATCTTTTTTTGATCTGTAAAAGGATCACCAGGTATTATATGCATTAAAAAAAAAGTAATTGTAACTATAACCCAAATAGTAATAACTGCCATCAATGCTCTTTTCAAAGTGTATCTTAACATTTATTCTTAAACACCTCCATCTTAAAATTTAAAAACATTTATCTTTTCTGAATATTCAGATTATATTAAAGGGTTGCTCTATCTAGAAAGATTGAGCAAACCCTAATATAGTTTTTTAAATTGTAATTACTTTAACTTTTAAAAAACCTTTTATAATATTGTTTTTAATATGAAATCTTTTTTAATTATTTTTTACTTACATTTATGTTAATTTTTTGTATTAATTTTTTTGTATTAAAATTAATGATATCACATTTCATTAATAATTTCAAGTATTATTTTATTTACCATCTGTGGATTAGCTTTTCCTCTTGTTTCTTTCATAACCTGACCTACTAAAAATCCTAAAGCTCTATCCTTTCCATTTCTATAATCTATTACTGATTGCTTATTTTTATTTATTACCTTTTCAACAATTTCTCGTAATTCTCCTTCATCACTAATTTGAATTAATCCTTTTTCTTTTACTATGACTTTAGGACTTTTCCCTGTTTCAAACATATCTCTTAAAACTTTTTTACCTATGTTATTACTAATCTTTCCCTCATTTATAAGCTCTATTAATTCTGCTAAACTTTTTGGAGAAATATGCATATTTTCTATTTCCTCATCATTAACTCTTCTCAATACATCTCCCATAACCCAGTTACTTACTTGTTTTGGATCATTACAATATTTAACTGTTTCTTCATAAAATTTTGCTAATTCTCTTGTTTGAGTAAGTACTTCTGCATCATATTCTGGCAAATCATAATCTTTCATAAACCTTTTCTTCTTAGCTTCAGGTAATTCTGGTAAATTTCTTTTTATATCTTCTATCCACTCATTTTCTACATTTATAGTTAATATATCTGGCTCTGGAAAATATCTATAATCAGCTGCTTCTTTCTTCTCTCGCATTACTACAGTCTTATTTCTTACTTCATCCCATTTTCTAGTTTCTCTAATTGTATTTTTCCCTTCCTTAAGTAATGAAATATGTCTTTCTTCTTCATATTCCATAGCCTTTACTGCTGCACTAAAAGAATTTAAATTTTTTAATTCTGTAATATTAGTTTTATTTCCTGTTTTTTCATCTACAACATTAATATTCACATCACAGCGAAGAGAACCTTCCTCCATTTTACAATCAGATACTTCTATGTATCTTAAAGTTGCTCTCAATTTTTCCAAAAAAGCCCTTGCCTCTTCTGGAGAATTTAAATCTGGTTTACTTACTATCTCTATAAGAGGTACACCACTTCTGTTGTAGTCTAACAATGTATCTCCAGATTCTGAATGAATAGACTTTCCTGTATCTTCTTCTATATGAATCCTCATAAGTCTAATCTTTTTCTTTCCTTTTTCCGTATCTATCTTTATATATCCACCATTACATAAAGGAGTTTCATCTTGAGAAATTTGATATCCTTTAACTAAATCAGGATAAAAATAATTTTTTCTAGCCATTATACTTTTATTCCTAATATCTGAATTAAAAGCTAACCCAGCTTTTATCCCATACTCTACAACATTTTTATTTAATACTGGAAGAGCTCCAGGCAATCCTAAACATACTGGGCAAGTATGAGTATTTGATTCGCCACCAAATTCAGTGGTACAATTACAAAATATCTTTGTACTTGTCATAAGCTCTACATGTATTTCAACACCTATAATAGTTTTATATGTCATCTTTTTCACCCCTTACATCTGGTACTACTCTATCTATATCACTATTTTTTTCATACACATAAGCTGCATTTATTAGTATATCTTCTTTAAATTTATCTCCAATAAATTGTAATCCTACTGGTAACCCTTCTACATAGCCACAAGGAATAGATATAGCACATCCTCCAAATAAATTCACTGAAACTGTCAATATATCTCCTAAATACATAGATTCTTCAATTTTTTCTTCTAAATTAAAAGGTAAAATAGATGTAGTAGGTGTCATTAATAAATCATACTCTTTAAATACTTCTTCAAAATCTTTTATAATCAAAGTCCTCAATTTCTGTGCTTTTTCAAAATAATATTCATACTGTCCACTACTAAGAACATAGTTACCTAACATAATTCTTTTTTTGACTTCTTCTCCAAAACCTTCACTTCTACTATTTATATACAATTCATCTATATTAGAATAATTATTAGATCTATAACCAAATCTCAATCCATCAAATCTAGCTAAACTAGCACTACCTTCCGCAACAGATATTATAGAGTAAACAGCTGATATATATTTAGAATAAGGTAAAGACACTTTTTCTACCTTGCAACCTATTTTTTCCATAGTTTCAATGCTACTATGAACTATTTCCTTTATTCTACTATCAACATTATCTCCAAAAAACTCTTTAGGTACACCTATTTTAAAATCTTTTATATCAATATTTTTTGTATAATCCATTTCGTTCATATTCATTGATGTAGAATCTTTTTTATCATATCCAGACAATATATTGAATAAAAACATATTATCTTTCACATTTCTAGAAAAAATCCCTACTTGATCTAATGAAGGTGCATAAGGTATAACACCATATCTAGAAATTAACCCATAAGTAGGTTTAAATCCTACAGTACCAGTAAAACTTGCTGGCTGTCTCACTGAGCCTCCCGTATCAGTTCCAAGAGCTAAAGGGACTTCTCCTAATGCCACTGCAGCTGCTGAACCTCCTGATACTTTGTTTAAATCATAAGGATTTTTTGTAGGCCCAAAATATGATGTTTTTGTTGATAAACCCATACCAAATTCATCCATATTTGTCTTACCTATTATTATCCCATCTTCTTTTTTTATTTTTTCAATTACTGTAGCATCATAAGGAGGTATGAAATTTTCTAACATTTTTGAACCACAAGTTGTTTTAATATCCTTAGTCACTATATTATCTATTACTGCAATTGGAATACCACCCAAAGCCCCTACTTCTTCCTTATTAGAAATCTTATTATCTATTTCTTCTGCTGTTTTCAATGCTTCTTCCATATTTAAAGTTATAAAAGCATTTATCTTTTGTTCATTTTCTTCTATTTTATCAAAATGAGCTTTTACTAATTCTTTACTAGATATTTCTCTATTTTTTATTTTCTCAGCCATCTCCATAGCTGAAAGTGCTGTTAAATCCAAATTAACCACCTCTCTTAATCTAGTACCTTAGGTAATTTAAAATATCCAAATTGCTCATCGGGAGCATTTTTAAGTGCTTCTTCTCTAGAAAAACTCTCTTTTATTTTGTCTTCTCTTAAATACTGATAGTTATTATTTACTTGATAAGTAGATTCTATATTTTTTGTATCGACCTTTTGTATCTCTTTCATATAATCTAATGTTTTGTTAAATTCTTCCATGAGTTTTTTTATTTCTTCGTTGGAAAATTTCAGCATAGATAATTCTGCAATATACTCCATTTCTTCCTTAGAAATCATATAATTTTTCCTCCTTTAATCATTAACCATATCCTATATATTTTATCACTTAATTAACTAAAAAATCAAATACTCCTTTCTAAATAGTCATTTCATAAAATTTCTAATTTTTTATCTAATATTGTCGATATTGTATGTGGGGATAAAAACGCATAATATTAGGAGGATTTTAAAATGATAAATAGTATTAAAAATAAAATAATAATCACTTTTTGCCTTATTGCACTTTTAAGCACCGTTATAGCTTCAATTCTCATATATCAAACCTCTTCTAAAACAATAACTAATGAATCTTTAGAAAAAGCCAAGGTTGATACCGCCAAATACGCAGAAGAATTAAATAATTGGTTTAATCACAATACTGATGTTTTGGAAGAAATTGGTTACAATCTGGACTATACAGACAATTATAAGAAAAAATATTTATCTAATTATTTCTCTACAAAACGAAACAAATCAGAAGACATATTAGATTATTACATAGGACTTCCAACTAATAAAATGATAACTGGAACAGGCTGGGTCCCTCCTAAGGATTTTAATGTTCTTGATAGAGATTGGTATAAGGAAGCCGCTGATTCAGATCATACAATAATTTCAAAACCTTATATAGATATTGAAACTAAATCTATGATCATAACTTTTTCAAGTGGAATAAAAAATAAAGACGCTTTAAAAGGAGTAGTTGCTTCTGATGTAAGAGCTAATGTAGTTGCTGACACAATTGCTAATGCAAAACCTATAAAAAATAGTTATGCTTTTCTAGTTGATGATGAAAACAATATACTAATTCATCCTAAAAAAGAATTTAATCCTGGAGAAGAAGGAGATTTTAAAAATTTAAAAAATATACTAGATGGAAGATTAGAAAAAGCCGTTAATAATAAAAATAATATTGGACTAACAAAAGACTATGATGGTAAAGAAAAATATTTTGTCACATCAACAATAAAATCTACTAACTGGAAAATATGTCTTGTAGTTCCAAAGTCTGTGATTCAAGCACCTCTTAAACAAATAGAAAATAGAACATTAATTGCCATAATAATAGCTATAGCACTTTCCATAATTGTATCTTTACTAATAGGTAATTCCATAAGTAAACCTATAATTGGAATAACAAAACATGGTGAAAAAATAGCTAACCTAAATATAAAAGAAGATATACCTAAAAAGTATCTAAATAGAAAAGATGAAATAGGAACGATGTCCATGGCTTTTCAAAATATTATTGATGCCTTAAGAGAATTTACAGTTTTAATATCTAATGATTCAGAAAAAGTTGCTGCAGCAGCAGAAGAATTATCTGCTACTTCTGAAGAATCTACTGCAGCATCAGAAAACATTGCTGAATCTTCTAATAATGTAGCAGGAAGCAGTGAAAATCAGCTAGAAGAAATTTTAAATGTTGTATCTGCAATGGAAGAAAGTTCTGCTAGTATCCAAGAAATTTCAAGTACTTCAGAAAATATTAACACAATAGGTAATAAAACTTATGAATATTCTAAATTAGGAAGAGAAAATATAGAAAAAGCTGCTAATCAAATGAACAATATCTCTGGAAGCACTCTTGAAATACAAAATTCACTAGACGAAATTAATAATAGCTCTAATAAAATTAATGAATTTACAAATGTTATTCATGAAATTGCAGAACAGACAAATTTACTTGCTTTAAATGCTGCTATAGAAGCTGCTAGGGCTGGAGAACATGGTCAGGGCTTTGCAGTAGTAGCTGAAGAAGTTCGAAAACTAGCAGAAGGATCCCAAAATGCAGCAGAAGAAATTAGTTTACTTATTGAAGAAAACAATAAAATACTAGAAAGAACTAATAGCGTAGTCCTCACTAATACAAATAATGTAGAGGAAGGTACTAATATCATTAATGAAACAACTGAAACCTTTGATGAAATAACTGAACTCATTAAAAAAGTAAATATACAAATAGATTCTATCACCAAAGCTATAGAAGAAGTTGCTAAAGGATCTGAAAATGTCGTAAACTCTGCATCAGAAATTGAAACAGTTAGTAAAAATGTTTCCGAAGAAACTAGTGACGTTTCTGCTGCTACGGAAGAACAAACAGCTGCTATGGAAGAAATTGCTTCAGCTTGTCAAAATCTAGCCCAGATAGCAGAAGAACTTAGTGAATCTATTAGTAAAATACAATATTAAAATCATAAAATAAAGAAGCCCTAAAATTTTAGGGCTTCTTTATTTTCTATATCAAAGTCTTCAATTTTTCTTCATCTATAATTTCAACACCTATTTCCAAACCTTTATCATACTTAGATCCAGGATTTTCTCCTACAATAATAAAATCTGTATTTTTACTTACACTACTAGTTACTTTTCCACCCATTTTTTCTATTAACTCTTTTATTTCTTTTCTAGAATAATTTTCTAATGTTCCAGTGATAACTACTGTCTTTCCTGTAAATACAGATTCTTCTACAATTTCTTCTTCATAATGTGGTTTTACACCTTCCATCAATAGTTTGTCAATACTAGATAGTATTTTAGCATCATTAAAGAACTCTATTATACTTTTTGCTATTACATCTCCTATATCTGGAATAGTAATCAATTCATCATAATTCGCTCTTTTAATATTATCTAAAGATTTAAAATAATTTGCTAAATCTCTAGCTGTTTTCAATCCTACATTTGGAATACCTAATGCATAAATAAATGCATCTAAAGTAGTATCTTTACTATTTTCAATAGCCTCTAACAAATTATTAGTCTTTTTCTCTTTAAAACCTTCTAATTGTATCAAATCTTCATATTCTAACTCATATATTTCTGGTATATCTATTAAATTTAACTCCTCAAACAATTTTTCTGCTGTTTTTTCACTAAATCCTTCAATATTCATAGCATCCCTACTAGCAAAATGGACCATTCTTGAAACTAATTGAGGTTTACAAGACAATGAGTTTGGACAAAACATATGAACACCATCTTGTATCAATTCACTACCACAAGCAGGGCAATAAGTAGGTTTTTCTATAGAATAAGTTTCTTCATCTGTATCCATAATTCCCATTATCTCTGGAATAACATCATTGGATCTACGAATAAGAACTCTAGAATTTATAGCTACTTTTTTTCTTTGTATATCATCCCAATTATTTAATGTTGCTCTTCTAACAGTAACACCTCCTATATCTACTGGTTCAAGAAGAGCAATAGGAGTAACTTTTCCAGTTCTACCTACATTCCATATTACTTCTAATAATCTAGTAGTAGTTTCTTCTGCTTCAAATTTATAAGCAATAGCCCAACGAGGAAATTTCATAGTATAACCTAATATTTTTCTAGTCTTCATATCATTTATTTTTATTACTATTCCATCAGTTAAAACATCTAAATTATTCCTTTCATCATCTAATTTTTCAATTTCTTTTATAACTTCTTCTATATTGAAAAATTTTTCTACATAATTAAAAACAGGTATTCTATTATCTTTTAAAAATTGAAGCATCTCTAAATGAGTACTAAATTCTCTTCCTTCTATATAACCTACGTTATAAAAATAACCTGCTAAATTCCTTTCTGATGTTATCTTAGGATCTAAATTTCTCAAAGCTCCAGCTGCTGCATTTCTTGCATTTTTGAGAGGCTCAGCATTTTTTTCATTGTATGCTTCAAGAGCTGATAGTGGCATAAGTCCTTCCCCTTGGATTTCTATTACTCCGTCAAAATTAATCTTAAGAGGAATATTTTTTATAGTTCTTATTTGAGGAAGTATTGCCTCTCCAACTATTCCATTTCCTCTTGTGGCACCTTGGACTAATTCTCCATTTTTATAAGTTAAATTTATAGTCAATCCATCAAACTTATATTCTACAATATAGGTAGGCGATGGCAATTTATCTTCATGACTTTCATTATACTGGCTAATGAGTCTTTTGACCCTATTGTCCCAATTTCTTAATTCATTAAAACTTTGACTTTTATCTAAACTCCAGAGCCTTCCTAAATGAGTATGCTTTTCAAATTTATCTAATACTTCTCCTCCTACTCGCTGAGTTGGAGAATAGGGAAATACTATATTGGTTTTCTTTTCAAGTTTAGTTAATTCATCATAAAGTTCATCATATTCCTTATCACTAACTAAAGGATCATCTAAAGTATAATAATAATAATTTAATTCATTTAATTTATCTATAAGTTCTTTCATTCTATTTATGTCCTTTTCCATACAAATCCTCCTATACTAATTCTATAGGTGCCATAGAAAGAAGTAATTTTTTTATTCCTTCTTCCTCAAAAACTACTGTTACTTCTTTATCTCCACCGCTATCTTTAATTTGAACCACTGTACCTATGCCCCATTTCTTATGCTTTATTTTATCTCCAGCTTTTATATTTCCTTTATTTTCATCAATAGTTTCTTTTTTGTTAAAACTATTCGTAAACCTTTTAACTGTTAATGGACTATCTTTAAAACTTTTATTCTTTACTTTGACTGTTTTCTTTCTACCTTTCCTATCACTACATATTAAATCATCTGGTATCTCTTTTATAAATCTAGAAGGGATACCATAATTGGTCCTTCCATAAATAGTCCTTAACTTTGCATTTGTAATATATAATAACTCTTCTGCTCGAGTTATCGCTACATAACAAAGTCTTCTTTCTTCTTCCAATTCTTCTTCATCTTCCATAGCCCTAGATATTGGAAATAATCCTTCTTCCATACCTACCATAAATACTACTGGAAACTCTAAACCTTTGGCAGAATGAACTGTCAACATAGTCACTGAGTTTTCTATATCATCAGTTTTATCTACATCAGAAAGAAGAGATACAGAAGCTAGAAAATCTTCTAATGTACCATCTTTATTCTTTTCTTCAAAATCTATAGCTACAGATAAAAATTCTCTTATATTTTCTAATCTAGTTTGAGATTCAATATTATCTTCTTCTTCTAGTTCTCTAACATAGCCTGTTTCTTCTATAACTTTTTCTATAAATTCCCTTACATTTATCATATCTTTCAATGCAATAAGCCTATTTATCATATCTATAAAAGAATTAAGATTATTAATAGCCCTTTTTGATAATTTTGGTATCTCTTCTACACTTAGTAAGGCACTATATATACTTTCCCCAGTCCTACTAGCATATTCCTCTATTTTATCAATTGTAACATTGCCTATTCCTCTTTTAGGAACATTTATTATACGTTTTAAAGATACATCATCCATAGGATTTTGTATCACATTTAAATAAGCTACTATATCCTTTATCTCCTTCCTATCATAGAATCTTAATCCTCCAACAAGTTTATAAGGTATATTTCTTCTCATAAAAACTTCCTCAAAAGACCTGGATTGAGCATTAGTTCTATATAAAATAGCAAAATCTGAAGGCTTGTACCCTTCTTCCATTAATTCTTCTATTTTATCAACTACAAAATATGATTCTTCATGAGAATCTGATAAATTTTCTACAACTACTGGATTTCCTGTTTTATTATCTGTCCATAATTTCTTATATTTTCTTTTGCTATTGTTTTTTATAACATGATTTGCTACTTCTAATATATTTTGAGTAGAACGATAATTTTGTTCTAACTTTATTATTTTAGTATTCTTAAAATCCTTTTCGAAATCTAATATATTAGATATATCTGCCCCTCTCCATCCATAAATAGACTGATCATCATCACCAACTACACATATATTTTTATATTTTCCTGCAAATAATCTTACAAGTTGATATTGAGGTTTGTTTGTAT
Organism: uncultured Clostridia bacterium; assembly: GCA_964447805.1. Taxonomy (GTDB): domain Bacteria; phylum Bacillota; class Clostridia; order Tissierellales; family DATGTQ01; genus CAYUTQ01. The sequence continues at coordinate 22,194 of CAYUTQ010000028.1, forward strand.
CTTGAAACTCATCTACAAATATATACCTAAACTTTTTTTGATAATATTCTAATATAATTGGATTAGTTTTCAATAATTCCACAGTCTTTAATATTAAATCATCAAAATCTAAAGCATTGTTCTTTTTTAATTTAGATTCATAAAGCTCATACAATTCTCCTACATTTCTAGCATAAAAATCATTAAAATTTTCTTTAATATATAAATCTGGAGGTGTCATTCTATCCTTTAGATGACTAATAGCATTTAACATAGCCCTTTCATTATACATTTTATTATCAATATCTTTCTCTTTAATACATTCTTTCATAAGTGTAATTTGGTCACTTCTATCATAAATAGAAAAGCTTCTTTCATACCCAATTTTATCAATATCTCTTCTAAGTATTCGAACACATATAGAATGAAAAGTTCCTATCCACATATTATCTACATCATCATTTAATAAATTAGCTATTCTTTCTTTCATTTCATTGGCTGCTTTGTTGGTAAAAGTAAGAGCAAGTATATTTCCTGGAAATATATTTTTTTCTTCTAATACATAAGCTATTCTATGAGTAAGAACCCTAGTTTTCCCACTTCCTGCTCCTGCTAATATAAGCAATGGTCCCTCTGTATGTAATACCGCCTCTCTCTGTTTATTATTTAAATTTTGTAACATATCCATATTTTCACCATCCTAGTCATCCTTTCTATAAATTTTATTATATTATAAAGAAGAGATTATTCCAATTAAAAGAATCATTTTAAGATAATATGAATATATCTAATTGTTTGATAATCAAAATATATTAATATATAATTTATCGTAGAATGTTATTTTTATAATTTAAACATTAATTTTCATTTGATAATTAAAACCTGTTGATATATAATTTATTGTATAAATAATTCCTTATCTGGAGGTAAAAACCAATGAAAAAAGTAATATCTATATTATTAATTTTAGTAGGAATTTTTATTCTAACTATCCCTTTTTTAACTGACATAATAGTTAAATATTATAACAAAAATATTTCTTTAGATGATATCTCAATGGAAGACATGGAAAAAAACAACAAAGTAGAAGTAGATTTTGATTTTTCTAGCATAGAAGATGTAGATATAAATTCTGCAATAAATGGTGTATCGAATTTTGACAAAAATCTTATTATTGGTCAACTAGAAATTCCTAGTTTGGGGCTTAAATTACCTATATTAAAAGGTTTAACTAATTCTAATCTTCTAGCTGGTGTTGCTACTATGAGACCTGATCAAATCATGGGAAAAGGAAATTATCCTTTAGCAGGTCATCATATGAAAAATAAAAATTTATTATTTGGTGGACTTATGGATATAGAAATAGGAAGTACAGTCATTATATCTGATAAAAAAAATGTTTACAAATATAAAATATATGATACCGTTGTAGTTTCTGATACTTCTATGGACATGCTATCTGATAAAGAAGCAGAAAAAAGAGGTAAACCAATAATATCATTAATGACTTGCTATCATTCTTCTAAAACTGGGAAAAGATTTTTTGCTTTAGGAGAATTGGTGGAAGAATAAATATTCACAAAAAGAGATTTCTCATAATTATGAGAAATCTTTTTATCGCTTTTCATTCATTTTGATTACTCGCATTAGGATAACCTAGCCTGTCCAATATCATATTATAACCATCTGCTCCATAATTAAGAGCCCTATTTATTCTACTAATTGTAGCTGTACTCGCTCCTGTTTCCTCTTCTATTTCACTATATGTTTTATTTATACGTAACATTTTGGCAACTTCGAGTCTTTGAGAAATAGACTGTATTTCCTTTATAGTACAAACATCTTCAAAAAACCGATAACATTCCTCTATATCATTCAATGCAAGTATCGCTTCAAAAAAACCATCTACTTGTTTACTTTTTATTTTAGATTGATATTCCATGAAAAGGCACCTCCTCACTCAAATATTCTACTTACAATTACAAAAACCTTTTTTAAAATAAAATATTTTAGAATATTGAGGACACAAATATCAAAACATTGAAAATCTAGGGAGTATACTCCCTAGATTTATTATTATATTAAAATAATCCTACTATAGTTCCATCTTCAAGTATATCCATTTTATTAGCTGCAGGTACCTTTGGAAGACCTGGCATAGTCATTATATCTCCAGTAAGTGCTACCAAAAATTTAGCACCTGCAGAAACTTTAATTTCCCTAACAGTTAATTTAAATCCTTCTGGTCTTCCCAAAAGTGATGGATCATCAGAAAGTGAATATTGAGTCTTTGCCATACAAATAGGCATTTTATCTAATCCAATTTCTTCTATTTTTTTAATTTGTTTTTTGCATTTTTTAGTAAAGTCTACACCATCAGCACCATATACTTCTCTAGCTATTGTTTCTATTTTTTCTTTAATAGAAGCATTTGAATCATATAAGTATTCAAATTTAGTTGGAGTATTTTCTACAATTTCTACTACCTTGTGAGCCAAATCTATAGCACCATCTCCGCCTTTGCCCCATACTTCTGTTAAAACTGCTTCTACACCTAATTTTTTACACTCCTCAACAATAAAATTAATTTCTTTCTCTGTATCAGTTGGGAATTTATTTATTGCCACTATTGCTGGTACACCAAATTTTTTAACATTTTCTATATGTTTTTCTAAATTTTCAAAACCTTTTTCTAATGCTTCTAAATTTTCATTATTTAAATCTTCCTTCTTCACTCCACCATGATGCTTAAGTGCTCTAATAGTAGCTACAATCACAGCTGCATCTGGTTCTATTCCTGCAAATCTACATTTAATATCAAAGAACTTTTCAGCACCTAAATCAGCACCAAATCCTGCCTCTGTAATAGTATACTCTGATAATTTCATAGCCATTTTTGTAGCTAATATTGTATTACAGCCATGAGCTATATTTGCAAAAGGCCCTCCATGAACAAAAGCTGGAGTATTTTCTAGTGTTTGAACTAAATTAGGTTTGATTGCATCCTTCAATAATAATGTCATAGCACCTGCTACTTCTAAATCCTTTGCAAAAACAGGTTCTCCATCATAAGTATAAGCTACAAGAATACTGCCTACCCGTTCCTTCAAATCTTCTAAATTATTTGAAAGCCCCAATATAGCCATTATTTCAGAAGCAACTGTTATATCAAAACCTTCTTCCCTTGGCACTCCATTAGTTCTACCTCCAAGACCTACAACTATATTTCTCAATGCCCTATCATTCATATCTAATACTCTTTTCCAAACTATTTGTCTTGGATCAATATTTAACTTGTTTCCTTGATGAATATGATTATCTATTGCTGCTGAAAGTAAATTGTTTGCTGTAGTAACAGCATGAAAATCTCCTGTAAAGTGTAAATTAATATCTTCCATTGGAACTACTTGTGAATATCCACCACCTGCTGCTCCTCCTTTGATTCCAAAACTTGGACCTAACGAAGGTTCTCTTATTGTTGTAATAGCAGATTTTCCTATTTTATTAAGTCCCATACTTAAACCAATATTTACTGTAGTCTTTCCTTCTCCTGCTGGAGTTGGATTAATTGCAGTAACCAATATCAACTTTCCATCAGATTTATTCTTCATTTTCTCTAATACATCTAAAGAAACTTTTGCTTTATAATTACCATAAAGCTCTAAATCATCTTTTGATAAACCTATTTTCTCAGCTACTTCCGTAATAGGTAACATTTTTGCTTCTTGAGCAATTTGAACATCTGTTTTCATATTTCCATCCTGGTTTCTAAAATCATATTAAATAGTATCAATATGATTTTTCACTTAATAATA
>CAYUTQ010000029.1:0-25558 GCA_964447805.1 uncultured Clostridia bacterium
GAGCCCCAGCCTTCCAAGCTGGTTGCGAGGGTTCGATTCCCTTCACCCGCTCCATCAATAAGAGTTAAATCAAATTCTTATATGGCGGCATAGCCAAGTGGTAAGGCATAAGTAGAGAACCCAAATCATGTATTTAGATTTGGTGTGAATCACTTAGTGGATAATTGTTTAGGGTTAGATAATTTTAGATAGTATCAAATTCTTATATGGCGGCATAGCCAAGTGGTAAGGCAGAGGTCTGCAAAACCTTTATCCCCAGTTCAAATCTGGGTGCCGCCTCCATTCATAAGTGCCCATAGCTCAACTGGATAGAGTGTCTGACTACGAATCAGGAGGCTGGGGGTTCAAGTCCTCCTGGGCACGCCAAAAGAAATGGCTAAACTTCAATGGTCTAGCCTATTTTTATGTCTAAAATTATTTTTCTAAAATCGTGTAAAAACACTAAAAATTTTTCTCGTAACTAACAAGTAACTAACAAAATAATTATAAAAAATTAAATCTTTTCTATTGCTTTTCTTAAAGATTCTATGTCCAAGTGGGTGTAAATATTTGCAGTAGTGGAATAATCAGCATGGCCAATTATTTCCTGAATAGATTTAGTGTCTACTTTAGCTCTTGCCATGAGGCTTGCAAATGTATGCCTGCAACTGTGAGGGGTTAATTTTCTTGTGCCTGCTTTTTTTAATGCAGGATAATATAAATCTGTCCTGTAATAATTTATACTTACTTTTTTACCTTTTCTATTAATTAGATATTCGCTATCGGTATTGTACCAATATTTTATATATGGCTGAATCTTATGATGCACTGGTATGATTCTATTTTTACCTGCTTCTGTTTTAATTCCTCCAACTATTATCATATTATCTATGTCTATGTTAAACTTAGTTAATTTTAGTAGTTCGCCTATTCTCATTCCTGTATAGATTAGAATTAAAATAGTATTAGCCCATATATCTTTTTTCGCTAATTCTTCTATAGCTTTAATTTCTAGATCCGAGAATATTTCTTTTTTCTTTGTATCTTTCTCAGGCAGTTCTACAAGTTCAGCATAGTTTTTATCTACAATATCATCTGCTAACGTATGTTTATAAAGAAGTCCCGCCAATACTTTTACTTTATGACAAGAACTATGGCTTAATCCTTTATCATCCATACCGTCAATTATCTCTTGTATATGTGAAGTTTTTATGTTTTTAAATTTTTCATTTTCCAAAATAGATAAATGGTTCCATGCAGTTTCGTATGTTTGAACTGTTTTTATAGATAGTTTGGAGTATTTAGATTTAGACCATTCCTCATATATTTCTTTTAGAGTAATATCTCCTCTTTCCCCTATAGGATTTTTATTATATTCAGCTAATGCATCCATAGCTTTAGCCCTGGTTTCAAAATATCCTATAGTGTAATATTGTTGTTTGCCGTTATCGTCCCATCCAATAGTCTTTCTAGCTATCCAAGGCTTACGACGATTGCCTGATAACTTATAAACACTACCGTATCCATTAGGTAGTTTCATGGCTACAAAAACACCTCCTTTCCATTTAATTTTTTATTATAGAACCAATTTATAATTATATTCATTTTTACAATAATTCATAAGTTCTAATTCTGTATTAAACAATATACTTTTTGTAGTATCTACATAATTATATTTATTAGTATAACAACATTGCCTAATCGTAACTATTTTGGATTTAGCCTTATTGTCGCCAACATCTTTATAATTAATAGTTTCTCTTTTTATAGGAGTGAATTTATATCTAGAAGCTTCTTGTCCTTCTTTTAGAATTATAAATAAAGCATTGTCTTTAACGTAAGCAATATCAAAATTTTCCTTCGCATATATGCCAACAGAAAATCTACAATCCAATCTTTTATTATAATAATCTAACAATCTTTCTTCAGATAAAAAACCAGTTAGTTTTATTTTATTTTTATAAGTATCAATGATCCCACTATTTAATTCTTCTATCCTTTCTTGTAATAGCATTTTATGCCCCCCTTGATTTATGCTAAACTTTTTTTATTTTCTATTAGATTTATAAAATCAGATTCACTTAATATCTTAATATTAAATCCTTTATCAATAAAATCATAAGCTTTTCTTTCCTTTGTGCTCAGTCCACTACTGCCAACTAAAGTTAAGTCTTGTTTTCCTACTATTAGATAATCAGTTTTAGAAGAAACTGAGCTTTTAACAATCCCTCCTATATTGACTACCTTTTGCATAGCGTTCCTTCTACTTATATTTTTCAGCTCTCCAGTAAATACAATACTTTTGCCATAGAAGGGGTGAGTTGTATCAAAATTTTTACTTTCGGGTTTAATTTCTGAAATTCTTATATTATTAAACTTTTTACCTTTATGAAAGGTTGTATTTTTTATTTTTAAATCTTTGAAAGAGCGTACTTTTACGCTCCTATAAGTAGAAAGAAATGTATCAATACTTTTTCTATTAGTGATGTCTAAGGTTTTTAAAACTATTTCAGCACAAGCTTTAGCATCGCTTAATGCATGGTGGTGGTTTAATTCTATATTAAATAATTGGCAAATTTCATCTAATTTTCTGTAGTCTCTAGCATAATAACCAAGTTTTCTAACTCCTCTACCAGATATCACCATGCTACATACATAATTAAATTTTGGAATTTCCAAGTTGTAATTTTCTAAACATGCTTTTAAAACAGTCATATCGAATGTAGCATTATGAGCGATTATGCAATTAGTATTATTAAAATATTTAGAAATCTCCTTCCAAACTTCTGGGAATTTAGGACTATTTTCCACATCTTCTGGTTTTATACCATGTATTTCTATGTTATTGGGGCTAAAATCTAATGTTGGTGGTTGAATTAAATAATATTTAGAGTTAACGATTTCTTTATTTTCAACCATTACCAAGCCTAGTGCACAGGCACTATTGTAATTATTGTTAGCAGTTTCAAAATCAATAGCTATAAAATCCATAATTATCCTCCTTTTAAAAATAATCAGATATTATACATCAAACAACTTTGAGGTATATGTAAAGCTTTTGCTATTTGCTCTATAGTGTAGCCCTCAAAATCAGTAGGAACTATTTTAATATTCAATAAATTTAAAGCAAAGTAATTGGCTGCCTTTCTAACTTACCTTTATTTAATAAGTTTTTATTAAATGCAGCAGTGTATGTTTTAATATGTAAAATGGCATGTTCTAATTCATGAGCTAAAACAAATTTTTCATACTGATAGTCTAGATCATCTCTAATAAATACAATCTCTACGCCAAAATAGCTCCTATAATAAATGGCTTCATCTTCCTGCAGCAAAACATTGTCTTTTTTAAGTTTTTTAATTTTAATATTTAAAGTATCGTATATTTCAAATATATCTTTAGAGTTACAATATTCTATTGTTCCGTTAATATACTCATCTATCCAGGATAAACTCATGGGATAACTCCTTTCATTGTTAATCCAGACTTTGAATTACAACTCCCTCTCTGTTTAACTGGTTTTATTTTTTGTGTTTATTGAAAGCTTTAGTATTTAATTCCATCTAACAACAGTTTAAATCGAGCTTCAAACAATTGTACATTGACATTTATAGGTAAACCTCTGGCACTTTTTAACATCATATCTCTTAGTTGGGTTTCGCCTAGACGGAGCATGTCTTTTAAAACTTTAAGTCTTTTAACTAGAGCAGGGGCTAACATATAAGAATCTTTCATTTCATTTATTGTTTTTTTATCATAAAATTCAAGCATTCCTTGATTTTTCATATATTCATAGCGAAATAACCCTTCAAATAGATCCATAGTTATAACTATTAATAAATATTCTAACTCTCCTTCAAAGTTGCCCATGTCCTGATACACTATTGCGATATTATATAAAGTATTTCTTAGCAATCCATTTTCTTTAATTGGATTAAATCTGTTTAATCTTTTTTGGAGTATATATAGTGCTACAGAATACTGATTCATGTCTGGGTTTTCTAATATCATCTTATGGGCTGCATGTATTGATATTTTAAAAGAGGATATTTTCTTAAAGTATGGTATATGTTGGTTTTTCTTCAATGTCTTACTACCTTTTTCGGTCATTTGAAAATAATCATTTTTACTTATGTTTTCTAATTGAGAACTATCTAAATTATCTACCAACCTCTCTATCAACTCAGCTTTTCTACCTGATACTTTTAAACCATGGTCCATCAATATTTCTTTTAATTCAGCTACTTTTAAACTATTCAATTTATAACTGGCATCAGCAAATTTAACATATCCGCTTTTAAAGAGTTTAAGTAATGTGTTTTGGAAATCCAAATTATAATCAAAAGTCCAGTACTGTGGATAGTTGTAATTTTCTACATCTCTTTGGTCTATATAGGACAAAAATAAAATTTCCTCTGGATTTAACTCCTCGTCCTCCTCTATTTTTGCATCTTTCAAGGTGTTGATATTTATTTTATTGCACATAGCTTCATGCTTTTTCAATTCTTTTTCATAATCTGTATCATTGGCTGAGCTAATTGATTCTAAGGTAACAGACAGGCTTTTAGTTACACTGTCTTTATTTACATCACTTCTATTGTTATCTAAAAATCTTTTTAACTTCTTAAACATATAAATCTCCCCCCTTATTTCTTGTACTTATAACTAAGTATCCTCAATTGATTAAGTAACTCATTAGCAAACTCAACCACTTCATCATCATCCATTTTATTTATATCGAATCCTCCGAACCCCATGATTACATTTTGCTCTAGAATAAACTTCATAGCCTCTTCAGGAGTTTTAAATTCTGTTAGTAGTTCTAGTTTTTTAGGATTACGTTGGTTAGTCCTGCCTAGAAGATAATCAATAGAACAATTAAAAAATTCTGCTAACTTCATAAGCTTTTCATAGTCGGGTTGCTTTCCTTTTGTTTCGTAACCTGCTATTGTTGCTCTTCCGACACCTAAAATATTAGCAATATCTTGTTGTGTAAACCCCTTTTCCTCTCTTAACGATTTTAATCTTTCGCCAAATATCATAAATATTACCCCTTTCTTAAATATAACTATATAACACATGTGTCTAAAGCAAACAATAAGTGTCTATAATGAACAAAATAAAAGGAAAAGGGAAATAACAGCTGATAATGTGCTTAAAGGGAACTATAATATAATTAGATAGTTTCATTTAGACACTGGGACACTGGAAGGAGGTAGTAAAGTGAGAGGTAAGTTGAGAAGTGTTAGGTTAAAAAACAATTTAACCCATGAAGAGATAGCTAGAAAAGTAGGGATCAATAGATCAACATGTACAAATATAGAGTTAGGGTATAAAAATCCATCTCTTGATGTTGCTATAAAGATAAAAAAAACACTTAATTATAGAGATGATGATATTTTTTTGGTTACTGAGTGTCAAAAAGACACCAAGGCATCAAATGAATAACAGCATATATTATCTCAGGTTTATGGGAACCAAAAAGGAGGAATGAAAATGGACAAATTGCAAGTAAAAGAAACATTGACCTTAGACAGCATAGAAAGGAGGGTAAAAGATGAATGATAGAAAAAAAGCTCCTAAAACCAAAGTTCAGGAGCAAAAAAATCCATTACCAGAGATTGACACAATATATAGAGATGGTAGAATATTATACAGAAAATGAAGTTTACTTCTATGTCCTAGATGGGGAACATTTAATACCAGACATAGAACAGCATGAAGGTGGACCAATATTACACTATAGAAAAGGCGAAGAAGGTAGAAGTTGGGGAAAGGTACCTTTCATAGGGTTTAAGAATAATCATATAGAATATCCAGATGTAAGGTTTATTAAAAGTTTAATTGATAGCTATGATAAGTCTAGGAGTGATATAGATAATTTCATAGAAGAAACTAAGAACCTTATTTATATTCTCAAGGGTTATGGTGGAGAAGATTTAGCAGAGTTTATGAGAGATTTAAACTATTACAGAGCTATAAAGATAGATGATCCTGAAAGTTGTGGCGTAGATACTCTTAACCCTACTATAGATATTCAAGCAGCAAAAGAACACTTTGAACAACTAAAAAGAGATATTAATGAATTTGGCCAAGGGGTGCCTAAAGACTTAGACAAGTTTGGCAATTCTCCAAGTGGTATAAGTTTAAAATTCTTATATAGTGGATTAGATTTAAAATGTAATCACCTAGAAGTAGAATTTAAAAGAGCATTTGAACAATTGTTATATTTTGTAAATATTTATTTAGTTGAAAATGGACAAGGCAGTTATGAAAATGAGGAAGTAGAGCTTATATTTAATAGGGACATAAAAATAAATGAAAGTGAATCTATAGATAACTGTATAAAATCAGAAGATGTAATAAGTCAAGAGACTATAATAGCTAATCACCCATGGGTAAATGATGTTGAAGGAGAGCTAGAAAGATTAAAGAAAGAGAAAGAAGAAAAAGCAAAAATAGCAGCTAAAGCTTTTGGAACTGATAAGTTCACCAAAGTAGATGATGAAGATGACAACGAGGAGTAATAAATACTGGAGAAACAGATCAAAGGAAAGAATGAATGATTATCATAGGAATAGTGATAAAACTATAAGGATTATAACTAAGGCCTATGATAAAGCTATAAAAGACATAGAAGAAGAAATACAAAAGATATTTGATAAGTTTGCAAGAGATGGAGAATTATTTCCTGAAGAAGCTAGGAAGATATTAAACGAAAAGGTAACTAATAAAGAATTAGATGAAATAAGGGCTATTGCTTATACTACTGAAGACGAAGAAGTAAAAAGATACCTAATAAGTAGACTTAATGGTCCAGCTTATAGGGCACGTATGACAAGATTGGAAGCTTTAAAAGAAAAGATATATGTAGAGTGTAAGAGAATAGCAGATGTTGAAATACAAGCTAGTGAAAGGCAGTATATAGATACAATTAATGAAGCTTACTATAGAAACATATTTGATATACACAAAGGCTTAGGAATAGGATTTGATTTTGCTTCTATACCAACTAAAACTATAGAATATATCCTTAAAAATCCTTGGAGTGGTAAACATTTTAGTAGTAGAGTTTGGAAAAATACAGATGTATTAGCTAAAAAACTAACAGAAACAATTATAAGTGGTCTTATGAGTGGTAAAAGCTACTATAAGATGGCTAAAGAGTTAGAAGAATATACTGAATATGGTAAGTATGCAGCTATGAGATTGATAAGAACAGAGTCTACTTATATGGCTAATATGGCAGAAGTAGAAAGTTATAAAGAATGTGGTATAGAGAAATATATTTATGTAGCTACTTTAGACTTAAGGACAAGTGAGATATGCCAGGAGTTAGATAGAAAGGTATTCGAAGTATCTAAAGCGGAACCGGGAAAGAATCTTCCTCCTATGCATCCAAATTGCAGGAGTACAACAGGGGCTTATTTTGGCTCTGATACACTCAAAGGAATTAAAAGAAGAGCAAGAGATCCTAAGACAGGAAAGACTTATTTAATACCAGGAGATATGGATTATAAGGATTGGTATAAAAAATATGTAGTGGATAAATATGGTCAAGATCAAGCTAAAGTAATGAAAAAGAAAATACTTAATAAGGCCAGTGATAAAAGACAATATGAGAAATATAAAGATATTTTAGGAAAAGAAATACCTGATTCCTTTGATAAGTTCCAGAAATTGAAGTATAATAAATCTAAGGAATGGGAAGAAATAAAAACATTATATAGGGATGTTAATTGGCAATTAAAAGCTCAAAACAATATAATCAAGGGAGATGTACACAAAGTACCTTTTAAAGCTGAACCTAATAGTGTATTTGATAATTATAAAGATGGTAAACTAGAGTCTAGGCGTTACTTTGGCAGAACAGGAAAACCAAGACTAGATATAGATTTAACCGATCATAATAATCCTAAAACTCATAAAATAGTTCCACATGCTCATAATTGGAACTTTAAAGATGAACCATATGCTGGAGTATCTATAGATTTACAAAGAAGAGAAAAACCAGGAAGAAAATTAACTAAAGCGGAAGTAATAGCTAATAAAGAAATAATAAAGTAGGTGGTATAGATGGATTATGGAAAATTTAATAGTTTACAAGAATTAATAGATGCCATAGAAATTGGGCTAGATATAGAATGTTATATATATGGACAAAGATATTATATTGGTTGGGGAGACAAAGGAAGAGTTATTGCAAAATGCCCAGATGATTATGGAAATTATTTTGATTCATTAGATGAGATGTTAAATTTTAAAATTGGAGACACAAAACTGAAAGACTTATGGCAAGATATAGAAATAAGAAGTATGTAAAAGCACTTACTAAATAAAAAATAGTGAGTGCTTTTATTATGCTTAAAATTGGAGGGATTAATATGGCAACAGCTACACAAGTAACATTAACTATATGCTTAACGATTATAACGTTATATTTGATTGAAAAGAAAGGAGAGGATTAAAATGAGCGAAGAAACTATCAACTGTAGTATAATCAATAGAATGTTGGAAGCAGAAAATATTGAATTGATATCAGAAAACAAGGAGTTAAAGAGAAAATTAGAGGAAAGACAACATGGAGATGCTTCACGTAGCTTAGAGAATAATAAAGTAAATAGCTATAAAATATATATTCAGTGTGTAGATCATGTTTTAACAAAAATTATTAAGTCGTCTCAATCTTTTGAGGGTGTAATAGCCGATTTAGGTACAGAAGGATTAAGTTATATAGTGAACTTAGAAAACGATAAAAAGGCATTAATTAAAACTGAAAACATAATACTGATTGAAGAGGCTTGATTACAAGTCTTTTTTTATTACTCTTTTTAGTATCGTAGAGTATAAAGAACGAGAACTCAAGACTGGCACTGACCAGTATAAAAAAGTATAGGAGGTAATAGAAAGATGAGTCTATAGAAGGCTTAGAAGAACAAATGAAGTCAATCAAATAAAATTATAAAGATTTATTTGAATAGTCACTATCAGGTAAAACTTCTAATCAAACAGGAAGTTCTGATGAAAGTGATGGATTAGATCAAGTGGCTGAAACAATAAGAGAAAATCTATATTAAAAAGGAGAGTGTTAAGTGATAGGTGAAACAGGGTTAAGTAATTTTAAATTGAATTTATAATGTCATGCAAAACCAAATGTGTATTTGTCAACCCAAAGCTAGATTAACATAAACATATATAGGGTTTTAAAAAGGATATATAGATAGAGTATAAAAATAGTAGAATATAGTACGGAAAAAGAAAAAATTATCTAAAAAAATTTATCAGAGATTTTATTAGGTAGGCCGGTTTGTTTTTTTGTAAACTTTTATATGAATTGAGGATTTATGATATTAGGATTTTGTTTTAGAATGTACACTTGAAAAACCTACCAAAGTATAGTATTCTTAAATTGAAATATGATGTAGAAAAACGAGAATAATGAGTCTATTAAAAAAATATCAATTTTTAAAAAAGCTAGAATCAAAGAATATAAAAAACGGGAAATTTCTTATTGTCTCAAATGTAAAAATATTGCATCCAAATTTATATTTATAGATAAATAATTAGGTATTATTTTAAATATAAAATTAATAAAAAAGGAGGTGAATACCGTTACTAGGGAACTAATGATATAAAAAATTATAGTCAACTTAAAAAAATAAGTATTTATTAAGTTTTCAGTAACGGGATGTATAATGGATGTTTTATCTGCGATACAAGAAAGAAGAAGCATAAGAAAATATAGTGACAAACCTGTAGAAGATGAAAAATTATTAAAAGTATTAGAAGCTGCTAGACTTTCTCCTTCTGCGAAGAATTTACAAGAATGGAGATTTATAGTTGTAAAAGAGTCAGAAACAAGGGAGAAACTTACTGAAGCAATTGATCAACCTTTTGTTGGAGAAGCTCCAATAATATTAGTTTGTTGTGGTACAGAAACAAGTGGAGTTATGAGATGTGGGCAACCAAGGTACACTGTTGATGTATCTATTGCTACTGCATATATGATATTAGAAGCACATGAGCAAGGATTAGGTACTTGTTGGCTTGGTAGTTTTGATGAAAATATGGTAAAAAAAGTACTAGGTGTTCCACAAGATGTAAGAGTGGTGGCAATAACTCCATTAGGTTATCCTTCTGAATCTCCATCTCAAAGGTCAAGAAAAGAACTTAAAGAGATTGTAAGTTATGATAAATATTAGGATATTTTAATTAAAAATGAAGTAAATAGGCAAAATATAAAAAAATAAATGAGTCTCTTGATTTATTTTTTTATATCTGCTATAATAAGTTTCAACTTAGTTTTATAATATTTGTAGCTTAAAATATATTATACTATGAAAGGAAGTAGTAGGCTTAACCTTCTTACAGAGAGCTGTCGGGTGCTGGAAGATGGCAGAAGTAGAGCTGAACTCGTCCTTGAGTTGTTGAAGTGAACCATATTATTAGCTTTAACCGGAGAAAGAACCGTTATTTCTTAGAGTGGATAGATTTATATCTATCAAATAGTGTGGTACCGCGAAAAACCTTTCGTCTCTATTGAGATGAAAGGTTTATTTTTTTAAAAATGGAGGAGGATTTTATAAAAAATGACAGAGTATAATCCAAAACAAATAGAAAAAAAGTGGCAAGATATTTGGGAACAAAAAAAAGTTTTTGAAACGAGCAATGATAGGTCTAAGCCTAAATTTTTTGCATTAATTGAATTTCCCTATCCTTCAGGAGAAGGTCTTCATGTAGGGCATCCTAGACCGTATACTGCTTTAGATGTAGTTGCAAGGAAAAGAAGGATGGAAGGTTATAATGTGCTTTTTCCTATGGGATGGGATGCATTTGGTTTACCAGCAGAAAATTATGCTATAAAGAATAAAATTCATCCTAAAGTTATTACTGAAAAAAATGTAGATAGGTTTAGGGAACAGTTAAAATCTATAGGATTTTCTTTTAATTGGGAAAGAGAAATAAATACTACTGATCCTGAATATTATAAATGGACTCAATGGATATTTTTAAAAATGTTTGAAAAAGGTCTTGCTTATAAAAAAGAAATGCCTATAAATTGGTGTACTTCCTGTAAAGTAGGATTAGCAAATGAAGAAGTGGTAGGTGGAGTATGTGAACGATGTGGAGGAGAAGTAATAAGAAAAGTAAAAAATCAATGGATGTTGAAAATTACTGAATATGCTGATAGATTAATAGATGATTTAGATACAGTAGATTTTATAGAGAAAATTAAAACTCAGCAAATAAATTGGATAGGTAGATCTGAAGGAATGGAGGTATATTTTAAAATTGCAGACAAAGAAGATTCACTAAAAATATTTACTACTCGTCCAGATACATTATTTGGTGCCACATATATGGTTATGTCAGTAGAACATCCTTTGATTGATAAATATAAAGATGAAATAGAAAATATAGATGAAATAAAAGAATATAAAGAAAGGACTATTAAAAAATCTGATTTTGAAAGAACTAAACTTAATAAAGAAAAAACAGGCGTAGAAATTAAAGGAATAGAGGCCATTAATCCTGTTAATGGTAAAAAAATACCTATATGGGTATCAGATTATGTGTTAATGGATTATGGAACTGGAGCTATAATGGCTGTACCTGCCCATGATAGTAGAGATTGGGAATTTGCAAAAAAATTCAATCTTCCAATTGTAGAGGTAGTTGAAGGTGGAGATATTGAAAAAGAAGCTTATACTGATACAGAGACTGGAACTTTAATTAATTCAGATTTTTTAAATGGATTAGAAGTTAAAGATGCTATTGAAAAAATTAGTAAGTGGTTAGAAGAAAAGGGACTTGGTATGAGAAAGACCAATTATAAATTGAGAGATTGGGTATTTTCTCGTCAAAGATATTGGGGAGAACCAATACCATTAGTATATTGTGATGATTGTGGATGGGTTCCTATACCAGAGGATGAATTGCCTTTGAGACTTCCAGAAGTAGAAAATTATGAACCTAGTCATACTGGTGAGTCACCATTGGCAAATATGGAAGAATGGGTTAATACTACATGTCCTAAGTGTGGAAAAGCTGCTAAAAGGGAAACTGATACTATGCCTCAATGGGCTGGATCTTCTTGGTATTTTTTAAGGTATATAGATCCGCATAATAATGAAGAATTAGCTAGTAAAGAAGCTTTAGATTATTGGATGCCAGTAGATTGGTATAATGGGGGAATGGAGCATACAACATTACATTTACTATATTCTAGATTTTGGCATAAGTTTTTATATGATATTGGTGTAGTTAATTGTCCTGAACCTTATAAAAAAAGAACTGCTCATGGTATGATATTGGGTAAAAACAATGAAAAAATGTCTAAATCAAGAGGAAATGTAGTTAATCCTGATGATATAGTAAATGAATATGGAGCAGATACTTTAAGAACTTATGAATTATTTATTGGAGATTTTGAAAAAAGTGTTCCTTGGTCAGAAGATGGAGTTAAAGGCTGTAGAAGATATTTAGATAGGGTATGGAATTTACAAGATATTGTTGTAGATGGAGATAATTATTCAAAAGATATGGAAGTACCAATAAATAAAACTATTAAAAAAGTTACTGAGGACTATGAAACATTGAAGTATAACACAGCTATTGCAGCATTGATGTCATTATTAAATGATTTTAGAGATAAAGGAAAAATAAATAAGGCTGAACTTAGAACATATTTGACTTTATTAAATCCAGTAGCTCCTCATATAACAGAAGAAATCTGGACAAATATGGAACTAGGTGGAATGCTTCATGATCAAAGTTGGCCTAAATATAATGAAGAAAAAACAAAAGATGAGGTAGTAGAAATGCCAGTTCAAGTAAATGGAAAGTTAAGAGGAACAGTAGTTATAAATGTTGATGATACCAAAGAAATAGTCAAAGGAAAAGCTTTAAAAGATGAAAAAGTAAAGAAGTTTGTTGAAAATAAAAAAATAATAAAGGAAATATTTGTTCCAGGGAAAATATATAATATAGTTGTAAAATAAAGTAGCAAAATTTTTTGCTACTTTATTTAATATACTTTGTTGAAGAGTGAAATGTTTTTGATATAAAAAATATGTTATAATAAAAATGGTGATTATTATAGATATTTATTTTGGAGGTGTATATAATGACAAAAAGAAAAATTTTAGTAACTGGGGCTCTTGGGCAGATTGGATCAGAATTGACAATGAAACTTAGAGAAATTTATGGAAATGATAATGTAATAGCCAGTAGTAGACGTAAAAAAGAGGGTCATGAAGATGTAATGGAATCAGGAGTTTTTGAAATATTAAATGTGACAGATGGAGAAAAAATATTAGATGTAGTTAAAAAATATAAAGTTGATACTATTGTACATTTAGCTGCATTACTTTCAGCTGTAGGAGAAAAGAATCCTGCTAGTGCTTGGAATATTAATATGAATGGTTTATATAATGTATTAGAAGTTGCTAGGGAAGAAAATTGTTCAGTATTTACACCTAGTTCAATAGCAGTTTTTGGAAATTTAACACCAAAAGATAAAACTCCACAAGATACAATTCAAAGACCTGATACTATGTATGGAGTTACAAAGACTGCAGGTGAAATATTATGTGATTATTATTATCATAAATTTGGTGTAGATACAAGAGGAGTTCGTTTTCCTGGTTTAATATCTTATGAAACATTACCAGGTGGTGGAACTACAGACTATGCTGTACACATATATTATGATGCAATAAAGCATGGAAAGTATACAAGTTTTATTGATAAAGGTACTTATATGGATATGATGTATATGCCAGATGCATTGAATGCTATTGTTCAATTGATGGAGGCAGATCCTTCAAAACTTATTCATAGAAATGCGTTTAATATTACTGCAATGAGTTTTGAACCAGAAGATATTTGTGCTGAAATTAAAAAACATATTCCAAATTTTGAAATGGATTATGATGTGGATCCAGTAAGACAGAAAATTGCAGAATCTTGGCCAAATTCATTAGATGATTCTGCTGCTAGAGAAGAATGGGGCTGGGATCCAAAATATGATTTGGTAAGTATGACAGAGGATATGTTAGAGAAATTGAGTAAGAAATTAAATAAATAATTGAAAAATAAATTTGTTAAAGAACTAGACTCAAAAGGAAGAATGTAGAACTACATTCTTCCTTTTTTAAGTGTATAACCAAATATATGTTATTTTAATATAATATATTAGAAATAAGTAAAAGTATTTTAAGGCGGGATTGAGTTGAAAGATAAACGTTATGTAGCTGTAAATAAGAGTATAGATAAAAAATATAGGGAAAGAAAAATATCTAATAAAGTTGTTAAGAAAAAAATACCTGAAAAATATTTTTTGAAAACTGCTAGATTTATAGAAAATATTAAAAAAGATAATAATAGAAAAAATTACAAAAATATTAAGGTAGCATGTATATTGGATGAATTTAGTTATGAGTGTTTTAGATATGAGTGTGAACTAATCCCTTTGACTCCAACTAATTGGTATGATGTTATGGTGTTGTATAAACCTGATTTATTATTTGTAGAATCTGCTTGGCAAGGTTTAGATAGTGAATGGTATGGTAAAGTAATAAATTTAGATAAAACCAATGATACTATTTTAAATAAAATAGTTACTTCATTTAAAAATCAGGGAATACCAACAGTATTTTGGAATAAAGAAGATCCTGTTGATTTTAATATTTTTGTTGAAGCTGCAAAACTGTTCGATTATGTTTTTACAACTGATGAGAATTGTATAGCTAAATATAAAGATATTTTAAAACATGAAAATGTTTATGTTCTTCCTTTTGCAGCTCAACCTAAAATCCATAATCCTATTTTAAAGGATGAAAATAAGATTGGTAGAGTTGCGTTTGCAGGTGGCTGGTATGAAAAAGAATTAGGCCGACGGAAAGAATATATGTATAAAATATTGTGTCCAGCTTTTAAATATAATTTAACCATATATGATAGGTTTTCAAAAAATACAAATAAATTTAATCAATATCCAAATATATTTAAGTACTATTTAAGGAAGGGACTATCTTATAGAGATATTGTAAAAGAATATAAAAAATATAATATATTTTTAAATGTGAATTCAGTAGAAGAAAGCCCTACAACTTTTTCTAGAAGAGTTTTTGAATTGCTTGCTTGTGGTATTCCAGTTATAAGTAGTTATGCATTAGGAATAGAGAGATTTTTTAAAGATATTGTTAAATTGTGTAATTCTAAGGAAGATACAGAAAAGTATTTAGATATGTTATTGAAAAATAAAGAAATTAGAGATAGATTATCTTTGCGTGGACAAAGAGAAGTTTTTGAAAATCACACCTATAAAGATAGATTAGAAAAGATTTTGGATATTGTAGAAATAGATTATAAGAAAGATAAAAAGTTAGGAGTATCTGTTATTACTTGTACCAATAGACCAGAATATATAGAAAATATTTTTAATAATTTTATTTCTCAATTATATCCAAAAAAGCAATTGATCATTGTATTAAATAATAATAAATTTAATATAGATGTATGGCGAAAAAAGGCAGAGTTGTACGATAATATAAGAGTTTTTCAAATTGAAGGTCAGAAATCTTTAGGAGAATGTTTAAATTTTGCAGTAGATAAATCGCAATTTGAGATAATATCTAAATTTGATGATGATGACTACTATGGCCCTAATTATTTAGTAGATATAATGAATACATTTAAATATATAAATGCTCATATAGTTGGCAAAAAGAGTGTTTATGCTTATTTTGAAAATAGTGATATTTTAGCATTACGTCATCCCAATCAAGAATATAGATATGTATACTTTATATTTGGTGCTACTTTAAATGTGAAAAGAGAAGTTTTTGATAAGGTGAGATTTCAAGATTTATGTACGGGAGAAGATACGGAATTTTTAATTTCGTGTTTGAAAGAGGGGTATAAAATATATTCTGCAGATAGATTTAATTTTTTGGTTTCTAGAAGAGCTTATTTAGATGAACATTCGTGGAAGATGACAGAGAAAGAATTTTTAGGAGGAAGTCAAATTATAAATACTAGCTGTTCATATAAAACTTTTGTAACTATATAAGGAAAGCATGTTTTATTGTAAAAGTAAAGTTTTCTATAATTAGGGAGTTTTGCTATGGATTTTGTATGTTTAAATATGCAAACTAAGGCAATTCTCATATTTAAATGTTTTTGGTAGCTTATATATAATTTTTTCTACTTTGCCATAATCAAAATCCTGTAATCCTTTAATCTGTTTCTGCAATATTTTAAAACTTTTATTTTTAATAAATATACTCTTTCTTTCATATTATAAATTAAAGAATATTTTATAATTTTTTGAATGGAAAGGAGTAAAAAATGGCTATCCAAATAAAAGAAAGTGTACTTATTAAAACTTTAGACAATCAATTCCATAATTTTTATATAGATGAGACAAAAAATCTGATATTAAATAAATATAATCAAAATAATGAATATATAGAATCAACTAAAATTTCAAATGAAAATATATTAGATTTTTCAGCTTCTATTGATAGAAAAAACAAAATACATTTAATTTATTTATTAAAAGATGGTAGCTTAATATATTCAATTTATTATAATGAAAAATGGTCAAACCACTTGATTGGAAAGTTAAATTTAAAATCAAATATTTATAAAGAACTAAAATTATATATCTTCAATAACGAAATTTATATTTTTTATGCCTATACAAATTTAATAAATGAAAATATTTGGACTATAGAAGAAATTATAGGATCTAAAAATGGTTGGAATAAAAAAAGAATTGTAAATGTATTATCTGAAAAAAATTTTAGCCCATTTTGTATTGATTTTGATAAATTAGGAAATATTCACATGGTTTATAGAGCTAAAGATAAAAATTCTAATCAAATATATTATACTTTTTACAATATTTTTGTGAAAAAATGGAATCAACTACATACTAAAATTTCTGACTCTATGACTAATAATTCCTTTCCTTATTTATTTGTCGATTCTCAAAATAATATTCATATATTATGGTATTCATTAGTAAGTGAAGATTGTATTCTTAATTATAAAAACCTACTTACAATTGGTCAGAATAGGGATAATTGGGAAAAGGTTAAATTGCCACTTATTAAAAATAGTATTTCAACTCCCATAATGTTTGAATATGATAATAACTTAAATATTCTATATCTAAAAGATAATAATATTTTTTCACTAATTTCAAAAGATAATGGTAGAACTTGGTATGAAGAAAATAAAACAACTTTTAATACTAAAACTATCTGGCTAGTAAAATATTCTTCTAACTCTACTAGCGATGCTATTCAAGGAAAAATTAATGATATTTATTGTATTATAGACAATAATATTTTATACCTTAATAATTTTAATAATAGCTCTATAAAAAAATCCGTTGATTCTTCTAAAAAAAAGGTTACAAAAGAATTAGGATTAATGGATCTAAAAGATTTAGAAGAAAATTTAGTTCAAATTAATATGACACTAGAAAAAATCTTAGCTTCAATTAATAATATAGAAAATAGTATGACTATATCTAAAAAAACAATTAAAAATAATGATACTTTCTCTAAAATTTTTCTAAAATTATTTAAATAAGATAACTTAAATTGTTATTTGTTTTTTTCTTATCTTTTCTTTGTATTCTATATAAACTTTCAATAATTATATTTAATCTTGTTGATACTTCTTTAACTATTTTAAAATCATCTAAATCAAAAAATTTAATAGAATAACTACATCCAGCTTTAATTTCACAGGGGGTTGAAATAAGCTGGAATTTTTTATAACCTAATTTTTCTAATGTATAATAAACTTGCATTGCATGATTTTTTGATTTAAAAATAGTTATATAATATCTTGTCTCCATTTATTTCACCTCTAATATAAATATATTTTAAATAGAGTAAATTAGTTACTATAAACTAATTAATTTTTATAACATATTATGAAGTAATATACTAAATATTTCAGGAGGACTATAAATGAATGAACTATATCCAGTAAACAAGACAATCAATTTTAAAATTAATCCCAGTATATATATGAAAATGGATAACAAAAATACAGGAGTTTCTATTATTACTTGTACTAACAAAAAAAATCACATGGATATTATTTTAAATAATTATATTAGACAAAATCATCTAAAAAAAGAATTGATAATTATATTAAATAATAATCAATTAAAAATAGATAATTGGAGAAATAAGACAAATGAATATATAAAAATATATCAGTTAGACCAAAATATTTCTTTAGGAGAATGTTTGAATTTTGCTACGAATAAATGTAAATATCCTATAATTGCAAAATTTGATGATGATGATTATTATGGCCCAAAGTATTTAACAGATTCTATCAAATCTTTTTATTATACAAATGCAGATATAATTGGAAAATATAGTACTTTTGTATACTTTAAAAAAGATAATATTTTAGCCTTAAGAAATATAAATAGAGATAATAAATATGTTTTTAGAGTAGAAGGACCAACTTTAATATTTAAAAAAGAAATTTTAGAAAAAATAAAATTTAAAAGCAAAAATTTAGGTGAAGATTTAACATTTTGTAAAGATGCTCTTAAAAATGGACTTAAAATTTACTCTACCAATATATATCATTATCTTTATATAAGAAACTCTAGCAAAAATCATACTTGGAATATTTCTAATGAGTATTTTATTAATAACTGTAAATTTCTTTGTAAATCTAAAAATATGAAAAAAATTATTAACTCTTATATAAATGTAACAAGTCCCATATAATTTCATATTATTAAATTAGAAATTATCTTAAAATTTTATTCAATAGAGGTGAAAGTATGAAAATATGTGTATTAGGATTAGGTTATATAGGGCTTCCAACTGCATGTATATTAGCTTTAAATGGACATTATGTAGTTGGTGTAGATATAAATAAAGATATTATTAAAAAAATTAATAAAGGTGATATTTCCATAAATGAAAACACTTTAAAAGATACAGTAAAAAAGCTAATTTTTGAAAAAAAGTTTATAGTTAAAAATAAGTTAGAAAATGCAGATTTTTTTATAATTTGTGTTCCGACTCCTTTGAATAATAAATTTTCTTGTGATTTAAGCTATATAGTCAGTGCTTTGAAATCCATATTATCCTTTATTGAGTTTGGAAACACAGTAATTATAGAATCCACTATTCCACCAGGTACTACAGAGACTGTAATAAAACCATTGTTAGAAAGAAAAGGTTTTAAAATTGGGAAAGATATATATTTAGCTTATTGTCCGGAAAGAGTCCTACCAGGAAATATAATGAATGAAATAGTTTATAATGATCGCATAATTGGAGGTGTAACAAAATCATGTGGAATAAAGGCATATAATTTATATAAATCTTTTGTAAAAGGTCATATATCTATGACAAATGCAACAACTGCTGAAATGATAAAACTAGTTGAAAATATCTATAGAGATGTAAATATTGCCTTAGCTAATGAATTATCTATAATATGCAATAAATTAAAAATAAATAGTTTATCAGTTTTAGAAATGGCTAATAAACATCCTAGAGTAAATATATTAACTCCAGGTCCTGGTGTTGGAGGACATTGTTTACCAATAGATCCCTATTTTATTATGGAAAATAAAAATGATTCATTAAGTTTAATTTCCCTTTCAAGAAGAATAAATGAAAATATGCCTAAATATATAGTCTCAATAGTTAAAAAAATAACTAAGAATATATCAAATCCTAAAATTACTATTTGGGGAATCACTTATAAAGGAAATGTAAATGATATTAGAAATAGTCCTTCTATTGATATCATAAATAAATTAAAAAAAGAAAATTTTAATTTATCAATATATGATCCACTTGTTGATAATATCCCCATTAACTATATTGAACTTTCATCAAAAGAAGATTCACTAAAAAACTCTAATTTATTACTACTATTAGCAGATCATAATGAATTTAAAACACTAGAATTAGAAAATGAAATTATTTTAAAAAATATGAAAAATCCAATAATACTTGATGCAAAAAACATCTTAAATCCAAAATTGTTTTCAAACAAAAATATCCTTGTTTATAATTTTGGCAACTTTCATTTAGTAAAATAGGATGGTGATTGTATGAACAAGGCAATTAATAAATCTTTAGATAGCTTTATAAAAAGCTCTATAAAAAAGAAAAATATATTAAAAAAAGTATCAATTATCACTTGTACTAATAATCCCAATTTCCTCAATAATATTTTAAATAATTACAAAAGACAAAAATTCAAAGAAAAAGAATTGATTATTATAATAAATAATAACAAAATAAATATTGAAAATTGGGAAAAGACAATTGGTAAAAAAAGCGATATACAAATTTTCCAAATAGATGAAAATATATCTTTAGGTAAATGTCTAAATATTGGAGCATCCAAAGCTAAATTTGATTATATAGCAAAATTTGATGATGATGATTATTATGGTGCTAAATATTTAACTGAAGCTTTCAATGGATTTAAAATATCAAATGCTAAAGTAGTAGGTAAAGGTACAACTTTTGTGTATTTTGTTAAATCCAAAACTTTAGCCTTAAGAGATCCTGGACTTGAATGGAAATTTGTGCAATTTGTAAATGGATCTACGTTAGTTATTAAAAAAAATGTTTTAAAGCAAATAAAATTTCGTGATATATCTGCTGCAGAAGATACCCAGTTTTGTAGAGATTGTATCAATAATGGCATAAAAATATATTCTACTAGCAAATTTAACCATGTTTATATGAGATATTCTTCTAAAAAGAAACATACTTGGAAAATTGATGATGAAGAACTTATGAAAAGATACTGTAGATTAATAAAATATACTGATGAGTATAAAAAACATGTAAACAATTAAATTAATTTGTAAAGGAGGGCTATATATTTAATGGCAAATAAAAATTGTATTTGTGCTTTAATGTATCATATGGTTTCTCCAAGTTGTCAAAATAAATACAAAAATAATCCTTATGTAATTTCTACTAAAAATTTTAGCGAACAAATGAAAATATTGTATGAAAAAAGATTTCATACTTTAACCTTAGAGGAGATGGAAAGGTATGTAAAGGGAGAAATCTATCTTCCTAAAAAAAGTATACTTTTAACCTTTGACGATGGATACAAAAATAATTATATATATGTTTATGATATATTAAAAAAATACAATTTTAAAGCAGCTAGTTTTTTAATAACGAATAACATCGGTTCAAAGGATGAACGCTATTTAGATTGGAATGACATAAACAAAATGAAGGATATTTTTCAATTTGCTAGTCATACTCATAATCTTCATTTTACAGATTCTAATGGCATCAGTTTTTTACTTTCTAAACCTCAAGAAACAATTATTAATGATTTAAAGAAAAGTATAAAAATACTAAATACAAAATATTTCAATTACCCATTTGGACAATATAATTATGAAATAATTAAAATATTAAAACAAGTTGATTTTTCTATGGCATTTACTGCAAATAAAGGATATATACAACCTTTAGATAACATATATGCATTAAATAGAATTGGAATTTATCAAACCACATCTATAGAAGAATTTGAAAACTTTATAAGGTTTTGAAATATTGAATATAATTTAACTATAAATCAAGTATTTAATAACTTATAAAATAAAACCCTTCCATATTAGCTTATACCTCTTGAAAGAATTGTTTTATATTAATTTTTAAATGTTCAAGTTTTATGTTTCAAGATAATTCAATATTTATTCATATATCTACTTTTTGAAAGCACAAAACTTTTTAAAATTCATAATATGAAAGTAAAAGTGTATTTATTAAAATTAAGGGAGTGAAAAATATGGGAGAAGAGTATTATCCAAAAGATAATATTGATACAATCAAAATAGATTTAAATCAAGTGACAGATAGGGACTGTATCATAGTAGACAAAGTATATGCAAGTTGCCAACAAAGAGAGTGTTTTCCAACTATAGAAGAGAAGATAGATTGTAAAACATTTAAAGATTTACATTTTAAATCAGGATTTATAGTTCCAAATACTTTGATTATTACAGATATAGAGAACAAACCACAATTTAGTAGAGTAAGATTTACATTAAGGGTACCTTACAATATAGTTTATACTGATAATACATCGGAAGAAAAATTTTTACCAGATATACAAAAAGATGTTATATTGTTTATACCAGATGCTAGAGATGAGTTCGAATTTAGAATAGTAGTAGAAACTAGTTCTAAAGAGTTAGGCACTCCTACAGTAGTTGATGGTATACTTACATTTGCAGTAGGAGTATTTATCATAATTAAAGTTGTTGGGACTGTTCAATTATTAATACCTGCATTTGGTTTTTGTCCAGAACCACCAGAATGTGAGGAATTTAGTCCAGAAGATATATGTGATGATTTTGATTATGCTCCATTTCCGGATTTCTTTCCACCACAGTTCGAAGATATTTTTGAGTAAAAAAAGAGCTATAGCTCTTTTTTTATTTAAAATGAATGTTGACAAAATTAGTAGGGTATACTATACTTAAATAGTAAATACCAAGTAAAGTGGTTGGGATTAAAAGAGGTGGAGAAATGAAATTATCTACTAGAGGAAGATATGGTTTGAAAGCAATGTTTCAATTGGCATTGCATTATGGAGAAGGTCCTATTCCTTTGAAAAATATAGCTGATAAACAAGAGCTATCTGAGAATTATTTAGAACAACTAGTTTCACAATTAAGAAAAGAAGGGTTACTTGAAAGTGTAAGAGGTTCTCAAGGTGGGTATATGTTAGCTAAACCACCACAGGAAATAACAGTAGGAGATGTTTTGCGTGTATTGGAAGGCAATTTAGCACTAACTGATTGTGTATTGGATAATGATTTGTACAAATGTGATAGAGAGGACGAATGTGTGGCAAAATTAGTTTGGCTAAAGATTAGTAATAGTATAAATGAAGTTACTGATACTATTACATTAAATGATATGGTAGAAGAACATAGAAAAATATTGGCTGAAAAAAATTAATGAATTTAGGAGGAAGTTTTTATGGGAAAATATATTTATATGGATAATGGAGCAACTACACCTGTAAAAAAAGAAGTGCTTGATGAAATGTATCCATATTTTAGTGAAAAATATGGGAATCCTTCAAGTATATATTCTTTGGGTAGTGAATCAAAGAAAGCTGTTGAAAGTGCAAGAGAAAAAGTTGCAAAGGTAATAGGAGGAAAGTCCAAAGAAATATTTTTTACGGCAGGTGGTTCAGAAGCAGATAATTGGGCAATAAAAGGTATTGCTTTTGCAAATAAGAATAAAGGTAATCATATTATTACTTCAAAAATAGAACATCATGGTGTTCTTCATACTTGTGAATACTTGGAAAAGCAAGGCTTTAAGGTTACTTATTTAGATGTGGATGAATATGGTGTGGTAGATGTAAATGAGTTAAAAAAAGCAATTAACGATGAAACTATACTTATTACGATTATGTTTGCTAACAATGAAATTGGAACAATTCAGCCAATAAAAGAAATTGGGAAAATTGCAAAAGAAAAAGGTATATATTTTCATACAGATGCAGTCCAAGCTGTTGGGAATATTCCAATAAATGTAGATGAATTAAATATAGATATGTTATCTATGGCAGCTCACAAGTTTTATGGTCCAAAAGGTATTGGTGCATTGTATATACGTAATGGTGTTAAGATAGATTCTCTAATTGCTGGAGGAGGACAGGAGAGAAATAAAAGAGCTGGTACAGAAAATGTGCCTGGAATTGTAGGTATGGGAAAAGCTATTGAATTGGCTTATGAAAATTTAGAGGTTCATAATAAAAAATTAGTTAAACTTAGAGATAAGCTTATTAAGGATGTATTTGACAATATAGATTATGTAAGATTAAATGGACATCCAACCAATAGATTGCCAGGAAATGCAAATTTTTGTTTTAAGTTTATTGAAGGAGAGTCTTTACTACTTAGTTTAGATATGGAAGGAATAGCTGGATCTAGTGGCTCAGCTTGTACATCTGGTACTTTGGATCCATCTCATGTTCTTTTGGCAATAGGGTTACCTCATGAAATAGCTCATGGTTCTTTGAGACTTACTTTAGGTGATTTCAATACAGAGGAAGAAGTAGATTATGTAGTTGAAAAGTTAATAGAAATAGTACAAAGATTACGAGCAATGTCTCCATTATATGAAAAGGCAAAGGGGGTAAAATAAATGTATTCAGAGAAAGTAATAGAACATTTTAAAAATCCAAAAAATGTTGGAGAGATAAAAGATGCTGATGGTGTAGGTGAAGTAGGTAATCCAAAATGTGGAGATATAATGAAAATGTATTTAAAAATTGAAGATGATATAATAGTTGATGCAAAATTTAAAACTTTTGGTTGTGGTGCGGCTATAGCATCTTCTAGTATGGCTACAGAGTTAATTAAAGGTAAAAATATCAATGAAGCTATGGATATAACTAATAGAGCTGTTGTAGAAGCATTAGGGGGATTACCCCCTATAAAGGTACATTGTTCTGTATTAGCAGAACAAGCTATTAAATCTGCACTTTTGGATTATTCAAAAAAGAATAATGTTCATATAGAAGGTTTAGAAGATTTTGATCCAATGAAAGATCCTCATGATCATTAAAAAAACTGCTGAATATTCAGCAGTTTTTTTTATATTTTTTAAATAAAAAGATATACTAAATATTATAAAAAAAGAAAGAGGTATTTAATTGATAAAGTATAGTGAATTATTGATTTTAAAATTGATAGATATAGAAAATAAGTCTTTTTTGGGTAAAGTAGTAAATGTGTATTTTGATGAAGATATAAAAAAAGTAAAAGGATTGATTATTAAAAATGATAAAATATATAAAAATAAGAAATTCATACCCTTTGAAAGTATTATAAATATAGATAAGGATTCTATAACTATAGTAATTGAAAATAATTCTAAGAATGAGGTATCCTATGAAGAAATTAATTTGATAGATTGGGAAATTATCACAGATAAACATGAATGTATGGGTTATATTAAAGACATTATTATTAGTGAAAATGATGGTAAAATACTTGGTTTTATTATTTCTGAAGGGTTAATTGAAGATATAGTTGAAGGAAGGAAATTTTTACCATATTTTAAAGATATGAAAATTAAAAATGAAAGTTTAATAATTAAAGAAAAAAATATAAAAGACATTGACAAGAGTAACCAATATTACAAAAAATTAATAGAATTAGAGGATTAATATAGAGGCAAACTATAGGTAGAAAATAAGAAGGAGATGGTACAATGAATAATGGTTTTAGAAAAGGAGTAATATTTGGAAGTATTTTGGGAGCCTCTATGGGAGCATATTTTGTAAATAGAATGAGCCCTTTTCAAAAAAGAAGAGCTATAAAAAACACAAGAAAAGCAATGGAAAATATTAAAAATGGAATAGGTAGACTTTGGTAATAGGCAGCTGTTGGCTGCCTATAGATTTATTTTTAAAAGGAGCCTAATTATGAGTAAAGATTTTTTAATAAAAAATATATTAGTATTAACTATGGTATTAATGTTTTTAATTATTTATTATTTAA
>CAYUTQ010000030.1:0-24631 GCA_964447805.1 uncultured Clostridia bacterium
ATATACTAAAATAAATATTTATGTATTTTTATAGTTTGTATTGCAATTTTATACTTTATGTCTTATAATATTAAAGTATACTTACTATATAAAAACAAAGGAGGAACAAAAATGAATAAAAAAAACAATGCATATTTAATATTGACTTTAGTTGTAGTACTTATGTTTACAATTTTAACTGGATGTAATAACTCTAAAAACACTTCAAATAATAGTGAAAAAACTGAAAATGTAACAATCATCAACAAAATTAAAAAATCAGGAAAGATAGTTTTAGGAACTTGTGCTGACTATCCTCCTTATGAATTTCACAAACAAATAAATGGTAAAGATGAAATTGTAGGATTTGACATTGAAGTTGCTAAAGAAATTGCTAAAGATTTAGATGTTGATCTTGAAATAAAAGATATGGATTTCAATGGTCTTTTAGCAGCTTTACAAACAGGTAATGTAGATTTCGTAATTGCTGGAATGACACCTACTCCAGAAAGAGAAAAAAATGTTGACTTTACAAAAAGATACTATGAAGCTGAACAAGGATTATTAGTTAGAACGGAAGATAAAGATAAATTCAAATCTATTGATGATTTAAAAAATCTTAAAATTGGCGTTCAAAAAGGAACTATTCAAGAAGATGTAGCTAATGAAAAAATTAAAAATGCTGAAATAAAAGCTCTAGGTAAAATTACTGATTTAGTATTAGAATTAAAAAACAATAAAATAGATGGAATAGTAATAGTAAATCCTGTTGCCGATGCTTATATTAATGAAAACCCTGATTTAGTACTTTCTCCACATATAACTTTTGGAAAAGAAGATGGAGTAGCAATAGCAACTCAAAAAGATCAAAAAGAATTAGTAGATAAAATGAATAAAACAATAGATAGATTAGTAGAAGAAGAAATACTTGATGAATTTATTAAAGACGCTACAATACTATCTGAACAATAGGAGGTTATTAACTTTGAATTTTAGTTTTCTTAAAGACAATTATATATTTTTTCTAGAAGGGGCAAAAATAACTTTGCTCCTCTCTATATTTACTATTATTTTTGGAATAATATTTGGAATAATATTTGCTTTAATGAGAATATCTCATAATGCTATTTTAAAAACTATAGCATCAATCTATATAGAATTTATCCGAGGAACACCTATATTAGTTCAATTGTTTTTAGTGTATTATGGACTTTCTTTTTTAGGTGTACAATTTCCCGATATAACAATTTTAAATATTGAATTAGCTGATTTAATGTCAGGTATTATAACTTTATCTATAAATAGTTCTGCCTATGTTGCAGAAATTGTAAGATCTGGAATTCAAGCTGTAGATAAAGGGCAAATGGAAGCAGCCCGATCTCTGGGGTTATCTTATTCCATGGCTATGCATAATATTGTTCTACCTCAAGCTATTAAAAATATATTACCAGCCCTTGGCAATGAATTTATTGCCATAATAAAAGAATCCTCTATTGTATCAATAATTGGAATTCATGAATTAATGTATAATACTGATACAATTAGAGCCAATACATTTCAACCTTTTGAACCTCTTATAATAGCTGCCATAATATATTTTATAATAACTTTTAGTTTATCTAAAATTGTTGGAACCTTTGAAAGGAGACTTAAATTAAGTGATTAAAGTTAAAAATTTATATAAAAAATTTAAAAATACAGAAGTACTAAAAAATATTAATTTAGAAATTCATCAAGGAGAAGTAGTAGTAATAATTGGACCTAGCGGTTCAGGAAAAAGCACTTTTTTAAGATGTTTAAATAAACTTGAGGACATTTCTAGTGGAGAAATATTTTTTAAAAACATATCTGTTACTAATTCTAAAAAGCAAATAAATTTAATAAGACAATCCATGGGTATGGTATTTCAAAATTTTAATTTATTTCCACATAAAACAGTATTAGAAAATATTACTCTTGCACCTGTTAAACTAAAAAAATTTAAAAAAGAAGAAGCTAATAAAATAGGATTAAATTTACTTAAAAGAGTAGGTTTAGAAAATAAAGCTAATAATTATCCAAATCAACTATCAGGAGGTCAAAAACAAAGAGTAGCTATTGCTAGAACTTTAGCTATGTCTCCAGAATTAATATTGTTTGATGAACCTACTTCTGCTCTCGATCCAGAAATGGTTGGTGAAGTTTTAGAAGTAATAAAACAATTAGCAAATGATGGTATGACAATGATAATAGTTACTCATGAAATGGCTTTTGCTCGACAAGTTGCCGATAGAATTTTAGTTATGAATGAAGGATATATAATTGAAGAGGGAAATCCAGAAATATTATTCACAAACCCTAAGAATCAAAGAACTAAAGAATTTTTAAAAAGAGTAGTCAATTGAATTCAATGAAATTATTATTCTTCAGTATGACTATATACTTTATGAGCCTTTCATAAATAGGCTCTACTTCTTCTCCAAATTCCTTTTTCAAAAGCCTTGCTATATCATATACACTCCTATTACCATCTATATATATCCATACAAAACTTCCAATATCATCTAAATCCACAAAAAATTTATCTGGCGTAAAAAAAAGTTTTATTATAATCTTTTGTATAAAAGAGTCTTTATATATTATCAATTGAATATTTCCATTTTCTTTTTCCTTCCAATCAATATTTTTTACTTTTTTAGGAATAAAATCCAAGTAATTCTTTCCCATATAATCCCCCTCAATAAACTATTAGAAATATCTTGGGATAAAGTCCCAAGATATTTCTAATATAAATAAATATTATTCTTCCTCTGCTTTTATCCACATTGAATATTTCAAAAGAGTGATTATCAAAAGTATAAAAAAGGCTACTGACCCATATTTGCCCAAAATTTCATTACCGAAAGCTACTTTATCTCCAACAGTTTCATAACCTACAGGAATAACGGCAAATATAGCCAATATAATACCCACAAGTCCTTCACCAGCAATAAGCCCTGAAGAATATAAAACTCCACTATCTATTTTTTGATTAACAGTTTCTTTATTACTTTTATTTAATATACCTCTTATTATACCTCCAACCATTATTGGTGTACTTAAATGAATTGGCAAATACAATCCTACTGCAAAAGGTAAAATTTGTACACCTAACAATTCAACCACTATGCCTATACCAATTCCTACAAATACAAGTACCCATGGTAAATTTCCTTCCATAACTCCTTCAATAACAAGTCTCATCAAGGTAGCTTGAGGAGCAGGAAGTTCTGAAGAACCAAATCCCCATGCATTATTAAAAAGTACTAGTAACCATCCTATAATAAGCCCAGATGCAATTACTCCAATAAGTTCTCCTAATTGCTGTTTTCTAGGAGTTGCCCCTACTAGAAAACCAGTTTTTAAATCTTGTGACATATCACCAGCAATTGCTGTAATAATACATATTACAGTTCCCACAAGTAAAGCACCAATCATTCCCTCTTCTCCATCAAATCCCATTGATTTAAATATTATACTAGTAATAAGAAGAGTTGCTATAGTCATTCCTGATACAGGATTATTACTACTCCCTATAAGTCCAACAAGTCTCGATGAAACTGTAGCAAATAAAAATCCAAATACTGCAATTAGTATAGCTCCTACTAATCCTACAGGAATTATAGGTGTAATTGCAATAAATACAATTAATATGATTATAGCTATAAGAGCAACTTTTAGTGACATATCTTTATCAGTTCTTAAAGTTGCATCTTCACTTCCTCTTGATTTTTTAAGTCCCTTCATAGCATCCTTAAATGTTCTAAAAATAAGTGGTAATGATTTTATAAGACTTAAAATTCCTCCGAATGCCACTGCCCCAGCACCAATATACCTTACGTAATTTCTCCATATATCCCAATAATTTAATTCCGACAATGCCACAGTTGCAGGGTATATTGCTTCAGGAATATACTGTCCTAAATGTGCAATCAATGGAATAATAACTAACCATCCAAGAATTGCTCCTGAAAGCATATAAGCTGAAATTTCAGGTCCAATTATAAATCCAACTCCCAAAAGTGCTGGAAAAGTATTCATACCTATAGCTGCTTCCTTATAACCTTTTATTTCCCACTCAATTTTACTTGGGAAAAGTTTTATTCCATCAGCTATAAATTTAAATATAGCCCCTATGCCTAATCCTGTAAATACTGTTTTTGCCTTAATTCCCCCTGTTTCTCCAGCCTTCAATACTTCACCACAAGCCGTTCCCTCTGGATAGGGTAAAGTCGCATGTTCATTTACTATCAATGATTTTCTAAGAGGAAGCATTAAAAACACTCCCAAAACTCCACCTACAAGTACAGTAACTGTAATTTCAAACATATTAGGTCCTAACATTCCTAAATCCTGAGCCCATACAAACAGTGCAGGTAATGTAAATATAGCACCTGCCGCTAATGCTTCTCCTGCAGAAGCTATAGTTTGTACCATATTGTTTTCTAAAATAGAGTCTTTTTTTAAAATTCCCCTCATAATTCCCATAGAAATTACTGCTGCTGGTATTGAAGCACTAATAGTCATACCTACTACTAAACCAAGATAAGCATTGGCTGCACCAAAAATGAGTGACATAATAATTCCTATAATTATTGATGCAGATGTTAATTCAGGCATTACCTTATCAGCTGGCACATAAGGCTTAAACTCCTCTTTTCCCTTGACTTGAACAGTCACAATACAACCCCCTTTTTTTAATTTTTTATATATAAACCCTTTATATAAGGGTGTTTTACCCTTCCCAAAAACATATTGTTTATATATTCAGCCAGCTAAAATACCAATTTACTTTTATTTACATTTATTATACAGTATTGTATCTTTTTATTCAATGTTATTTTTATATAAATTTATCACCTTATTTGCCTCTTCTAATATCTCTTCTTTAAGTTTAATTGGTTCTATCACTTCTACTAAACTTCCCATACTCATAACCCAAGATTTTATTTCATTATAACCTTTAAGACGTGCTTTAAAATATATTGTCTCTTTATTTATTTCTTCTATTTTTTGATTTACAGCATACTGTTTCTCTTTAACTATTTGACTCATAGGATAATGTATTTTTAATTTTAAATCAATAGGATCATCATCAGTAATCCCAAAAGATTTACTAATAATTGCCTTTAGATCATATTTAATATTGATTGCAAAATGGTCTTTTAATACTTCATAATTATTAACTCTTGAAAATTTAAAAAATCTAACTTCTTCCCTCAATTCACAATAACCATAAAAATATAATCCACCTTTATAATCAAATACACCATAAGGATGGACTATCCTTGTTGTCAAATTTGATTTATATTTATTACATTGTATTGAGCTATAATTAATTTTTACTTTGTTTTTTCCTCCAATAGCCTTATTAATATCAATCCAAATTCTTTTTTCTTTTTCCTTCATTTCTATAGGTTTCAATATGTCTTTACTGTAATATGAAATTTCTTCAAAATCTTTTTTGGCATTAAGTATTTTGCTAACCAACATTTCAAAATTAACTGCATATGTATAGTTTCCACTTTTTATCACTTCATTAGCCATTTTTAAAGCTTCTAATTCTTTTTCTGTAATACCAATTCCTTTCAAATTTAGAGTATTTTTTAAATAATATCCTCCATCTCTACCTAATTTAGAACCTATGTATATACCAGCCATCTCTAAATCTTTTTTATATTCATTTACCATACGTGGAGTTACTTCCAATATTTCTGCTATTTCTCCAACTTTCATTATATCTCTAACTTGCAAAAGCATGTACATTCTAAGTGCATTAGAAACTCTAGACATTATCTTATAAATCCTCCTTTTTTATATTCATATTTATCTTTTATCATTTCCTTGTTTATATACAAAGCCTTGTAATAACTTACTCTAATATTAATTGCCTAGTTCCATCACCTATTCCTGTTACATAAAAATCTGCATTATAACCAATTTTCTCTCTATATTCAGTATCCACATTTTTTATAAACTCTTCAATCTTTTCTTTTTCTACAAAAGCTATAGCACATCCTCCAAAACCTGCACCTGTCATCCTTGCACCTATACAACTATCTTGATTTATTGCTGCTCCTACTATAGTATCTAATTCTTTTCCTGTTACTTCATAAAATTTTCTCAAAGATTCATGGGATTCTATAAGAAATTCTCCAAATCTCTTCATATCTCCTTCTTCCAAACTATTACAAGCTTTTAAAACTCTTTGATTTTCATAAACTACATGATGAACTCTATTTTTAATAGATTGTTCATTTAGATATTTTTTCATCTTCTCATATTCTCCTATTGTAAGCTGACAAATATTTTCTATTTCTTTGTAATTTCTGAGAATACTTAAAGCTTTTTCACATTCTGTCCTTCTTTTATTATAATCAGATTCATTTAATTGCCTTTTTTTATTAGTGTTCATAATAACTAATCTATAATCTTTAGCATCCATATCTATGTATTTAAAATCAAGATTACTACAATTTAATAGAATTCCACAATTTTTTTTCCCCCTTGCTACAGCAAATTGATCCATTATCCCACACTTTACTCCAATATAATCATTTTCTGCTCTTTGACAAATTCGTATTAAATCCATTTTAGATATTTTTCCATCATTAAACATAATATTAATCATCTCAGCAATCAATAACTCTAATGATGCTGATGATGATAAACCAGCACCATTAGGAATATTGCCTTCTACAAATATATCCATACCCGAAACATTATATCCTTCTTTTTTCATAAAATAAATAACACTTTTAGGATAATTGGCCCAATCATGTTTTTCTTCATAATTTAAATAATTAATATCTATTTCAACTTTTAATTCAATATTACCAGAAGCAAGTCTTATTTTTTTATCACATCTTTTCCTAACACAACCATAAGTCCCCAATTCAAGAGCACAAGGCAAAACATAACCTCCATTGTAATCTATATGTTCACCTATTAAATTGACCCTACTAGGAGAAAAAAATACATTTAGTTCTTTGTTGTTATAAATATGAAAAAATTTTCTTTTAATATTATTTAAATTCATATAATTCCTCCTAAAACCTCTATTTTTACGTTTTATTACCACAACTCTCTCTAATTATTAATTTAGTTTCATAAACAATTTTTTTAGTAAAAATAGATTTATTTTTAATTATATTAATAAGTTCTAATGCTGCTATTCTACCAGCCTTTTTCATATTTAAATCAACAGTTGTAATTTTAGGATGATTGATACTAGAAAGCAAAGTATTATCAAAACCAATAACAGACATATCTTCTGGCACTCTAATTTTCATTTTATTACAAGCCTTTATTATTCCTACTGCCATAAGATCATTACAAGCAAAAATAGCAGTACCTAATTTTTCTGAACTTAAAAACTCTACAAATATCCTTTCTGTTTCTTTAACTGCCGCTAAACTATTTCCCATTCCTACTGATACTATTTTTTCATATTCAAGATTATTTTCTTCTATAAACTGTTTATATATTTTCTCCTTTAAATCATAAGACAAACTTCTATCTCCACGGACAAATACTATTTCTTTATGTCCTAATTCTAATAAATATTGGAAAGCTTTTATAGTCCCTACTTCTTCATCATAAGACACAAAATTATATTTATTATTAATATTTCCACTAATAATAATGGTAGGGATTTTTTTACATATTTTTTCAAAATAATTACCTTTTAAATTTTCTGCTGAAGGATCAATAATTATCATTCCATCTATATTTCTTGAAATAATATTACCTATTAAATTTCTTTCAATATTTGGATCTCCTTCTGTAATAAATAAAGATATTATAAATCCTTCCTCTACTAAAACTCTATTTATTTCTTCAACGATTGTAGGGAAAAATATATTAGTAATTCCTGGCACAACTATCCCTATAGTAGATGTTGTTTTAAGTACTAAGCTTCTTGCTATTTCATTAGGTTTATATTCTAATTCCTTAATTGCTTTTTCTACTTTTTCTCTAGTCTCTTTTTTAACTGGATAATTATTGTTCACTACACGAGACACAGTTGCAATAGAGACTCCTGATCTTTCTGCTACATCATGTATAGTAATTGACATCTATATCTCCTCACTTTATCAACTAAAAATTTCTGTTCTACAAAACCTACTCAAATATATCAAAATATATTTATGCAAATAGATTTTGCTAAAAAAGTATCACCTTCTTAATTTAATTCATCCATATATTAGGTTTCTCTAATGTACGGCCAGTAAATAAAATTTTGCTTTTTTTAAAGTTCCATTTAGCTGTATATGTTGAATTGTATAAATTCCAATCAACATAGTCCGAACCAGACAACAATTTATCTTTTTTAGCTATATTAACGCTGCTTTTTATGTCTCTCGATAATTTAGTTTTACATTTTTTACATAGTATAAACTTATTTAATATGCAATGTTTTTAAGTAATTTTAATTAGTTTTAAGTATACTGTTTTTATCCCCATCCTTATACATTTCTTATATATAAACCATTTTCAATACCTTCTATATTTTCAATATATGATATTGTAAGAGTTGAACCAAAAGAACAAAAGGGAACTTTCTTAATATCAAATTTCATATTTTCCTCCCTATATTCTCCCCAAAATTTATTTTATAATTTCAGTACTTAATTCTAATGGAGAACTTTCTTCAATACAATAAGGTTTCCATTTAAAACTAAAATCAAATTTTTGAGGTACAAGTTTATGTTGTGGTAAGGGTTCTGGCCCACAACTATTACTACCAAGCCCATTATGTTTATAATCAATATTTAATGTTATAAAATCTCTCTTATCCAAATCAGACAAATGCTTAGCTTTTTCTATATCCTCCATTGAGTAATAATGTGCACTAAAATTAAGTTTATCTTCAGCAACTACTAAAAATCCTATCCCTATTTCATTTGTTAATGAAAACCATTCTACATCTGTTCTATTACCATTTTCTTGAGGATATACATAGGGCATATATAATTTTTCAACTGTACTGCTATATATATCAAAAGGATTCCATTCTTTGCTATCAATATAGGATTCACCTGGACCTCTTCCATACCATTGTACATTTGACATATTATTAGGCAATTTCATTTGAACCCCAATTCTTGGCAATGTTTCAGGAAGTTTCCCCTTAGGATTACCCTTTATAGATATTTTTATATGACCACTTCCATATACCTCATAAGTATAGTAGCACTCTACAGCCCAATCTCCATTTGGTGGAGAAACAAAAGTTTTTATATCTACAATTACTAAATTTTTTTCAACCTTTGTCTCAACTTTATCTATTCTATGTTGTAAAAGATTTAAACCTTTCTTTTTCCATTCTTTAGCTACATACATATCATTATCTATAGGAGCTCTCCAAAAATTTATCACAGGTCCTTCTTCTAAAATATCTACTCCTTCATAATTCCAACTTCCTATACTACCTGTAATCTTGTTAAAACTCAATTTAAAATTATATCCACTAATATCTATAAATTTCCTATTTTCTTTCACTGATAAACTAAACATATTTTCTTTAGTCAAAATTGTTTCAATTTTATTTTCCATAGGTAATTTCAATTGCTCCCAAGCAATTACATGACCTTTTTTAGCCCAATCAGTATCTACTGCTAGTACAAACTGAATATTCAACCATAAATCTGTTTTAATTTTGTATTTTTTATCAAAGTCAATAGGTATTGTTATCACTTCACTATCTCCTGCTTTTATATGAGGCATAGATATTACTCCACTTTGAAATATTTCACCATCTCCCTTGATATTCCAATATAATTGCAAATGATCTAAAGATATGAAATCATATAAATTTTTAACTTTTATTCTACCTTTTCTTAAATCTTTTTCTTCTACTTTTACAGGCTCAATTATCTTCTTATACTGATACAATCCAGGAGTCGGAACTCTATCTGGTTTAAGTAAACCATCGCAACAAAAATTTAAATTATTTGGCTCATCTCCAAAATCTCCACCATAAGCAAAATATTCCTTGCCCTCTTTTGTATACTTTCTAAGACCATGATCCACCCATTCCCATACAAAGCCACCTTGAAGTCTCTTATATTTATAAAAAATATCCCAATACTCTTTTAATCCTCCAGGTCCATTTCCCATAGCATGTCCATATTCACAAAGTATATGGGGTTTATCCATATTTTCCATTTTCCCGTATTCTTCCATCTTGTCATGAGAAGAATACATTGTACTTGCTACATCTGCCACTTCTACATCAAAATCTCCTTCGTAATGAACTAATCTTGTAGGATCCTTCTTATGACACCAATCTGCCATAGCTTTAAAATTAGGACCAAATCCTGACTCATTACCTAAAGACCACATGATAATACAAGGATTATTTTTATCTCTTTCTACCATTCTCTCTATTCTATCTACATAAGCTTCTTTCCATTCTGGAT
The DNA here is from genome assembly GCA_964447805.1 of uncultured Clostridia bacterium. Taxonomy (GTDB): domain Bacteria; phylum Bacillota; class Clostridia; order Tissierellales; family DATGTQ01; genus CAYUTQ01. The sequence continues at coordinate 10,422 of CAYUTQ010000030.1, forward strand.
CCTTACTTAGTTGACTAATATTTCCCATTATTTCAAAACCATGACATTCCAAATCTGCTTCATCTATTACATATAAACCATACTTATTACATAATTCATAAAATCTTGGATGATTTGGATAATGGGCAGTACGAACAGCATTTATATTATGCCTTTTCATAAGTATTACATCTTTTTCCATAATGTGAAATGGTACTGCTCTCCCAAAATCTGGATGTATCTCATGACGATTTACTCCTTTTAACATTATAGGTACTCCATTTACAAGAAAGTTTCCATTTTTAACTTCTATTTTTCTAAATCCTATTTTTGAAGGTACAACCTCTATAATATCACCTCTAGAAGTCTTCAGTATCATAATAAGATTATACAAATAAGGACTTTCTGCCGACCATTCATTAGGTTCTTTTACTAATATATCTACAGACAAATTCTTTTCCATTTCAGGATTCAAATCTATATTCTCTAAACTCACTTTTTCTCCTACTTTAGATAATTCATCATCTAAAAGAATATATTCTATACTATAGCCTGCTTTTTTTATGGAATCTATATTTTTAACCTTTGTTTCTATCTTTAACATACTATCTTCATATTTTTCATCTAATTCAGTTTTTATAAAAAAATCTTCAATATGAACTTTGTTTCTAGCAATCAATACAACATCTCTAAATATACCACTTAACCACCACATATCTTGATCTTCTAAATAACTACCATCAGTCCATTTATAAACCTTAACAGCTAAAGTATTATTACCAGTCTTTATATAAGAAGTAATATCAAATTCTGAAGGCATTCTACTACCTTGACTATATCCTACTTCCCTTCCATTTATCCATAAATGAAAACCACTATCTACTCCTTCAAACCTAAGTATTACTTGCAAATCCTTCCAACTTTCAGGTGTATAAAAATTTCTTCTATAACAGCCAGTAGGATTTTCCGTTGGAACTTTAGGTGGATCTACTGGAAAAGGGTAGATTAAATCTGTATAATGAGGATGATCATATCCTTGTAATTGCCAATTTCCTGGTACCTTTATATCATTCCATTCACTTACATCAAAATTTTCTTTATAAAACCCTTCAGGTGCTTCATTTGGAGTACTAGAATAATAAAATTTCCACATACCATTAAGTAATTTAAATCTTTCTGATTTCCCTCTTTCAAATGTAATAGCAGAATCTACATCGTCATAAGATATAAAATATGATCTACTAGCTAAACGATTTCTATGTAGAATTTTTAAATTATCTAAATCGCTTAAAATAGCCAAAAATTTGACCCCCTTATTTATTAATTTTCTATAATAGTAAACGTTTTCTATAGTTGTGAAAATAAGTATATTTTATTACAGTTATTAGTACATATATCATATAATTCTTTTAAAAATAATTCAATACTATATTATTTTATTAATTTTGATAAAGCTTTAAATTCAAGAGTACCAGCTTTTTTTAATAAATCAAAAATTACAGTCTCCGTATTTGTTATGATTGCCCCCATATTTTCCATTAAATCCAATCCACTTTGATGATTTTCTTCTGTCCTTGAACAAACTGCATCTTTTACTAAAAACACTTCATAATTGTCAGCAATGAGATCTCTTGCTGTTTGGAATACGCATATATGAGTTTCCATACCAGTTATTATAATTTTCTTTCTACCTATTTTTTCTAAAATACTTTTTATTTCATCAGTATAAGCAGTAAACTCAATTTTTTCAAATTTTTTAGCTTCTTTTAAATTATCACTAAGTTCTGGAACTGTACTTCCTAAACCCTTTGGATACTGCTCTGTATAAATAATAGGAAAACCTAACTGTTTCGATGCAGAAATTAATATATTGGTGTTTTCTACCACCTGCTCTTTATATTTCATAACCTTAGCTAATCTTTCTTGAATATCAATAATAAATAAAACTGAGTCCTTAGCATTTAATGTAAATTTTTCCATATTTCCAACCCCTCCTTAATATTTCAATTAAATTCAAATAACATTATAGCATACAATTGGTAGACGAGTAAATGGATTACTTCTTGCATAAATGATATAATAATTGTTGGTGATAATAATGTGTTATGTATATATTTTAAAATGTTCTGACAATACTCTTTATACTGGCTGGACTAATAATCTAGATAAAAGATTAAAAACTCATTCTAAAGGAAAAGGAGCTAAATATACAAGAGCTAGATTACCAATTAAACTTCTATATTTTGAAAAACACAATAATAAAATATCTGCACAAAAAAGAGAATATGAAATAAAACAAATGCCTCGAGATAAAAAACTAGAACTTATAAAAAATAATACTAATACAATAAAAAAGACTTAGAGAGTAATCACATACTCTTAAGTCTTTTTTAATTTAAATATGTCTTTTATTATTAATCAATAGTTACATTTGCTGCTTGAGGTCCTTTTTGTCCTTCAACAATGTCAAATGTAACCTTTTGACCTTCTTCCAATGCTTTAAAACCTTCTTTGTTTATTTGAGAAAAATGAACAAAGATATCTGTTCCATCATCAGCTGTAATAAATCCAAATCCTTTTTCTGCATTAAACCATTTTACTGTACCTTTAGCCATAATAATACCTCCTAAATTTTTCTTTTAATTTTTTGTAATAAAACTTTATCTTTAAAATTTTGAAATTATTACAGCCAATATAATATAAACATTTTAAAATAATTTCATAAATTTTAAAAAACAAAATATTCATTACGAATTAAAGCTCTATTAAGCATATCATTATTTGTTTAATTTTGCAACTGATTTTTTTAACTTAACATCATTCTCATTTTTATTTTTAAATGATATAATTAAATAGTGTGAGTGATTATGTATGATTTTTCATATTCTTTAAATAGAAAGGGGTCTTAAAAATGAATATAAATTTAATTTCAGTACCCATTATGTATGGTTGTGATCGTAATGGTACTCAATATACACCAAATACATTAAGAGAAAAAAAAATAGTGGAAATTATAGAAGAACAAGGTCATAAAGTTTATGACTTTGGAAATTTGTTCATACCTAATATTTCTCAAACAAAAAAATTTGCTGATCACAAAAATATTAAATATTTAAACCCTATATTAGATATGAACAATAATCTTGCTCATTTAGTTTATAGTTCCTTATCCTCAAAAAGTTTCCCATTTATAATTGGTGGAGACCATTCCTTAGGTTTAGGTAGTATTTCAGGAGCAAGTAAATTTTTTGATAACTTAGCCGTTGTATGGATAGATGCCCATGGTGATATAAATACCCACAAAACATCTCCCTCTAGTAATGCTCATGGTATGCCATTAGCTGCAGCATTAGGCGTAGGGGAATCTTCTTTAGTTGATGTATATTACAAGGGGGCAAAAGTTAAACCTGAAAATGTATATATTATTGGTGCTAGAGATTTAGATAAAGGAGAAATTCAACTTGCTAAAGATTTAAATTTACATTTATATACTATGGATAATATTCGAAAAATAGGACTTGAAGTTGTTATTAAAAAAATAATAACCAATATTAAAGCTAGCAACATTGATGGAGTACATTTAAGTTTTGACATTGATGCACTAGATAAGAACTTAGTCCCTGGAACAGGAACCCCTGTTAGCAATGGTTTCAATATAGAAGAAGTGACAAAAATTTTTAAGTCACTTTTAAGTACAAACCTTATAACTTCAATGGATTTCGTTGAACTAAACCCACTTCTTGATAAAAATGATACGACTACAAACCTTTGTGTAAATTTAATAGAACAAATTTTCAAGTACATTAATTAATACATATTAATGTACATAAAAATACCGTGGAAACTACTATCTTTAGTTTCCACGGTTATAATAAAACTACTTTTATTCATATATGAATTTATGAATTTCTTTTTCTGTGGATTCCAAATCTGTTACCAAATACCATAATTTACCTATATACTGTCCTTTACTATGTTCATCTTTAGGAAATCTAGTTTGTTCTAATGTCCTTATATTATTGGTTAAAACATATGTGCCAAGCTTAACTATTTCCATTTTTGAAAAACTTGTTTCTACATACGGGAAAACACTATTTACAAGATCTGGATATTGAGATGCCTTAACATTTTTCCCTCTCTCAAACAATTCATTTATCACTTTTCTCTGCCTTTCTGTTCTCTCATAATCACCATTTCCTATTTTTCTTATTCTAGTATAAGCAAGTGCTTGTCTTCCATTTAAATGATGCACTCCAGGGCCATTAATTTTACTACTAGAAACATTTTTATTTATTTCTTCTATCTCAGCAGTATTTAATTCTACGTCCACTCCACCAACAGTATCTACAAGTTTTTCAAAACTATTGAAATTTACAAAAGCATAGTCTCTTATATTTAAATTAAAATTTTCATTTATTGTTCTAATCGCTAATTCTGGTCCTCCATAAGCATAAGCATGGTTAATTTTTGTCATACCATAATCGTGAACATCAACATATGTATCTCGCATAATTGAAGCTAATTTTAACTTCTTATGCGTTTTATCAATACTTAAAATCATTATAGCATCAGAACGAGATATTTCATCATCAGTTCTTCCATCGCCTCCAAATAAAGCGATATTTATTACTCCTTTCTCCTTTTCTTGATTCTTTCTATCATTCTCTTTGGGTTTTATACCTAATTCTTCATCATTTTCCGTTATCTTTACAGTTTTAATATCATTCAAATAAGAATATACATAAAAAAATAATCCTAATACTATAGCACAAACTACTGTTACTATTATTATAGTCTTCTTTTTTTTCATTTCTACTCCTGGTCTCTGTCAATAGTTCTAAAAACCTGGAGCTTCACCACCTTTCTTTTGCTTAAAACTTGTAAGCTAATATCAATAATTTACTATTAATAATTATACTACATTTTTACTTATTTTTCGACTTTTTTGGTGGCTTTAATTCTTTTATATCATTTTTCAAAAACTCATTCTCCCAAATACTGGGGTATTTACCTATTGCCCATTCACCCATAATTACTTCTTCACGATTATTTAATGCAATTTTTTCAAAAGGTTTCTCTCCTATTTCCCCATTATTAATAGGATAAATTAAAATATTTTTATAAGTTACAATAATAGCTATATCTTCATTAGGTGATGTAAAAACATCAATTACCTCAGGTATTCGCATCTTAATAGCATTCCAAGGTATTGAAAGTTCATCATAATGAACTAATTCCACAGGCGGAATAGCTTTTATATTAAAATCCCCACTAATTTGTTTTTCATCTTCCCCATAATTAAGTCTTCCTTTCATAATCCAATGTCCATTTCTTCTACCTAATCCAAAGTCTTCTTCATCCCCTTCACCACAGATATCTGATATTTTTACTGATCTTCCTACATCAATACTATCAATAAGATATGTTTGAAACATCTTTCTTTCATTAGGTTTGCTTTCTATATCTTCAATTGAAATATAATCATTTCCTATATATTGAATTAATTTCGTACTAAATATATTCTTATTTCCCTTTCCATCATATTTTTTAATAGCCTTTTTTATATTTCTTTTATCAAATGGATAAGCAACAATAATATCATTCACATTATTATCTATAACTTCACTATCTACCCTTACTTTCCAAAACCCTGTTTTCCTAGGTAAAAATATATCATCGGTTTCATAAACACTCTTAATATCTTTATTATAACTATGAATCCAAATAGTCCTATATTTCCACGGTTGCTCATTATTTTTAATTGCTTTTTCATCATAATATCTTAATCCTAATAATAAACCAGTCCTTAAAATATCCTCCATTCCTTTTGAATCTAACTTTTTAACATTTTTACTTTTATCATAATACTTTTTTATCAATTTAGTATCAACATCATTAGATATCTTTGACAAAAATAAAAATACACCATCTATATTAACTATAATATTATTACTATCTTTTTTTATAATTTCATAAAAAAACTGATTTCCCTTAGATATATTTATTACTTGAACCTGCTCATCTTTAATCCCTAAAAATTCAGGTTTTATTTTATAATGATATAGTAAATAATCTAAAGTATCTACTTTTTTTATTTTATAATTTGGCTCCAAACAATAATCATCACCTACAATAACTAAATCATTATAAAATAGTACTTTTTTTGTCATAATTTTTTTTATATCATGCTCTGAAATTTTCGTTCCATCTACAATTTTATATTTATCTATTTTCCATTGACCTAAAACAGGAGGAGTAGTATTATGAGGTGCAGCTATTTTTTCAGTGGTTTCTACATTACCAACATTACAAGATGTTAAAATCAAAGCTATATCAATTAATATAAAAATTATTTTCCACTTTTTCATACTAATTTATCCTCCTCTACAGGTAAATGTACATATACCTTAGTACCTTTATTTTTCTCACTATCTATAATTAATTGACCATCATGTAATTTTATTATTTCATCACAAATAGATAAGCCTAAACCACTAGAGGCATTACTATTTTTTCCCTTATAAAATTTTTCTTTAATATATGGAAGTTCTTCTTCCGGTATTCCAGTACCATTGTCTGCAATACATATTTCTATATATGGACTCTTATTTATAGCTGAAAATATCACCTTTCCACCTTCTGGAGTATATTTAAAAGCATTATCTATAAGATTGATAAAAACTTGTTTAATCCTATTTTCATCAACTACAACAATAGGCAATTTTTCATCACAAATTATTTCAAAATTTATATTATTTATTTTAGCTCTTGGAGTTAATTGTTTTCCTATTTGTATCACGGTATTTTTGATATTTACTTCTTCTTTGGTTAATATTATCCTACCTGAAATAAATTTGGAAAAATCCAGTAACTCTTCTACCATAGAAGCTAATCTATCACTTTCTTTTTCTATAATATCTAAGCCATCTTTAAGTAGTTTTTTGTCATTTAAATCTTCAGATTTTAAAGTAATTGCCCAACCTTTAATTGATGTTAAAGGAGTACGTAGTTCATGTGAAATAGAAGATATAAAATCATTTTTTACCTGCTCTTTTTTCAACAATTCCTCTGCCATATAATTTAAAGTATCTGACAATTTTCCTATTTCATCATCAAATTTTTTTTGGCTTCTCACTTTTAATTGACCATTGGCCATCTTTTCTGCTACTTCAGTAACTTCTTCCAAAGGCTTAACTATTGTATTTGCTAAAAACAAACTTACTACAACAGATATAAAAATAACAATAATTCCAATCCAAATAAATACTATAGCAATATTTTTTATACTTTTATTAGTTTCTCTAAGAGAAGTAACAAATCTAATAATACCAATATTTTTTCCCTCAGATTTAAGCGGATATGATACTGCCATAACTGGTTCAGTATCATATCCTACATTGCCTATCCAAACTCCTTTTTTATTTTTTAAAGCTTTTTTCACATCTAATGTACTTACCCTTTCAATGTTCTCTACACCTATAGAATCCATCAATACATAACCTTCTAAATCCAATATTTGCACTTGAGCATTAGTTTGTTGCCAAAATACATCTATATCATCAATAACCATATCTTCTAAAGAATTTGTAGAAAAATATTTTGAATAAAAATCCGAAGAAAATTTAATCTGATTACACATTAAATCTTCTACATTTTTATAATAATATTGTTTTACTGCATTAATTAAAAAAATTTCCAATATTAATACTGTTATAACTATAATCAATATAAAATTTCCTGTAAGCCTCGTTTTTATACTCTTCATTTTTTCCATCTATAGCCTACTCCCCATACAGTTTCAATAAATTCTGGTTTGCTTGGATTAGTTTCAATTTTTGCTCTCAACCGTCTAATATTTACGTCTACAATCTTCATATCTCCTACAAAATTATAACCCCATACTAAATTAAGAATTTCATTCCTATCAAGGGCTCTTCCTGGATTCTCAACAAAAAGTTTCATTATTGAATATTCAATAGGAGTTAATTCTATTTCTTCATTATTTTTATAAAATTTTCTAGAATAAATATCTATTGTAAAAGGTCCACAATTTATTACATTACTAAAATTATCTACTTTCATCCTTCTAATAAGAGATTTAACTCTTAAAACTAACTCTAATGGATTGAAAGGTTTGACCATATAATCATCAGTTCCATGTTCCAAACCTATTATTTTATCTATATCTTGACTTTTAGCCGTCAACATAATAATCCCTATTTGAGGAAACTCTTCTCTTAAAATTCGACAAACCTCATAACCATCTATCCCTGGTAGCATAATATCCAATATAACTACATCTATTTCTTCGTTTCTAGCTATTTCAATAGCTTTTTCTCCTGTATCTGCCTCTAAAACATTAAAACTATCTCTTTCTAAATTTATTTTTATTAACTTCCTAATAGGTTCTTCATCTTCTACTATAAGAATTGTATTTATTACAACACCACCCACTTATATCACCTCAAAAATTATAATATATATTATGTAAATATATTATAATTATATCATTCTATCTATCGTTTACATCATGAAAATTTTCATATATAAATTGATTAATATCCTTAGCAGTCCTATCTAAATCTGTAGTATAATACCAGATACCGTCTATCTTCTGACCTTCACTATAATCTTCAAGAGGAAATCTTTGTTCTTCTATACGATCTATATCTGATTGTAAAACATAAGTTCCAAATTTTATCATCTCTGTTTTAGTAATACTAGTTTCAACATTTGGCAACAAAGCATCTACTATACTAGGATATTTTGTTATACCTGCCTTTTTTATTTTTTTTAAAAGCTCCATTAAAACTCGTCTCTGCCTATCTGTTCTCTCAAAATCACCATTTCCTACTTTCCTTATTCTAGAATATGCAACTGCTTGTTCACCATTTAAATGAATATTTCCCACATCTGTTATTATGTTAGGGCTTGTCCCCTTTATATAAGCTACTTCCCTAATAAATTTATTCATTTCCTTAGCCTCATAATCTTTTACTTCTACATCTATGCCACCTAAAACATCTATTAAATCTTCAAATCCATAAAAATCCACAAAAGCATAGTCCCTAATATTTAAATCAAAATTTGTATTCAAAGTCTTAATAGCCAATTCCGGTCCTCCATAACCATAAGCATGATTAATTTTTGTCATACCATAATATGGTACATTTACATAGGTATCACGCATTATAGATGATAATTTAACCTTTTCATTCTTCTTATCTAAAGTTAAAATAATTATAGCATCTGAGTGTGTAACATCATTTTTATATCTTCTATCTCCTCCAAATAAAGCAATATTAATTATATCTTCTTCAGGTTCAATTTTTTCATCTTTATCTTCAATACCTAATTTTTCATCATCTTTTGAAATTTCTACAATATCTGCCTTTCCCAAAACTGAAGATACTCGCATAAAAATTACAATAGAAACTACAATTATAATAGTAAAGAAAATAATCCATTTTTTATTTTTCATAATTTTACCTCCTAATTAAGAGTTCGAAACTCATAGCCTTCATTTTGCAAGTATTCAATGATTTCAGGAAGAGCATTTACTGTAGTTTGCTTAGTTCCTAAATCATGCATAAGGACTACTATTTCATTTTTCCCTTTAGATGTCATTTTTAATTTCTGAACTAATCTATCCTTTGGTATATTTTGGCCCTCTGCATCCCCGGTCAATGCATTCCAATCAACAGAAGTATAACCTTCTTTTTCAATAGCATTTTTATATAGTGCTCGCTTTTCTCCAAAAGAACCTCCAGGTAATCTTACTAACTTAATTTCAAAATCTGATCCTAATATCTTTTTTAAAACTTTTTCATTCTTTTCCATATCTATTAAAAAATTTTTTACATTACTATATAAGTATTCATAATTATGAGAATATGAATGATTACCGATAGCATGTCCCTCTGCATAAATTCTTTTAATTAAATCACTATTTCTTTCTGCTGAACTACCTATGACAAAAAATGTTGCCTTTACATTATGTTCCCTAAGAATATCCAATATTTGAGGTGTCACATTTCTTGAAGGTCCATCATCAAAAGTTAAATAAGCTATCTTTTTATTTGTTTCATCTGTATCTTTTTTTTCTTCAGAATTTTTTTCTTCATCTACTGTAACTTTTGCATCTAACTTAGACTTTTTTGCTTTTTCCTCTATTTTTTCTTCTATTTTTTTCTCATCTGGATTTTTTTCATCTTTTTTATCTTCTGGGTTTTTTTCATCTTCTATGACATCTTTTTGAACATTAGGTTTTTTACAAGATTTTTTCATGGCTTTGTTAGCCAATGCTTCTCCAATTTTAAACCCAGAAAAAACTATAACAATTCCAATTATAGCTATAAAAATTATAAATCTTTTTTTATAAATTATTTTTATTTTACCTTTTAATCTATCCGCCCTTTTTTTATCCATTTATGTCACCTCTTGTCCCTTAGTGTAATATTTTATATATATAGATTATTATACTTTTGCTTATTTATCGTTACAAAAAAGTAACTAGAGTATTACAATTATGTAACAATTTCAATATAAAAAATAAGCTCATAAATTTATAATATTAATAATTATATGGATACGTCCTTCTTAATAATTCTGAAATAAGAATAACAGATATAAAATCTCTTAGAAGTTTTCTTCTACTGTAATATCCTTGCTTCATTTTATCATATCCATATACTCTATTTCTTCTTTCTATAGGATCTTTATTAACCTCTGGATATAATTTTATCATTTCACCATATACTTCATCAATCATTTCGTCTATATTTTCTTTAGATATACTTTCTATTCCAGTATTTATATATTTACTAACTGCATCCATTACTTTAGAATAAACTTGATAATATAAATCTGGATAATTTAAATTGTATTTCATCAAAAAACCTCCCCCTTATATATTCTATTACCATAATATTAAGGAGAAGGTTTTTTCGTTCCATATTTATGCAAATGTCTCTTTATTAAATTGTGATTGATATAATTCTGCATAAATTCCATCTTGATCTAATAACTCATCATGAGAACCCTTTTCTTCAATTCCTTTGTTTGTCAACACTACTATTTCATCTGCATTTTTTATTGTAGACAATCTATGAGCTATTATCAAAGCAGTTCTACCTCGAGATAATTCATTTAAAGATTTTTGTATAATTAATTCTGTTTCATTATCTAATGCTGAAGTTGCTTCATCTAATATTAAAATAGGTGGATTCTTTAAAAATACCCTTGCTATAGATATTCTTTGCTTTTGACCTCCAGATAACATTACACCCTTTTCTCCAATATAAGTATTATATCCATCGGGTAATTTCATAATAAAATCATGAATACTTGCATTTTTAGCTGCTTTTACTATCTCTTCATCTGTAGCTGAAGGATTACCATACAATATATTATCCTTTATCGTCCCTGTAAATAAAAATACATCTTGTTGAACTAATCCTATATTTTCTCTAAGAGATTTCAATTTTATATCTTTTATATTTATACTATCAATAAATATTTCTCCTTTATCTATTTCATAAAATCTAGGTATCAAATGACATAAAGTAGTTTTTCCAGCCCCTGAAGGTCCTACTATTGCTACTGTTTTTCCTGCTTCAATATCTAAATTTATATTGTATAATACCGTGTTTTTTTCATCTTCATAACTAAAAGAAACATCTTCAAAATGTATATCACCTCTTACATTTTCTAACTCTATGGCATCTTTCCTATCTACTATCTCTGGCTCTATTTGCATAATTTCATAAAACCTTTCAAAACCAGTCATTCCTTCCTGATATTGTTGAGCAAATTGGGTCAATCTTCTAATTGGTTGCAAAAAAAAGTTTACAAATAATAAATATGCTACTAAATCACCCATAGTTATAATTTTATTATAAACAAACAATCCTCCCAAACTTATAACCATTAAATTTAATATATTTGCCATAAAATGAATACCTGCTGTAAATTCTGCCATAGCTCTAAACGATCCTTCTCTTGCTATTCTAAATTGTTCATTTCCTTCATGAAATTTTTCTATTTCGTAATCTTCATTTGTAAAAGATTTTGCAACTCTAACTCCAGAAATACTATTTTCCAATTGAGAATTTACATTAGCAACCTTTACTCTTACCTGCCTAAAAGACTCAGCCATCTTACCCCTTTTAGACATTCCAAACCAAATCATAATAGGAATAAAAGCAAATATTATAAGAGTAAGTCTCCATTCAATTCTCACCAATATGATAAAAGAACCAATAAGCATCACCAAAGATATAAATAAATCTTCTGGACCATGGTGAGCTAATTCTGTAACATCTCTCAAATCATTAACTATTCTCGACATAATATGTCCAGTTCTATTTTCGTCAAAATAACTAAAAGACAATGTTTGTATATGTTCAAATATATCTTTTCTCATATCAAATTCCAATCTGACTCCCAAAACATGTCCCCAATAATCTACAATATATTGACTAATATACTTAACAATATATAGGATAATCATAATAATAGACCACTTAGCTAAAAGATCCATTCTTCCTGCTGGAATTATTTCATCAATAAAACTTCTAGATACCATAGGAAATACTAAATCTAATGCCGAAATTAAAAAAGCAAAAAACATATCTATTATAAACAATCTAATATGAGGTTTATAATAAGATACAAACTTTTTAAACAACATTCATTCCTCCTTATTTAAATTGTCATATAATATTTCTAATCCTTTGATTAAATTATTAATATCTTCATCATTCATACTATTTAATGCTCGTAATACAGATTTATTTCTCCTCTCTTTTTTTACTGTACATATTAAATTCTTACCTTCAGGAGTAATTACTACTCTAGTCAATCGCCTATCTAAAAAATCAGATTTTCTTTCTACTAATCCCTTTTCTTCTAATCTTGAAACTTTTTCTGATATAGTATTTTGGGCTTTACAGTATTTATCAGCTATTTCTCCTATAGTAGGTGATTCTTCTAACATATTTAAATATGCTAAAAGATGATATTGATCTAAAGTTAAATTATAACATTGAGCCAATTCATGACCTTTTCTATGAATAATTTCTTCAGACTTCCTAATATAATTTACAACAATTTCTGCTTTTTCTTCTAAATCCATATTTTATCTCCCCATATTCATTACTACCCATCAATTAAAATATTAATATTATTATTTATTAAAATAAAGTGTCGTGAGACGATATTTTAGATACACGAATATTATACATGGTTTTTATTATTTTTTCAACATGTCTACAAAATAAAAACTAGAGTATATTTTTATACCCTAGTTCAAAATATATATATTCATAAAGAGGGCTATTAAATATTGAATCAAATAAACAAAAGCAATAATACCTGTATCATTTGAAATAAAAACTACAACTCCAATTATTAAAAATACTATATATTCTTTCTTAAGCTCTGGTCTTTTTTGATCCATATTATGATAATACCTTTCATATTTATCCCAAAAGCTTTTCATCAATAGAACTTGACTAACTAACACTATATTCCAAGGAGGTACTATAATCATAAAGAGTATTTCTTTCAATTTTAATCTCAACATATCTATGAATTCTTTCCCTCCAAGAAACTTTATTCTATAAATTAAATTACCTGCATGACTCCTATCTATTCTATTTACATCAAAATACACATTAAAAACTAATATTAATACTCCAATTATTATAAGCATAATTACATTCTTAAAAGTTAATTTTTTATTCAATATATCTAAATAAATCATAATTAACAATAAAATAATTGCTGTAAAAAAGCCTCCTGTATTTACACCAAATCTTGCTGACAAAATTATTACATTAAGAGAAAAATTAAACAATAGAAATATATTCTTTAAAACATTATTACCAATTCTTTGTTTAATACTAAAATAATTAATTATAGATGTAGCTAATAAAACTGCCACAGCACCATTATTAAACCCATAATATCTAGCCCCATAAATTAAATTATTATAACCTATGTAAGAATTATAAATATATTTAGGATAGAAAATTATTCCCAAAACCATAAATATATAAGTTAAAATAGAAATTATACCTACTGAATTTAGTCTTTTATAGGTTACAAACGACGAAATAGAATAACTTATCATTAAAATAATAGCTAAATACATGAACTTACTTCTACATAAATGAGTAAAACCCAATAAAAAAGATATAAAAATATTAATTATTATAAAATTGTAATAT
>CAYUTQ010000031.1:0-22780 GCA_964447805.1 uncultured Clostridia bacterium
ATAAAATTTGAAATATAAAAAAATATCTATTACTTTTTTAAAAAATTGTTGACTTTAATTGTAATATATGGTACTATTTAAATTGTAGAATAAAGTCGAATTTACGCTAAAATATGGGAGGAATATATAATGAAATCAACTGGCATTGTAAGAAAAGTAGACGAATTAGGTAGAGTTGTTATACCAATTGAACTAAGAAGAACTTTGGAAATTGCTGAAAAAGATGCATTAGAAATTTATGTCGATGGTGAACAAATAATACTTAAAAAGTATAATCCAGCTTGTATATTCTGTGGACAAGCTAAAGATGTTGTAGTTTTTAAAAACAAAAATATCTGTCCTGAATGCTTGGAAAAGCTTAAGAAATAATTACCTAATACCCGTTCAATTTTGAGCGGGTATTTATATTTCTAAGCTTTTTTTATATACAAAATTTTTAGGTAAATTTTTCTCCTTAGCCACTATTTTCACTGCATCTTTTTTGGAAAATCCTTTGTCTAAGTACAATTGTATACATTCTTTTATTGCTAAATGTTCGTACCCATTGACTTTCCCTTTTTTCTCTCCCTTTATTATTAAAACAAATTCTCCTCTTGGTTTTTCTTTATTAAATTTTCCCAAAGCTTCTTCTACCGTACCTCTAAAAGTTTCCTCATATATTTTAGTAAGTTCTCTAGAAATAGAAATTTCTCTATTCCCCATTATATCCTTTATATCCTCCAATAATTCCAATACTCTATAAGGAGATTCATATAAAATAATAGTCCTTTCCTCATATTTTATTTCCTCTAAAACCTTTTGTCTATCTTTTTTATTGGATGGCAAAAATCCTTCAAATACAAATTTATCTGTTGGCAGTCCTGATGCAACTAAAGCTACTATAGCTGCTGTAGCTCCTGGTAGAACCTCTACTTCTATCTTTTCTTTTAATGCTTGAGAAATCAAGTATTCACCTGGATCAGAGATGCCTGGCATCCCTGCATCTGAAACCAATCCTATATTTTCTCCATTTTTGAGTTTTTCAATAAGTATTTTACTTTTTTCCCTTTCATTATGTTCATAATAGCTAGTCAAAGATTGTTTAATATTATAATAATTTAATAATTTTATAGTTCTTCTAGTATCCTCTGCTGCAATTAAATCTACTTCCTTTAATATTTTTAATGTCCTAAAAGTAATATCTTCTAAATTACCAATAGGAGTTGGACATATATATAAAATTCCTCTAGTCATATCAATATCCTTTCTTATTTTTTTGTATAATAAAAATTTTTAATTTTATATTCTAAATTTTATTATACCAAAAACAATTTTAAAAATAAAAAAGACCCTTCTTTTAGGGTCTTCTTGTTAAGTAACTTATTCTGGTTGTGGTGCATCAACAGGACATACATTTGCACATGAGCCACAATCAATACATTTTTCTGGATCAATTACATACTTGTCGTCACCTTCACTTATGGCTTCTACAGGACATTCTGCAGCACAAGCACCACAAGAAATGCAATCATCACTAATTTTATAAGCCACGAATTTCACCTCCTCGAGTATGCTTGTCTTTTTACTGGTTCCATTTTATCATTTTTTTAAAATAATAAAAGTCTTATTAGATGTATTTAATCAATATTAGGTATCTTTTCTAGTAATTTACGACAATATTCTATTCATCTTCAACATCTCTATTGTTCTCTTCATCCTCGTCACATGTTTTTACATAAGCTGGATCTATTTCATCAGTAATTTCTATTTCATCTATTTTGTACTGAATTAAATCATCTGTACCATCTGCAAGTTTTACCCTTGCTTTTACAGTTTCTGTCAAAGTATAAGTCTCTACTATTGTACCTCTGCCTAAAGGAGTATTTACTACCCTACCTATTTCTGGCATTCTTTGAAGAAGTTTTTCATACATTTTATGTTCATATTTTAAACAACACATAAGTCTTCCACATATTCCTGATATTTTAGTAGGATTTAGAGATAAATCTTGCTCTTTTGCCATCTTTATTGATACTGGATCAAAGTCTCCAAGAAATGTTATACAACAAATAGGCTTACCACATGGTCCTAAACCTCCTATCATTTTAGCCTCGTCTCTTACACCAATCTGACGAAGTTCTATCCTTGTTCTAAAAATAGAGGCTAAATCTTTTACTAATTCTCTAAAATCTACTCTACCATCTGCAGTAAAATAAAATATTACTTTATTATTATCAAAAGTGTATTCTGCATCTATAAGTTTCATCTCTAAACCATGTTGAGCTATTTTTTCCAAGCAAATATCAAAAGCTTCTTTTGCTTTTTGTTTATTTAATTTATGAATTTTACAATCCTCTTCACTAGCTATTCTAAGAACATCCTTCAGAGGAGGCACTATCTCTTCTTCAGTAACTTCTTTCATACCTACTACTACATGGCCAAATTCTATACCTCTTGCAGTTTCTACTATAACCTTATTTCCCTTTTCTATATCATAACCATTAGGATTAAAATAATATATTTTACCTGCTTTTTTAAATCTAACTCCAACTACTGTTACCATTACTATACCTCCTGCATCTTTAAAAGCATAACTTCCAATGATAGTTGATAATTTATATTATGATCTATATTGTATTTTGTCAATTGTACTATATTCATTATATCATTAATTTTTTCTTTTGATAAGAAAGCTTCTGTAGACAATAGCTCAATTTTATCTTTATTTACTAATAATTTAGTAGTTCCTAATTCTTTGTATATTAATAAGTCCCTAAACCAATAAAAAATAATATCTAATATTTCTTCTATATTATTTTCATTTTCCTTAAAAAAATCATAAGAATTAAATATTTTCAATTTATCTCCTTTTACTACTTTATCTATTATATCTATAGTTTTCTTTCTTTTCTCAAAAAAATCTTCAGAAGTTGATAATTCTATAGCTTTTCCTACCCTACCTCTAGAAAAAGAAGAGATAAATTCTGCTTCATCTTTATTTTTATTATATTTACTAGTTAATAATTCTATAATCTTTTCTTTTTCTGTTGGAAAAAACTTAATTACTTCACATCTTGACACTATAGTTGGAAGCAAATTTGTAATTTTATCATTTATAAGGATAAAAACTACAAAACTTGGTGGCTCCTCTAATGTCTTCAAAAACATATTTTGAGCTTTTTTATTCATCTTATAACTATCATTTATAATAAAAATTTTTTTCTTACTTTCTAATGGTTTTGTCATTACACTATTAAGTACTTTTTCAATTTGTTCTTTTTTTATCATATTCTTTTGTGATTCTATAAGAAAAAAATCTGGATGATTATTTGTATCAAACTTAACACAAGAATTACAGCTATTACAAGAATCAAACTCATTATTTTTGCACAATAGAGTTTTTGCAAATGCCAAAGCTACCATTTTCTTACCTATTCCCTCTTCACCAACAAAAAGATAACTATGACTTATTTTATCATTTTTAATAGCCTTTTGTAAGCTATCTATTGCTTTTTCATGTCCTATTATATGTTTAAAATCCATATAATTCCTCCAAACTACATCTTAACAAACTTATCAATATCTACAACAAAAATATTAGCCCCTCCTACAACTACATCTTTCCCACCTTTTGTTGTTTCTCTTGATTTACATATTTCTTCAATAATATTAGTAACTTCTTCTAATTTTTCATCTTCCACTCCTATAAGAAGTGTAGTATTCCCTGATTTCAAAAAACCTCCAGTGGATGCCAATTTTGTTACTCTATACTTTTTAGACATAAGCCCTTTTACTAACTTAGATGTATCCTGATCTTGAACAATAGCAATGACTAATTTCATTAAAATCTCTCCCTTCCTGCTTACTATTATAATTTAATATGTTTCTCTACATCTAATATGAAAACCGTTGCTCCTCCTATTCTAACTTCTAAAGGATACGGAATATAGGTATCTCCCGGCATAGACACAGTCAACAATGATGTGGTAATTTCTCTTGTCTTACAATTTGACTCAATAATATTTAAAACATCGTCTACTTTTTCATCTTCAACACCTATGAGTAAAGTTGTATTCCCTGATTTTAAAAAACCTCCAGTAGATGCCAATTTTGTTACACGATAATTGTTTTCTGTCAATTCATCTATAAGACTTAACACATCTTGATCTTGTACTATTGCTATTAAAAGTTTCATTTACAATAATCCTCCTCTTTTAAGTATTTTTTTTACGTAATTTATAGACTGCTCAGAAGTCTCTTTTATAGATTTCCTAGCATTGACTACTTCTACATTTTTAGGATACATTTTAATCAACTTCTTATATCCTTCATAAACTTGTTTATGAAATATATCCCCCTCTCTTTCTAACCTATCACCACCATCTTGCTTTATTTTCCTATTCAATACCCGCACAGGCTCTACATCAAAAAAAAGTATCAAATCAGGATATATACCTTTTATAGCAAAATCATTTATCTTTTTTACCTTTTCTATTCCTAAACCTCTTGCTATTCCTTGATAAGCTAAACTAGAAAACAGATAACGTTCACATAATACCACTTTACCATTATTAAGAGCTGGAAATATTTTTTCATTTACATGCTGTCCTCTCGACGCTGCATAAAGAAGAGCTTCTGTCTCTGGACACATCCTTTCATTATCTGCATCTAAAATTATTTTTCTAATATCTTCTCCTATTTTAGTGCCACCTGGTTCTCTCGTGTTTATAAAATCTATATTCTGTTCTTCTAAATATTTAGAAATATATCTATTTATGGTACTTTTACCTGAGCCATCTGGTCCTTCCAAAGTTATAAATATTCCTCTCATTTTAGTTCAATCCCTCTCCTATTTAATTACTTCAATCTTTCCTCTATTATAGTCTAGTAATCCTAATATTTCTATATGGTTTTGATTTAAAAACTCAATCTTAGAAATTATCTCTTCTGTTATTTCTTCTCCAGGACATAAAATAGGTATTCCTGGGGGATAAGGAACTACAAAACTGCCTGATATTTTTCCAATACTTTCTCTTAATGAAAGAGTAGTTTTCTCCTTATCAAATGCCTCCCATAAAGGCAGTCTTACCTTAGGGGTTGGCATTTCTATATTAAAAGAAAATATTTTTTCATAAGGTCTATTTTGTGCTATTTCTTCTAAAGCAAAACTAAGTCTATTCAGATCATCTTTATCATTCATAACTGTTGTCAATGCCAAACCATAATAATAATCTGACATTTCTAATTGAATATTGTATTCTTTCCTTAAAATTTTTTCTAAAGAACTTCCTATTATTCCTTTTATATTTATAAGTATTTTTGTTACATCTAAATCATATATAGTTTTATCTTCTCTATCTCCTGAAAAAATAAATATTCTATTTTTACTATCCATATTGTTTTTTATAAACTCTATATTTGAAATAAGCAAATTTAATTTCTCTTTCCCGTATTTTTCCATATAAGCCCTTGCAACATCTAAGGAAGCCATCAAAACATAAGAAGGACTAGTAGTTTGATATAAAGAAAAAACAGATTTTAATTTTTCTATATCTATTCTGTGACTTCCCACATGAATCATAGAAGATTGAGTGAAACTTGGTAAAGTTTTGTGGGTACTTTGAACTACTATATCAGCTCCTCCTTCAAGGGCTGTTTTAGGTAACTTTTCTGAAAACACAAAATGGCTTCCATGAGCTTCATCAACTAATAATATCTTATCATATTTATGCACTATTTCAGCTATCCTTTCAATATCCGAGCATATACCATAATAAGAAGGATATGTTATAACTACTGCTTTTATATCACTATACTTTTCCAAATATTTCTCTACATCCTTTGGATCGATTCCTGTAGTCAATTTATACTTTTCATTATATTTTGGATACACATATGTGAGATTCAATCTATTTAAAATAGCTCCATTATAAATAGATTTATGACAGTTTCTTTGAATAAGTATCTTATCTCCAGGATTTGTAACTGCTCTTAATGCTATATACAATCCTCCAGTAGTTCCATTTACAGAATAAAAAGTTTCCTTTGCTTTAAAAGCAGATGCAGCTAATTTTTGACTTTCCAATATTATACCTTTAGGATCATGAATATTGTCTAAACCTTCTACTTCTGTCAAATCCATATAAGGAATATATTTTGTCCAATTAGTTAATGATTTATCTCCTTTATGCCCAGGAGTATGGAAAGATATATTATCTTCCTCTATATATTTTTTTAAACCATCTAATAAAGGTGTTTCCAACGATTTCACCTTCCTATTATATTTATTTTATAGCCACATTTTATACATTTGCTATTTTTTATTCTTACTACTTTACTTTTCCCATGTCTTTCAATTAATTTAGTATTACATTTAGGACAATAAGTATCGTTATCAATACCCCAAACATTTCCTATATAAACATAGTTTAAATATTTATCTGCAATATTTTTAGCCTTTATAAGTACATCATAACTAGTAGCAGGTAAATTCATCTTATAAGCTGGATAATATCTAGTAATATGAAAAGGTATATCTTTGCTTATACTTGATAACCATTTAGCTAGCATTTCAATTTCTTCAAAATTATCATTTTTACCTTCAATAATCAAAGTAGTAACTTCTACGTGGATTTTACTAGATACTATTTCAATAGTATTGAGAACAGGAACTAAACTACCCTTACATGTTTTTTTATAAAAATTATTATTCATAGCCTTCAAATCTATATTCATAGCATCTAAATAAGGAAGCAATTTTTTTAGAGGTTCTTCTTGGATATAGCCGTTGGTTATACACACATTCATAAGGCCTTCTTCTTTTATTAACTTAGACAAATGTAAAATGTATTCGTATCCAATAGTTGGTTCATTATAAGTATAAGCTAGTCCTATGGAATCATTTGCTTTTGACATTTTTATAATATTCTCATGGGTCATCTTTACTGTTAAAACTTTATCATGTGCTATTTCCCAATTCTGACAAAAATCACAATTTAAATTACAACCAAAAGATCCTATTGAAAAAATATTGCTTCCAGGGTAAAAATGATATAATGGCTTTTTTTCAATTGGATCATAGGCATAAGAAGTAAGTTTTCCATAGTTTAATGTAAATAAAGTTCCTTCTCGATTTTTTCTTACTCTACATATTCCTAACTTTCCATCTCCTATAATACACTCATGTGGACAAAGATGACATTGTACTTTATTCTCATTTTCTAACACTTCATAGTACATAGCTTCCTTCATTTTATTTATACCCCCATTAAAAATGTCTAACTACTTGAAATCGCTCTAATGTATAATCTTCGTTTTCATATATTCCAGCTTTTTTAAGAGCAATACTTACCTGTTCTTCTACTGTATCTATTCCATCTAAATTTGGTAGAAGTAGCCCTCGTCTATAACCTTTACTGACTATAACACCATATTGTTTCACATCTAACTCTTCAAAGGAATTTATCTTTTGTGGAGTACCAAGAACATCCACAGAATAGACTAATTTTCCCAACTCTTCCTCTTTTACAGAAGAAAATCTAGGATCCCTAGTTCCAGCACTTATAGCATTTTTAATTATTTCCAAAGCTACACAATCTTCTACTGGCCCTATAGTACCTATACAACCTCTCAACATATTGTCTTTCTTTATAGTTACAAAAACTCCTGCTTTTGTATTTAAAAGTTTCTCACTTATATTTTGAGGGACTTCCAATGTTTCCCCTTCTCTAATATAATATTCTAAACTTTTTCTTGCAAGACTTACATATTCATCTTCATTTTCTCTTTTCTTTGTTATTTTGTCTTTCTCTTTCTTAATTATAGAATTTAAAAATTTTCTATCCTTTTGTTTCTCAACTATATCAATTTTACTTGTACAATAGCCTACCCCAAAGGGCCCTTCGTAGGACAAAACATCTGTTTCTACACTATATCCATCTAAAAATCCGGCCAGTATCATTAAAGAACGTAATCCACATTCTCCTGCTTCTTCTGCTAGTTCTAAATCAAAATTAGCTATACCTTGAAAATCTCCTTTTTTAAGTAAATTTACAATCTTTTCATCAAATATTGGTCCTTGAGGAGAATAAACATAAGGTCCATCATCTGAAAGTTTATGAGACAAATCCCCACTAGCAATAAGTATCCCATCTTCTTTTGATTCTAAAAGAACTTTTTGAAGAATTGTACCAAATTTATATAATTTTGTAGGTGAAAATAAACCATATGTTATATGAACTAATTTATAATCTGTATATTCATTGTTTATAAAATAAAGAGGAACCAATGTACCGTGGTCAATATTTAAACTAATTCTATACTCCTTAGCAAATTGTTCATCTACAGGTGCTAAAGTTATCCCTTCTTTGCCTGCTTCAACGAGAATATTTTTTACCAATTGGATATTATTTTCAAATTGAAACTTTAAATCTCCTCGTCCAAAATTTGCAAAACTACCTTCTAAATTTTCCTCCACCGAAATAGATATTGCATCTCTAAATAAAGGGCCATGAGGAGTTATAACAATAATAGTAGTAGGTTTTTTGTTTCTAATATCCTTTGCTATTTTTTTTGCTCCATTTATAGTCTTTTGAGCCTCTATTTCTTGTCCCCTACCTATTTCTTCAACAATAATAGGTGGGTGTGGAAGAAGATATCCGCCTAACATTCTACCCATTTCATTCACTCCTTTTGTTTATATTTTTATTTATTAATTTTACCATTTTTTTGCTGGGTTTAAATACTAAATATTGATATGTTCTATTTTGAGAAAATTTTCCAATATATGCATTTTCATATTCATTAGAAAAGAGAATTTTATGTATAGGTTTTTTTATATCTTCTTTATTATAAGGCTTTATGTACAATAAATTATCTAAATCTAATCTCAATATTTCAAAAGCTCTTTTACCTACTATTCTATGGAAAATAAGTTCTTGTTCACTAAGAGTATAGGAATATTTAGAAAAGTATTTTATAATAATCAAACTACATGTAACAATAATTAATAAAATAACTACTATATTTATTAAATAAGGAAATTTATTCACATATTTATTGCATATAAATATAACAAAATCTATTAATAATACCGAACCTATTACTGATAAAAACATTTTGAATACCGATCTATTTTCTCTATCCAATATTTCAGTAAAACCTTCCATATGATACACCTCTTCTTTAAGTTATATTTTAAGCAATATTGCTCTAAAAAACAAATAAGCAGCTTTTCAACATATAAGCTGCTTATTTTACCCTGTAATATACTTTGTTTTTTTGAACACGTACAGGTCTGTTTTTTAATTTGTTTTCTTTTTTTTGAAGTTTGTAATCTGATAATACCTCATTACAAGTAAAAGCTTGGAAAAGAAAAATAGGTATTAACAATAAAACTAGCAATACTATTTTCATAGCATCAGCTCCATCATAACAAATTCAAACTATTTTTTATTCTGTTTTATTGTGATATATTATACCAAATGCTAATATCTTTTTCCACTCTTACTTGTAATTATGAATATTATTCTTCATCTTCTTCAGTTTCTTCTTCATCTTCTTCAGTTTCTTCTTCTCCAATTACTTCTACTTCCATATCTTCTTCTACTATTTCTTCATCTAATGCTTCTAATTCTTCTTCACTAATTGGCTGAGTCAATGTTGCTACTACATCATCTGCATCTCTTAAAATTGTTATGTTTTCATTTTTAAATATAGCTAAATCACTTACAAATAGTGGTGTACTAAAATCAAGATGTGACACGTCTGCTTCTAATTTACTAGGTATATCCATAGGTAGACATTCTATCTCAATTTCATCAAGTTGCTGAACTAATATAGAAGGTTGAATTTGTATATTTTCTCTTCCTTTTAAAGTAATAGGTAATGTAATTTTTACCTTTTCATCCATACGAAGTTGTTGAAAATCTACATGTAGATATATATCCTTGAATGGATGTTTTTGAACTTCTTTTATAATTACTGGAACAGATCCATCATCTAATACTAAATCCAATAATCCAGTTGTACCATGTTTTCTAAGAAATCTTTGAAATTGTTGTTTTTTCACTTTTATATGACGTGTTTTTTCTCCTTTTCCATACACTACACCTGGAATAAAATCTTCTTGTCTAATTTTGTTAATTTGACCTTTACCAATTTCTTCTCGTATTTCTGCATCCAATTTAGCTTCTGCCATATCCGTTGCCCCCTTCCTATTTTACTTCTTTAAATATACCAAAATTTTTAAAGCTTTGCAAATTTAATAAAGATTTTTATAAAAATTTTTCTATTAAAAATAATAATATTACCCCAGGAATACCTAAAAATCCTGCAATTATTGCAGTAAAAGGATTAATCATTATTGAAAATCCTATGAATTTCCCTAATAAATTCACAATAAATAAAAGTATCCCCCCTAATACTCCGTTTATTATTAATTTTATAATAATTTTTATTGGAATTACTAAAAGCATGCCTATAAGATACAGAAGTATAAGACCAATAGCATAAGCTAATATTATGCTAAAATTTATCCCCATATTATCATCACCCCTATTATATATAATATCATTATACTATATAATAAGGGACAAGTTCTTAAAATATGCAATATTATTTCTGAGATACACCTTTTTCTTTTGCTTTTTTCAAAAAATATATATATTTTATTTTTGATGCTTCCATATCATGTATAGCATAATCTATCAAATCTGGTTCCGTAACAATATTAAAATATCTCTCCTTTTTTTCCCAATCTTCTTTTGCTTGTTTCAAATTTTCTAGTAATTCTTCATTCTCATCTTTTTCCTTATTAATTATTCCTTTTAGTTTTACAGAAAAAAGAATAGCTGTTTCAATAATTTTCCTACCTTTTTCTTTATAATCAATTTTCACTGTATTCATAACATCCCTCCATTTTATTCAATTTAATTTTATTTTTTCCATATAACTGGGATATTATACATACAATAGCTAATTCTACTTGAATTTATACACAAAACAAACTTATTAAAAAAGGATTTTTATCTTGTTATGTCGAAGTGAGTAACTACCTAATAATAAATTAAGGAGGTGTAATTTTGAAAAATAAAGGATTTAAAAATATGATTACACCAACTATCATTAAAATATTATATTGGATTAGTATGATATTTTCAATATTAGTCGGTATTATTTTATTACTTATGTCTTCAGAATTTTATGTTCCAGCTATAGGAATCATTTTAGGCTTAATATGTATTATCATAGTACCATTAATAATTAGAATAAAATCAGAATTAGTTATGATAATGTTTGAAATTAATTATAATATAGTTAATATACACGATACTTTAAAAATCAATTCAAAAAATACCTCAGAAATAGAAAATTAATTTAGAATGGGAAATTGAGTGAACTCAATTTCCCATTCATTTACTTATTCCATATTAGAAAGTCTATCTTCTATGTTTTTTAATCTTCTTTCTAATACTGTCTTTTCATTTTCTAAAAAAGATTTTTCTGTTTCTGCATCTATTAAATAGTCATTATAAAAGGCACATACTCCTCTTCCTCTGCCACGTCTTCTACCATAACCTGATCCACATGGACCTAAACCTCTACCTATCATTGGACCTATTCCATTTCTTCTAACCATTTTAAACACTCCTTTCATTTTGGGCATATGATGATTACGCTTATATTATATCCTATTTTGGGCATATGTCAATAACTTTTCATTCCAATAAAATAGGGAACTGAGATTAATCTCAATTCCCATTTGAATTATTCATTACAATGTCCTTCATATTGATGTTCTTCGCATACACTATCAGTAGATTTTAATTTTCCTTTTATATAAGCATCTATTACGTCATCACAATTTCCTTGTGCTCCTACTATTACTTCAATATTATTTTCAGCAAAAAGTTGTTGAGCAGTTCCACCCATACCTCCTGCTATTATTACATCAACATCTTTCTCATTTAAAAATTTAGGTAAAAACCCTGGCCTATGACCTGGATTTTCTACAAATTTTTTATTTAAAACCTTATCTTCATCGACCTCATACAAAGTAAATCCTTCACAATGTCCAAAATGTCCACTTACCATTTTCCCATCAGTTGCAATTGCTATTTTCATTATTTTCCACTCTCCTTTATATTTTTAATATTTTCTTTTATATTTTCCCACATTTTTCTTATTGCATAATTTGCTTTACTATCTTCATAGTAAATTATTGGTTTTAACTCATTAATAGATTCTACAATAATCTCATCATAAGGAATTTTCCCAACTACAGATATTCCTTGGCTATTACAATAACCTTCTATTTCTAAAGCTATTTCTTCATTTATATCATATTTATTTATACATACAAAAGCAAGAATATTAAAATGTTTTGTCAATTGATTAACTCTAATAAAATCCTCCATTCCTGATCTAGTAGGCTCTGTAACAATAATCACTACATCATTTCCCGTAATAGATGATATTACAGGACATCCTATACCAGGAGAACCATCTATTATTACAAACTTCGATTCTTTTTCATAATCTTTAGCATTTTTTCTCAGTTTAGCTATTAATAATCCTGAACCATCTCCTCCTATTTCCATTTCTGCTCTCGATATTATTCCATTAGAAGTTTCAGTAATATACATTTCTGCTGTCTTTTCTTCTTCTAATTTTATAGCTTTTTCAGGACATACTAAAGTGCAAGCACCACAACCCTCACATTTCAATTCATTGACCTTTCCACTTTTTATAGCATCAAATTTACAAACTTCATCACATTTTCCACATTGAATACAAATACTAGGATCTACTACTGCTATACTACTTCCAAAAAAATTTCCCTTATATTCATTTTCACCATCATAATAAAGATATATATTGGAGGCATCTACATCACCATCTATTTTAATAGAGTCTTTTTCTAACTCCCCAATAGAAACAGCAATAGTAGTCTTACCAGTTCCACCTTTGCCACTTACTATTGCTATTCGCATAGTAGCACCTCCTCTATATTTCTAGCTATATTCTCAAAAACTCTTTTATATTCAGGAATATTTACAAGCATTTCACCTTTTGAATAAGTTTTAGCTGCAACTTTTCTATAGGGAATATGACCTAATACATTGATATCCTTCTTATTTACATATTCATCTAAACAAGTGTTTCCTTCGTCATACTTATTTATAATTAATCCAAAAGGTATTTCAAATTTCTTTACTAGCTCTACAGCCATTTTAAAATCATGAAAACCAAATACTGTAGGTTCTGTTACTAATATTGCCCTATCTGCATAATGTAAAGTATTTACCACATTACATGATGTCCCTGGTGGACTATCTAGTAAATTTATTCCTGAAGGTAATTCTTTTAAAAGTTCTTTTAATACTGGTACTGCCATAGGTTCACCAATATTCAATATTCCTCTTTTAAAAATTAAATTCCCTTTTTTTCCTTCTTCTACTGTTCCTATTGTTTTTTTATAATATTTTAAAGCTCCTGTAGGACAAACAATACTACAAGCACCACAACTGTGACATAGTTTATCAAATACTATTATTCTTGATTTACTTTTAGCTAATGCATTAAATCTACAAACCTTAGTACAAGCACCACATAAAGTACATAAGCCTTCATCTATTGTAGGTACATCTACTTCTACATTTGTTTTTTCAATATCTTCTGGCTTTAAAAAAATAAATCCATTAGGTTCTTCTACATCACAATCAATATAGTTTGCTTTTAACATAAGAGAAATGTTAGTGGAAACTGTAGTCTTTCCTGTTCCACCTTTTCCACTTAGTACAGCAATATTCATTTATTTTCCACCTCTATAACCTTGACCAATTCCCTTATGAGATGGTCCTGCTATTTTTATTTCTTCTAACTTTCCACTATTGTATTTTTCAATTACTTGGGTACATGAAATACTTTCTCCTCTATAAGCTTTAATTTCTGCATCTTTTATTAAATCATAAGCATTTGGTCCTAAATTACCAGTAATAATTACATCAACAGATTCATTAATTATTTGTTGAGCTGCAGCAATACCTGCACCTCCTCCAGATATTTTCCCTTCATTTTCTATAGCCTCTACTTCTTCCTTTTCTGTATCATATATTAGAAAATATTCACATCTCCCAAATCTCGGATCTAAATTGTCTTCAAAATTTTTCCCAGTTGATGATAATGCTATTTTCATTTTCGGCCTCCTTTTTAAAATTGTTGGCATATGCTAACTACATTTTATCTATAATATTTCCTCTTGTCAATTATTTATTAATTTTTACAAAAAACAAGAAATCAAGGATTTCCCTTGATTTCCATTAAGACCGTAAAGTAGCTTTGAGTCTATGAGGTTTTAATATTAATTCAATAGCATCTACAATATTATTAACAACTATATCTGATTCAAGTAACAATTTAGAATAACTACCTTCTTTTCCTATTACTAAAATAGATAATATACTACTTTTAAACATTTCTATATCATTTCTTCCATTTCCTATAGATACTGTATTCCATGGCCCAATTTTTTCAATTATTTTTTTCTTATCTCTTGTAGCCTTTCCATTATCAAATATTTCAATTTTGACTGGTAATTTTTCACATTGCTCTCTAACAGTTCCATTTGTATCTGCTGTAAGAATATATACTTTTATATCTTGTTTTACTAATTCCTCAATTAATCCTCTTACTTCTTCAATTAATATCCCATCTTTGGCTATTGTACCATTATAATCAAATACTACATTCTTAATTTCTACATTTTTATATCCTGGTATATTTACTTTTATCATTTCTTCATCTCCTAAATTACTTTAAGCTTTTTCACTTTTCTTAATTAAAATACTCGCAACCAGAGCTGTTAAAGGAATTGTCAATACTAATCCTATACTTCCTGATAAAGAACGTATTATCTCTGTAGCAATAAGATCTAAATTCAATATTTCTTTCATTGATATTTTATAAGCCATAAATATAAGAAGTAATGGAATTGAACTTCCTGTATATGCAAGTATTAAAGTATTAGTCATAGTTCCCATAACATCTTTTCCTATATTCATCCCTGCAGAAAATAATTCTTCTCTTGTTAGATTTTCATTTGCACTATATACTTCATCCATAGCAGAGGAAATAGACATAGCCACATCCATTACAGCACCTAAAGATCCCATAATAATACCTGAAAACAATATACCCTTAATATCAAATTTAATTTTTTGCGGAATATACGTTAGCATCATAGCTTCATCACTAGAAAATCCTGTTAAATTTGCTTTGGTTCCTACTACATATGCTATAAGACCTGCCACTACAACCCCACTACTTGTCCCAATTATTGCTGTAACACTTTTACTATTTATCCCACTTACAATAAAAACAGTAATTATTGTAATGCCTATTGATACTAAAATAGTTATTAATATTGGATTTATTCCTTTTAACATTAAAGGCAATAACACTTTCAATATAGCTAACATAGTAAGAGTAAGAGTGATAATTGATTTTATACCCTTTCCTCTCCCTACAATTATAAGCAATAATACAAATAATCCACATAAAAGGAAAATATAATTTTGACGAAAATATTGCATTATGTATATTTCTAAATTATCATCTTCCGATTCTTCAATCCCTACAATTACCTCATCTCCTTCCTTTGCTATTATATCATAAGCTGGATTTCCTGCTAAATTATTTTCTATTTCAAAAATTTTATCCTTATATTTACCACTAGTAATTTTTAATTTTACATATTGAGTTTTAGTAAACATATCTTCTCCCTGTTTAGTATCATCTACTTCACCTGCTTCTAAAACAACGGCTTTCTCTATATCGGGTTCCACTGTTTCCATTTCTTCACCATAAATATTAGTAGAAAATACAAATATCAATACAATCATTAATGCTAATATTCTTTTTTTCATATTATCACTCCATTTTCTTTATTTTTCCATATTTAATAAATAGTATAACATTTATATTTATCTTTGAAAACTTTATTTTATCAAAATAAAAAAGCCCTAATAAATTAGAGCTTTTTTATTTAATGTTTCACAAATACCACATTAATAGCCTTTATTAGTGCTTCAACATTGTCCCCTTCTTTGAAGCCTACCTCTTCTAAACTTTCATTCGTCATCACGGACGAAAATTCCATATCATCATTTAATCAAGTTCCATTCATTTTAATTAAAGCCATTACACCATCTGATTTAATTTCTTTAATTTTTCCTGGTACCTTATTTCTCACTCCTGCATTCATATAAAGTTCTCCTTTCGTTATAGAATTATTTTATACACATTTGACTTGTTATTAATATTCCCTATGACTTTTGTATTATACTACATAAAAAAATAAACTCCTCATTATTGAAGAGTTTATTCAATATATTCTTTTATCCCTTCTGTTATAGCTAAAACGACTTTCTTTTTATATTTATTATCTTTCAACAATTTTTTGTCTTCAGCATTAGTTATAAATCCTATTTCAATTAACACACCCGAAGATTCAGTTTCTCTCAACACAAAAAAATTCTCTGGTATAGCTTTAGCTTTCAAACTACTATCTTCTAAATAATCTTTATAAACAATTTTATCTACTGATTGACATATGCATTCTGCCAATTTTTTGCCTTCATTGGAGGTACAAAAATAATATACTTGAATCCCTCTTGCACTACTTTTTTTACTTGAATTCACATGAATACTCACAAAAACTTTAGGTTTATTTTTATCTATAATTGTTTTTCTTGCATTTAAATCTCTTTTATATCTAGAAGCCTTAATTTTGCTATGTTTTTCTAAGGACTCATCTACTTCTCTAGTCATTATTACATTAAATTTTTCTTTTTTTAATTCTTTTTTCAACTTTAAACCTACATCTAAATTTATATCTTTCTCAAAAAGCCCTTCTCCATCACTTGTTCCTCCATCTATACCTCCGTGACCTGGATCTACTACAATTACATCACCAGATTTATGGTTAAAAGTTTCAAATATTTTCCCATTCCCCATCAAAATTCTCATTGCTATAAATAATAACAATAATAAAAGCAATATCTTTTTATTTATTTCTATTACATATAATTTAGACTTTTTTCTTCTCTTCATTTTTCCACCTTTACTCTACAAGTATTGTAAAACTAACCTCTCTACTTGTATATATTTATTTTATAGTATAAAAATATAGACCTTAAAAACATTAAATTTATGATTATTGATTTTCTAAATAATCCTTTATTGCATTTCTTAAAGCCTGTACGCCAAGATTGGAACAATGAAGTTTGTTCTCAGGAAGTCCTCCTAATGCCTCTACTATGTCTTCTTCTTTAATCTGTAATGCCTCCTCTAATGTCTTTCCTTTGGCAAGAACTGTAGTCATACTACTTGTAGCTACTGATGCAGTACATCCAAAAACTAAAAAACTTATATCTTCTATTATATTATTTTTAACTTTAATAAATATAGTCAAAGAATCACCACAATTAGGATCTCCATAAGTTCCTTCGCCATCAGCATCTACCATACTACCTACATTTCTAGGAGTCATAAAATGTTCAATAACTTTATCAGAATACATAAATATCACTTCCCATTTTAATAATATGTAACTATTATATAACATAGTAAACGTATATTCTATCATATTTCTATAAATTAGTTAAAAAATAATAACTCCTATAAATTTTTTAGTTCTGTTTGTCCACACCTTTTCATATTATTTCATAGGAGGTGTTACACTTGATAAAAAAATTATTTTTCACTTTTATAATAATTTTATTCATAAACGCTATAGTTTGGGGTGTCAATGAACAAAATGTAATTGGAGAAGTAGTAGAAATAAAGAAAGTAAAAGAAAATGTAGATAAAGAAATAATAAAAGTAAAAATACTTGAAGGAAAATATAAAAACTATCTTACAATAGTCAATAGGGAGAGATTAGAATATTCTCCTCAAGATTTTGACTTGTCTAAGGGAGACAAAATTTTAATAGAAATATCTCTCAATAAAGACGGATATTTAGATTCTAGATTTATAAATATATGGAGAATAGGTCCATTAAAAATACTTTTTTTAATATTTTTAATCTCTATAATAGTTTTTGGAAGTTTAAAAGGAATACTTTCTCTTTCTTCCTTAATTTTTTCTGGCTATATATTGATAAAATTTACAATACCTTTAATTCTTAAAGGATATAATATAATGTTTATATCAATACTATCATCTTCTATCATTGTGGTAATAAGTTTTATTTTTATAGCAGGTTTTACCAAAAAAAGTTTAGTCTCAATACTTGGAACTGTAGGTGGTACAGTAACGGCTGGATTGTTAGGTTATATTTTTTCAAAACTAGCACATATTACAGGCCTAGTTGACGAAAATGTGATGTTTTTAATAACTCATATGGGTATTGCATTAGATTTTTCTAGTCTCTACATGAGTTCTATATTAATTGGAAGTATAGGAGTTATTATGGATGTAAGTATGTCTATAGTTTCATCTTTGTTTGAAATAAAAAAACGATCTCCTAATATTAAATTCTCTAACTTAGTTCACTCTGGTTTTCATGTAGGAAAAGACATAATGTCTACTATGATAAATACATTGATACTTGCATATGTTGGTAGTTCCATGCCATTGATAATGATCAATATTCTCTCGGAAACATCTTATTCCTATGTTGCTAATACTGAACTTATTGCTATGGAAATTATAAGATCCATCTCTGGAAGTATAGGATTAATATTAACTATACCTTTGACTGTGTTTTTAGCTGCTTATACTGCTCAAATTACTCCTATAAATAGATTATAA
Organism: uncultured Clostridia bacterium; assembly: GCA_964447805.1. Taxonomy (GTDB): domain Bacteria; phylum Bacillota; class Clostridia; order Tissierellales; family DATGTQ01; genus CAYUTQ01. Next base: position 18,796 of record CAYUTQ010000031.1, read on the forward strand.
TTGCAAAATGGAGAAAATTCATCTTGTCCATATCCATTGAATTTGCTTGATTTCAGCCTTGTATTTATTTTGTTTCCTTTTAAAAAAATCTATTATTACAAAATCATATTTTGCCAAACTATCATCCTCTACAAATGTATATAACCTCTCTTAATACACAATATAAAAGTTACGTACAACCATAAAGCAGCATCATTTATATTTCTTCATCTTTTCAGGAGTGTTGTGTTTATTCCACCAATTGTATGCACTTTCCATTTGTCGATTAACTTCATTTGAAATCTTGGAGTATAACGAATCGTCTGCCTTCTGCACTAAAACCTGCTTTTCACTAGGAATAAAGTTCTTACTTTTTTGCTCTCCTACTGACTCGTAACAATCAAATGTTCTAAAAATAGTAAGAGGTTCTTTTGATTTATAAACATCAGTATAATAAAACCAGCCATCAAACATTCCTTCTAATCTATACCGTTTGTTGGTCGAGTATACTGTAACATCGTCAACTGTCTCAAAATCTTGGGTAAAGTAATTTGATAGTTCTTTCTTGCAATTTGGAAAAATTGTAGATATTTCAATATTAAATGATCCCCCATACTTATTTGTCATAAATACAAGTAACTCTATTCGATTATCTCCCTTTCGCTTATAATGCGAAAATTTTCCATAAAAGTTCTGTTGAATTAATAATGGTATGACATTCTCATTTAATGATTTTAACATCTTTTGTCTTTGAGTCATATTAACTCTCCCTATATATTATATAATTATTTTATTCGTCTTTTTCTACTAATGTGTACTATCTATTCCTCTTTTACACCATCAAGGTCAACATAATCTATGATAATCTTTTTATACTGCTTACAAATATAAGAATCTACTAACCGCTTCTTCTCCTCGCAAGACCTCGCCCGCTTTGGACCTTTTGCATACCCTTCTCGTACTGAAGTAAAGTACTTATATTTGTAATTTTAACTCCAAAAAACGAAAATAAAGTACTTACAAAATTGAGGATTTAGAAAGAGAAGATTTAAGGAAAGTTTTATCTATTTCTCTTCTCCATTTTTCCCTCCATCTTATCTTCCAATCCATTAACTTTACCGGCTTCAAGCCTTATATCCCTTTTCTTCTCTAATAAAAAACATGGCCATCAGGGCTTTCCTTGACCCTAATAAACCATGTTTCCTGAAATAACTTTATTTGATTTATACATGTGGTTTATATCTCTACATCTCTCTTCTATTTTCCATCGCCTTTGAAAGTGTAACTTCATCAAAATACTCTAAATCTCCACCTACAGGAATACCATGAGCAATTCTCGTTATTTTAATTCCCATTGGTTTTAAAAGTTTTGAAAGATACATAGCTGTTGCTTCTCCTTCTACTGTAGGATTAGTTGCTAATATTATTTCTTTTATATTATTATCTTGAACTCTTTTTAATAATTCCTTTATTTTTATATCATCAGGGCCTATGTTATCCATAGGTGATATTACACCATGAAGAACATGATAGAGACCTTTGTATTCCCTTGTTTTTTCCATAGCTACTACATCTTTTGCTCCTTCTACTACACATATAGTAGATTTATCTCTGTTTTCATCTCTACATATAGAACAAGGATCTTCATCTGTTAAATAACAACATATACTACATTGTTTGATTTTTTCTTTTGCATCAATTATAGCAGTTGCCAACTTTTCTGCTTCAAAGGTATTCATTTCTAAAATATAAAAACTAAGCCTTTGAGCTGTTTTTTTCCCTATACCTGGAAGTTTAGAAAATTGTTCTATTAAATTAGCTATGGGTAAAGAATAGTATTCCATCTAACATCAACCTTTCTCTAGAAAAGACCTGGTATATTCATACCTCCAGTTAATTTTTTCATTCCTTCTGCCATAAGTTCTTCAGCTTCTCTCAATGCTTCATTTACAGCTGCCATTACTAAATCCTCCAACATTTCTACATCTTCAGGATCTACAACATCTTTGTCTATAGTTATAGAAATTATTTCTTTTTTCCCATTAGCCTTAACAGTTACTGCCCCTCCTCCTGAACTAGCTTCTACTTCTTTTTCTTCTAATTCATTTTGTAATTCTTCCATTTGTTTTTGTGCTTTTTGCATTTGTTTCATCATTTTTCCCATGTTTGCCATATTTCCCATTCCTGGAAATCCACCTCTTGCCATGTTCTCTCCACCTTTCCTAATTATTTTTTATTTCTACAAAATCCTCACCAAAGAAGTCTACTACTTCTTGTATGTTCTTATCTTGGTCATCGTCTTCATTTTCTATGATTATTTCATCTTCCATAACAAATTTTACTCTAATATTTTTATTAAAATAACTAGACAGAATTTCCTCTACAAACTCCTTATGTTTACTTTCTATAGCCTCTTTGTGTATTCCATAGCCTTCCCTATAGCCTATAGTTAACAAATTATTCTTACACTCTACAGGCCTACCTTCTATAAGAAGAGCATGGACTACTACATTTTTATCTTTTATATATCTTAATACTAAATCCCATTCTTCTTTTACTTTAGATATTTCAAGTGTTATTCCATCATCAATAATTTTATCCTTTGTTATATTTTCTTGTTCTTTTTTTACTGGTTTTTCTATCTTTTCTTCTTTAACTACTTTTTTGGGTTCTTTTTTGATCTCTCTATCTGTTAATGAAATACTGCCCATTTTTACCGCTTCTTCAAGACGACTGACCCTTTCTTCCAAAGTTAGTTCTTCTTCTAAGTTTACCAGTTTTATAATAGCCATTTCAAGTATTATTCTTGGTTGTGTTGACCATTTTGCTTGATTTTCTCCTTCATTTAATATATCTAATGCTTTAAGAATAAATTTTAAAGATATATCTTCCGACTGAATCTTATATCTTTCTACAGTCTCTTTTTCCATATCTATTATCTCAAAAGGATTTTCAGAAGATTTAACAATCATCAAATTTCTAAAATGAAATATTAAATCTTTTATAAATTGATTTATATCTTTCCCACTTTGTATAATATCATCTATAATGTAAAGAGACTTCTCTAAATTTCTTTCTTTCAAATTATCAACCATATTAAAAACTACATCTTGATTTGTAATACCTAAAATCTCCAATGAATTTTCTAACGTCAATTTTTCATCATCAAAAGATATACATTGATCCAAAAGGCTTAAAGCATCTCTCATAGAGCCTTCAGAATTTCTTGCTATCAATTGTAGAGCACTCTCTTCATAATCTATATTTAACTCATTACAGATCTTTTTTAAGTTTATAATTATATCTTTATTAGTAATCCTTCTAAAATCAAATCTTTGACATCTTGACAATATGGTTTGTGGAAGTCTCTCTGCCTCTGTAGTTGCCAATACAAATATTAAATGTTCTGGCGGTTCTTCCAAAGTTTTTAAAAGTGCATTAAAAGCTCCCTTTGAGAGCATATGCACTTCATCTATAATATAAACTTTGTATCTAGCTTTTGCTGGAGGATACTGTATTTTATCTCTAAGTTCCCTTACATCATCTACACTATTATTGCTAGCAGCATCCATTTCTATTACATCCATAATACTTTCGTTTAATATTCCACTACATATTTCGCAATTATTACATGGATTTCCATTTTCTAAGTCTGTACAATTTACAGCTCTTGCAAATATTTTTGCCGTAGTTGTCTTTCCTGTTCCCTTTGTACCTGAAAATAAATAAGCATGCCCAATGTTCCCATTTAAAATTTGATTCTTTAATGTTGTTGTAATATGCTCCTGTCCCATGACTTCATCAAAAGTCTTAGGACGATATTGCCTATAAAGTGCTTTATACATGTTCTCCACCTTCACTATCATAATATATATATTATACCAAATATATATTTTAATTACACTATGTATTGTTGTCCTATTATATCATAAAACCTTATCATTGAATTTTTAGTTCTACCTAATCAAGTATATTTATAAATTCACATTATTATAATATAATAACA
>CAYUTQ010000032.1:0-22292 GCA_964447805.1 uncultured Clostridia bacterium
ATTGGGACATAATCAAAAGTGATATAATAGGACATTATCATAAATTAATCACTTATTAAGGTTAAAATTATAATTGTAGTTGACATAACAATTATATTTGTGTATAATGTATTTCTGTAGTGTAAAAAAATAAAAATATTTTTATTTGGGCAAAGACATGGAGAGGTGGTCGAGTTGGCTGAAGGCGCTCGCCTGGAAAGCGAGTGGGCGAATTATCGTCTCGCGGGTTCGAATCCCGCCCTCTCCGCCATAAAAATTTTGCCGTGCTAGATGGGGAGGTAGCGGTGCCCTATAACCTGCAAACCGCTATAGCAGGATTGAATTCCTGGTCTCGGCTTTTCTATTTTAGAGTCTGCCCTAGATAAGTGGTGTTGACGATTGGGTCCTGCGCAATGAAAATTCATGAACTCCGTCAGATCCGGGAGGAAGCAGCGGTAAGTGAACCCTTTCATGTGCCGTAGGGGTGCCTAATTCGAGCTAACTACCTAGGTAACGTTTAGGATAGAAAGTCTAAACTAGGTGCACGGCTACATATTTATACAGATATAAAACTATGGAATTTTTCTTCCATAGTTTTATCCTTTAAAAGTCTTATTTTCTTCTATTGTATAGCTTTTTAAATTTCCTTTCCCATAAACTATACCAGTTATAACCTTTGGATCTTCTATTTTTTCTAGTTCCATAAAACCTTCACAAAGAGGAGTAATTATTTCTATAGCTTTTTTATATGAATATTCATCCCTATTATTTTCTCCATTTGTTATAAGTTTATTTACAAATAAATATATACTTTTTAAATCAATTGCAATTTGTGAGTCCCCTTGTAATGTCACTATAAGCTCTGAAAGTATGTCTCTAGAATTATTATTTATATAATTTAATTCCTTATAGTTCTTTTCCTTTATAACTTTTATACTATCTTGAAAATTATCTATTAAAGCTTCATAAAGTATAACTACTAAACCAGCTTCATTGGTATTAGCTATTCGTTTTCCCATTTCTTCTCTATTAAGCATTCTCTTCATCTCCCATTATCTTAATAATTGTAATACAGATTGGGGCAATTGATTAGCTTGAGCAAGCATAGCAGTTCCTGCTTGTTGCAATACATTTAACTTTGTAAATTCTGACATTTCTAAAGCCATATCCACATCTTCTATTCTAGACATAGATGCAGTTAAATTTTCTGCTGTATTGTCTAAATTATTTATAGTATGCTCTAAACGATTTTGATAAGCACCCAATCTTGAACGATATGAGGCAATTTTTGTTATAGCTTCATCAAATATAGCTATACCAGCTTCAAAATCTTCACTTTTTAAATTTTCATTCTCTTTTATACCAGATACAAATTCCTTAATTCCTATACCAGCATCATCTGTAGTTGTTTTTATTTCTTCCATATCAATTTCTAAATACTGTCCTTTTTGGGCACCAATTTGTAATCGTATTTTCTTTTCAGTCCCATTTAATAACTTTTTACCATTAAACTCTGTATTTCCAGAAATATCTTCAATTAATTCTGTAAGCTGATATATTTCATCTCCTATTGCATCTAAATCTTCTTTTTCATATACACCATTAGACCCTTGGACACAAAGTTCTCTCATTCTTTGAAGTACCTCATGAACTTCATTTAATGCTCCTTCTGCTGTTTGTATAAGAGATACTCCATCTAGTGCATTCCTAGAAGCTTGTTTTAATCCTCTTATTTGTGCCTTCATTTTTTGAGATATAGCCAGACCTGCCGCATCATCAGCAGCTCTATTTATCCTTTTGCCTGATGATAACTTTTCTAAAGTTTTTTCTAAACCATTAGCATTTCTGTTCAATAATCTGTGAGTATTTAAAGCAGGTATATTATTATTAATTCTCATTTTTTGACCTCCTTATTATTTGTTTCTTCTATAAAAGCTAAAGTTTCTGATAGTACCAAAAACAATTCATTAGGTACTCTATCTATACAATCTATTTTAATTTCTTCCTTTAAATCAATTTTATTTTTTATAGGTTCTTTCTCATAAGCTTCTTTTATTTCTTCCTTAGTTTTCAATCTAATTTTCATAAATATTACACCTTCATGTCTATCTTTTTCAAAGAATTATCTTGTTGTAATTTCTTTTTCTCTTTTGGTAAAAAGCTTTTAAGATTATATCCTATCTTATCAAACTTTTTTTCTAATAAATATTTCTCATCTAACAAATATTTTTCATCCTTTACTTCAAATGCTATATAAACATCTCTATCTAACACTTCTAAATGAAATTTCACATTTCCCAAATTAGAAGTATTAATATTTAAATAAAAATTCATATGATTCTTATCTAATGAATTTTCAAAATTAGGAATAATTACTTGTAAATTTTCAAAATCTCCATTCATATATATAGGAAACTGAAAAACTAAATCATTTTCTGATATTGTATTTATTGACCTCAGTGAATTATTCATTTCATCAATTAAATCCTTATATTTTTTCTCCTTTTTAGAACTAAAAGAGTTTTCTAAATCTAAAAAACCCTTTATCAAGTCTTTGTACAATTCTTTAGTTCTATTATCTGATTTTTTAATAGATTTAGAAAGATCTTTGGATTTTTTTTCTATTTTTTCAATAACATCCTTCATTTCCCCATGTGGTATAAACTTACCTTCCTTTATCAATTGGTTAATTAATGTATCAATTCCCTTTCTATTTCTATTGAACATATATATTCTTTCTAATTCTTTTAAAGACATATTAATTTGATTTTTCATTGCAATTGGAATTAATTCTTCTTCCATTCCTCTTAAATGTTCTATGTTTTTTATTAGATTCTCTACTTTTTTGTATTTATTTGTTTTTTTATCTACATAATGATTTAATTCTACTAATGGCATATACTCTATATCTAAACCTTCTTCTACACTCTGTTTTACTAAATTTACAGTTAAACTATTTTTCACTTTCAAATATTCTTGCCTAATTAAATTTACTTCTTCCACCTCTACTGGAACAACTGGCTCCTCTATATCTATAAGCTCCATATGACTTTCATATAAATTATTTAATGTAATAGTTGAAAAACGTCTTGCAGCAAAATTAATAGTATTAGTATCTAAATTTTCTAAAGCATTGAATATATTCGATATTGTAACAATTTTTTCTATTGTAATATTATTTTTAGAAATAAAATCAGTTAAATGAATTTCTTTTAAAGTTTCCAATTTAAAATCTTTTCCACTTTTTAATAAAAGTATTAAATCTTTATCCTCTATTCTTTCTAAAGTTTTTAATTTATTTAATGCTTTTTCTATATCCTTTTGTTGAATATCTATACTACTACCATTTTCTAACTCTTCTAGTTTCAATAATAATTTATCAATATTTTCTTTTTCAGGATCTATATTTTCTTTTAAAAGTGTTGATACATTTTCTTCGTTTAATGTTTCTGTTAATTCTTTCAAATTTTCTTTCATTTCAAATATTTTTTCAAAATTTTCTTTTTTAATATCTAATCCATAAATAATAAATTGATTAAGAAGTAGTACATTTTCATCATTATTTTCTAATTCTAATTTTATCAAAATATTTTCTAAATCTTTTATTGAATTTTCTTCTTGTACTGTAAACTTCTCATAAATATTTGCAACTAAATTTAAATCCATATCTTTTTCTGTATAAGAATATTTTATTTTATATAAATTTTCTATATTGGGAGAAAGTTCTTCTTTAAATAATTTTATATAGACACAATTATCTGTATGCTTTAAATCATGAAGCTTATGTATAATATTTTTTATTTTTTCAATATTTTCTTTAGTTATTTCCATACCTTCTTTATGAAGGGCTATAATACTATCGTATATATCTTTCCCCATTTTCCTGCCATAAATTTTAGTGGCTATTTTTTCTGCATCCTTATACGAAAGTTTCCCTTTTTTCTTTTCCTCATTTACCTTCCTAATAGATTGAACTATTCTTTGAAGAGATTCTTCTTCTAAATCTATATCTGATTTTAATAATTTAGTAGCAGAATCATAATCAATATTATTTACTATTTCTTTTAAATATTTTTTTGATAACAAAAAAGTATTTATATTTTCTTCTGTAACTGGAATATCGTTATTATTTAATACCCTTGCAGCATTTATATTTTCTTCATTCTGCTCTAACCCTATTTTTTCTACAATTTGTTCTACTTTTCTTATTTCTTCTTCATCTTCATTTTCACTATTTTCTTCCATTTCTACTTTACTTCCAACTATATTTTCTTTTTCAATATATACTTTATCTCCTATTTCATTTTCTATTTCTTCTTTCAATCTTAAAGAATAAACAATATTTTTTGAATCTACTTCTGACTCTACTTTTACACTCTTGCCCTCTTTTTCTAATAACACTCCTTCAATATCATAAGGTAATGTTGGTCTCATACTATAAGCTTCTGTTATTTTTTCTTTTCCACTTATTTTCACAATCTCCATAGTTATCTCCCTTTTCATTGTCATTATTTTTATCGACATTTATACATTTTTCTTTAAATAGAAACTATTTCTTTCTTATTCTCTGCCGATAATATATAATAGATAATATAGAAGGAGTGATTTCCTTGCCAAGAATTGAAAGAGTAGGTACAGAGCCTATGACCTCAAGAATAAATAAAACCCATACTAATAACAAAAAAATAGTTAATAAAATTTTTAAAGAAAAGCTTGAAAATATTCAACAAGAAAAAATTAGAGAAACATTACAAGTTATTTATGATAAAATTGAATGTAAAAGGGAAAACCTTCAAGATAGATTATTTATTGAAGATTTAATTGAATATAAAAATTTAGTAAAAAATTTTTTAGATGTTACAGTAAACAATTCGCATGTCTTCTATAAAGAAAATTCATTAGATAGAAGAGGTCGACATAAAGTATATTCATTAGTAAAACAAGTAGATAAAGAATTAGATGATTTAACTAAAGATTTTATTAATATTGAAAAAAATAGAATTAGAATTTTAAAAAGATTAGATGATATAAAGGGTTTACTCTTGGATATTTTAACATAAAATAATAATATTATTTAACAAAGGCTATAATAAATTGTGTAGTGATCCCATAATATGTATAAGGAGGTAGATAGACCATGGATACTAATTTAAAAAATATTATATTAGCAGGAATAGGAAGTATGGCTTATACTTATGAAAAAGCAGAAAATATGGTTGATGTACTCGTTAAAAAAGGTGAATTAACTGTTAATCAAGGTAAAGAATTAAATGAAGAATTAAAAAAAGTATTAGATGAAAACAAAGAAAAACAACAATCCACCACTGTAAATCCACAAATTAAACAAATAGCAAAAGATATTAAAGATATTAAAACTAGATTAGATAATTTAGAACAAAATAAATAGTAGGGAGGTTAAAAAATACCTTGATTTAAATCAAGGTATTTTTTTGAACATGGAAAATAATTATACAAAAAAAAGATTAAAAGAAATAATAGCTGTAGCTATTAAACATGGCTTAAAAAATGGAATAGGAGATCCTAAATCTTTTAGATTAGCTTTGGAAGAACTAGGTCCTACTTTTATTAAATTAGGACAAATACTCTCTACCAGACCTGATATAATTTCTGCTGAATATATTTATGAATTAGAAAAACTTCAAAATAATGTAACGCCAGAAAAATTTGAAACAATGAAAAAAATAATCGAAAAGGAATTAGGGACTAATTTAGAAGATTTATTCCCTTATTTTGAAAAAAAACCTATTGCTTCTGCTTCATTAGCTGAGGTTTACTTAGCAAAACTACCTACAGGAGAACAAGTAATCATAAAAGTTCAAAGGCCTTTTGTCAAAGAAAAAATGATGTCAGATATTGCTATTCTAAAACGTCTATCACCTTTTATTAAATTTACAACTCCTGGAAGTTTTATTAATGTAGAAGATGCCATAGAAGAATTGTATATAGCTGCAGAAAAAGAACTAGATTTTATAAATGAAATGGAAAATATAATTCACTTTAATGAAAATAATAAAGATATAAAATTCTTGGTTTGTCCAAAAGTTTATAAAGATTATTGTACTAAAAAAGTATTAGTAATGGATTATATAAAAGGCATCAAAATTGATCAAATAGAAAAATTACAATCTGAAGGTTATGATCTCAATGATATGGCCAAAAAACTCATTTATAATTATTTAAAACAAATACTTGAAGATGGATTTTTTCATGCAGATCCTCATCCTGGAAACATTTTAATTCACAATAATAAAATTGGCTTTATTGACTTTGGACTTATGGGCAATTTAGATTCCAGTTTAAAAAAGAAATTTAACGAACTTTTAGATGCAGTTGCCTCAAGAGATTTAAATGCTATGACTCGAACCATTCTAAAAATAGGTACTAAAAAAGGTAATGTCAATGTAAAAAATCTTCGTTCTGATATAGAAAATATGTATGAACAATATATAGAGGAATCTATCCATGACTTTGATCTACCTCAAATGATGGAAGAAATATTTCAAGTTTGCAAAGAAAACAATATACATATGCCAAAAGATGTCACTCTCTTAGTCAAGGGTTTAATGACTTTACAAGGAATTGTAATAAAATTAGATAAGGAAATAAGTATAATGGATGTAGCTCTTCCATATGTACAAAATCATTTAATAGAAAAAAAACTTAGCAATATGAACTTAATAGATGGAATAAAATATCTTTATACTGTTACCAAATCCAATTTAGAAATATCTACAAAAGTCTTAGAACTTATAAAACAAATCACAGAAGGTAGATTAAAATTAAATTTACAACTAACAAATATGGATAAAAATATTAATGAACTAAATAAAATGGTCAATAGATTAGTTTTTGCTATAGTAGTAGCCGCCTTAGTTGTTAGTTCTTCTCTAGCTATGACTGCAAATATAGGAATAAAAATATATGGAGTATCAATTATAGGATTAGTAGGTTATCTAGGTGCAGCTATTGCTGGATTTTGGTTATTAGTATCTATATTGAAATCAGGAAAATTATAATGAAAGTTTTAGTATCAAGCTTGATACTAAAACTTTTATTTTTATGTAAATAATGATATTGATTTTTTCTTAAAATATGTATATAATTAATTTAAAGGTCAAAGAAGGTCAAGATTGATTTTCTATTTAAAGGATGGTGAGAATATGGAGTACAAAGACTATTATCAAATTTTAGGAATAGACAAAAATGCAACTCAAGATGACATAAAAAAAGCCTATAGAAAACTTGCTAAAAAATATCATCCTGATTTAAATCCTGGAGACAAAAATGCTCAAGAAAAACTTAAAGATATAAATGAAGCTTATGAAGTCTTAGGAAATAAAGAGAAAAGGCAACACTACGATGCTCTAGGAAAAGGATATAATTTTACTAATGGTGAACATTTTGATCCATCTCAATTTGGTTTCGACAATTTTGGAAAAGGATTCACCTATACCTTTGATGGACACGAAAATTTCGATGGCTTTAGTGATTTCTTTAAAATGTTTTTTGGAGAAGACCATTTTAATAATAGTGATTTATTTGGAAACAATAGAAATTTTACTTACAAAAAACCTAAACAAGATTTTGAAACTGAAATATATATTACATTAAAAGAGGCTTATAGTGGAACTATTAAAAAAATTCCTCTCAGAACTGGAAGTGGAACTAAAACCATATCTGTTAAAATTCCTAAAGGAATAATACCTGGTAAAAAAATTAAAATAAATGGTAGTAAAGTAGGTTTAAATGGATATATATACTTAAAGGTAAACATTAACCAAAATGAAAAATTCCAATTAGAAGGTTTAGATATAAATACTAAAGTTAACTTACTTCCATGGGAAGCTTACTTTGGAACTAAAGTATTAGTTGAAACACTTTCAGGTAAAATTAAAGTTAATGTTCCTAAAAATTTCCAAGGTGGAAAGAAAATTAGAATTCCTAGAAAAGGTTATAGAGACATGAATGGTAATCTTGGAGATTTGTACATTACAGTAAATATAGTTAACCCAACTACATTAACTAAAGAAGAAGAAGAAATTTATAAACAGTTACAAAATTTATCCACATATAATTCAAGATAAAGGAGGTAAAAATATGAATTTTGAAAAGTTTACTCAAAAAAGTCAAGAAGCTATACAAAATGCACAAAATTTAGCCATATTGCATGAAAATCCTCAACTAGAAGAATTACATCTCCATTTAGCTCTACTCAAACAAGAAAATGGCTTAATTCCTAAACTTATACACTATATGGGAGAAAATATAGATGCAATGGTGAAAGATGTAGAAACAGCAGTAAACAACCTTCCAAAACAATATGGAAATGGTTCCAATTCATTATATAGTAGTAGATTATTTACAAAAATACTTTTAAAATCAGAAGAAGAAGCAAAAAAATTCGGTGATGAATATGTAGGTGTAGAACATTTATATATAGCTTTACTTAAAGAAAAGGGAACTAAGTCTAAAGAAATATTTAAAAGATACAATATTAACTTACAAAGATTTATAAAGGCTTTAAATAAAATAAGAGGTAATCAAAATATAACATCTGACAATCCAGAAGCTACTTACAATCCTTTAAAAAGATTTGGTAGAAATTTAGTAGAAGAAGCGAGAAAAGGAAAACTAGATCCAGTTATTGGTAGAGATGATGAAATAAGAAATGTTATTAGAATTCTTTCAAGAAGAACTAAAAATAATCCAGTTCTTATTGGAGAACCAGGAGTAGGAAAAACGGCTATAGCTGAAGGATTGGCTCAACGAATAGTAAATGGTGATGTCCCAGAAGGATTAAAAAATAAAACTATTTTTTCATTAGATATGGGAGCTTTAATTGCAGGTGCAAAATATAGAGGAGAATTTGAAGAGAGACTTAAAGCAGTTCTTAAAGAAATAGAAAAATCTGATGGCCAAATTATTATGTTTATAGATGAAATCCATAATATAGTTGGAGCAGGTAAGACAGAAGGCTCAATGGATGCTTCTAATATATTAAAACCCCTGTTGGCTAGAGGAGAATTGCATTGTATAGGTGCAACTACTTTAGATGAATATAGGCAATATATTGAAAAAGATGCAGCACTAGAAAGACGATTTCAAAAAGTGTTAGTAACAGAACCTAATGTGGAAGATACTATTGCCATATTAAGAGGGATTAAAGAAAAATATGAAATTCATCATGGAATTCGTATTTCAGATAGTGCAGTAATTTCCTGTGCTACTTTGTCTGATAAATACATTAGTGATAGATTCTTACCTGACAAGGCTATTGATTTAATGGATGAAGCTTCAGCCATGATACGAACAGAAATAGATAGTATGCCCGTAGAACTAGATGAGATAAGAAGAAAAATAATGCAACTAGAAATTGAAAGAGAGGCATTGAAAAAAGAAACCGATGAAAATTCTCAAAAAAGACTAGAAAAATTAGAAAAGGAACTTTCTAACAATAAAGAAATATATGATATAAAAAGAGCCCAGTGGGCAGAAGAAAAAAAGAACATTAAAAAAGTAAAAGAAATAAAAGAAGAAATAGATAAAACTAAAAGAGAAATAGAAGAAGCAGAAAGGAGTTACAATTTAGAAAAATTATCTGAATTAAAATATGGAAAATTACCCTCTTTACAAAAAGAACTAGAACAAGCCAAAACATTGAACGAAAAAGAAGACAGAATGCTTAAAGAAGAAGTCACAGAAGAAGAAATTGCACAAGTCGTTTCAAAATGGACTGGTATTCCTGTTACAAAACTTGTAAAAAGTGAAAGAGAAAAACTTCTTAATTTAGATAAAACTCTTCATAAAAGAGTTGTTGGACAAAATGAAGCAGTACAAAGTGTATCAGATGCCATTATTCGTGCTAGAGCAGGACTTAAGCCTTTAGGACGACCAGTAGGATCTTTTATATTTTTAGGCCCAACTGGAGTAGGGAAAACAGAATTGGCCAAAACTTTGACCGAAGCCCTTTTTGATGATGAAAGAAATATGATTAGAATAGATATGAGTGAATATATGGAAAAATTTTCTGTATCAAGGCTTATTGGAGCTCCTCCTGGATATGTCGGTTACGATGAAGGAGGACAATTAACAGAGGCTGTTAGAAGAAAACCTTATTCTGTGATACTATTTGATGAAATAGAAAAAGCTCATCCTGATATTTTTAATATATTACTTCAAGTTTTAGACGATGGTAGGCTTACAGACAATCAAGGTAGAACTGTAGATTTTAGACATACTGTTATTATTATGACCTCTAATTTAGGTTCAAACTATTTACTTGAAAATATAGATAAAAACGGAACTATAGATGAAAAAACAAAAGAAAAAGTAAGAGAAGAGATGCAAAAAACTTTTCGTCCCGAATTTTTGAACCGTATTGACGAAATAGTTATGTTTAAACCTCTTGGAAAAGAAGAAATATATAAAATAATAGACTTACAAGTAAAAGGAATAGAAGAACGACTAAAAAATAGAGAAATAACTATTAATCTTACTGATAAAGCTAAAGATTTTATATTAGATAGATCTTATTCTAGTCAATATGGAGCAAGACCTGTAAAACGATTCTTACAAAAAACTTTAGAAACTGAATTAGGTAGAGGTATTATTAAGGGTAGTATAATGGATAAAGATAAAGTAGTAATTGATGCTGATAACAATAATTTATATTTTAGATAGCATATAATAATTTGTTTCTAAATAAAAATAAATACTCTTTTCTGGCTTTGTTTATTAATTTGCCAGAAAAGAGCATTTTTATGAAACTATAAAATAATTTATGTGCTGTAAGTTTAATAAAACACTCTTTCTAATAATAAAACTCTTTTCATTGTCAATATCTACTTTAACATATTTATATTTTAATTATCTTTTAACTTCTCTACTTCAGATTTGGAAAGCCCTGTAGATTTTACTATTAGAGATACTTCTGCACCTTCTTTTAAAAGATTTCTAGCTATCTTGATTTTTTCGTCCTGTATCCCTTTTTGTATTCCTTTTTGTATTCCTTTTTGCATTCCTTTTTGCATTCCTATTTCTTCTCTTTTTTCTAGTATACTCATAGTAACAGCCCCCTTCCCATCTAATTTTTTTATCTGCTCTATAATATCTTCTTCTTTTATATTATCATTTGTAAGCTCTATATACTTTAAATATATTTCTCCATAATATATTAAGGTTTCTAATGGTTCTTCATCTTTTGCTTTTTCTAATGAAAGTAAATAAGCTTTTAAAACTATCTCTAAATCATCTTCAAATGCATATTTAAATGCATTTATCATCATTTCCGTTAATCTAGTTAATTTCTCAAAATCACTTTCCTCATATTCTCCTATATTGAAAAAATTATACTTAAATACTGGTACTCTTTTCTTAAAATATTCTGGTAACTCTTCAAATCCTGGAATCATATCTCTTAAATCTGTTTTTATATTCCATTTTTCTTTTCCATGATAAATTAACATAGGTATAATCAATGGTAATTCTTGTTTGTTTTCTTTTTGTACTATTGTCATCCAAGATTCCAAAATATATTTGCTTAATTGAAATATTGTCATTTTATCTCTATAAGACTTATGCTCTAAAAGAAAGCTTATATATGCATCTTTATTATTTATTTTTACTTCATATATTAAATCTGAAAATTTTTCCTTTAATTCTTCGTTTATAAATGTATCTTTCTTAAGTTTTAAACTTTCCATATCAATTATATCTAATGCTTCTTTAGGTATATTATTCTCTATAAAATCTTTTGCTATTCTCTTTTGGCTAAATACTTCTTTAAACATGGCATCATGTTTATGTTGTATTGCATTTCTCATTTTTTCACCAACTTTTTGATTTTATTATACCATTGTCATGAATATTTTACAATATCTTCTAAATGCTTTTCCCTTAAAACTTTATTAAATTTATATTAGTCTATATTTTATAAATTTTAAATAGGACATCCTAATATAATATGCACCCTAAAAGTTAAAAACAAATTAACTTTTGGGATGCACACTATTTATCAAAGTCTCTTTTTTAATTTATAACTATCGTACCTGTTTTCCCTTCTATAGCTTCCTTTGCTTTATCAATAGAAGTTATAATTACTTTTCCATTAGGATTATATCTAACAAATTTTAATGCTGCCTGAATTTTAGGTAACATAGAACCAGGGGCAAAATGACCTTCCTCAATAAACTTCTCTCCTTCTTCACTTGTCATTATATCTAAAGATTTTTCATTTGGCTTATTAAAATTTAAATAAACTTTTTCTACAGCTGTAAGTATTATAAAAACATCTGCACTTAGTATTTCACTTAATTTTTCCGCTGCTAAATCTTTATCTATAACTGCAGCTATGCCTTTTAATACTCCATTGTCATCTACTGTCACTGGAACTCCACCACCTCCAGCTCCAATAACTATATGATCAGTATCTACAAGGTACTTAATTGTAGAACCTTCCACAATATCAATAGGTTTTGGAGAAGGAACTACTCGTCTAAAGCCTCTACCTGAATCTTCTTTCATTATATAACCTTTTGTCATTTCTAATTCTTTAGCCTTCTCTTCTGGAAAAAAAGAACCTATAGGTTTAGTTGGATTTGAAAAAGCCATATCATCTTTATCTACTACTACTTGAGTAATTATCGATACTACATTTTTTTGAATATTTCTATTTTTCATCTCCTCTCCTATTGCCTGTTGAAGATGATAACCAATATAACCTTGACTCATAGCACCACATTCAGGAAATGGCATAGTCGGTACATTAGTTACTTGTTCATAAGTAGAAAATATTTGACCTACCTGTGGCCCATTACCATGAACTATGGCAATTTTATATCCTATTTCTATTAAATCTACTATAGTATTAGCTGTTTTCTTTGCCATTTCTAATTGAGTTTTAGCAGAAATATCTTCTGTGTTTTTTTGTAATGCATTCCCACCTAATGCCAATACAATTGTTTTTTCATTCATATTATTATCTCCCTTAACAAAAATTAAATATACTATATCTATAATATCCAAAACTATCCACAATAAACAAATGTTTTTTATAGTTATCCACATTTTATAGGGGTTTTCCCACTTTAAAACAAACTTGTCCACAATTATTATTTCATATACTTATCTATTATATTTATCACCTCATCTATTTTTTCCTCTCCTTCACCATGAAGAATAGCATTTTGAACACAATTTTTAATATGTTGATCTAATATATTGGTATTTGCTTTTTTTAAAAGCCCTATAGAAGATAATATTTGTTTCGATATATCTACACAATATCTGTCATCTTCAATCATTTTTATTATTCCATCAATTTGTCCTCTAGCAGTTTTTAACAAATTTAATGCCTTCTTTTTTTCTTCATTCATCATCTAAATCACCTAATTTCTATTACTTTATAACCTGCTTCATCTACAGCTTCTTTCAATAATAAATCATCTAAATTTTCTCCATAAACTTCTGCTTTCTTGTCATCTAAATACACTTTCACTTTTGATACATTTTCTAACTCTTCTAGAGCCCTTTCTACTGCTACAACACAATGTTTACAAGACATTCCATCAATAATAATAGTTTTCTTCATAAAAATTCTCTCCTTTTTCTATTTAAATTTTCTCAATCTAAGGGAATTAGATACTACAGAAACAGAACTAAAAGCCATAGCTGCCCCTCCTATCATAGGGTTCAAAAAACCCAATGCAGCAAAAGGTATTCCTATGGTATTATATGCAAATGCCCAAAATAAATTTTGCTTAATAGTTCTCATGGTTTTATGACTTAATCTTATAGCTGTAACAATTCCTTGTAAATCTCCTCTCATAAGAGTAATATCTGAAGCTTCCATTGCCACATCTGTCCCTGTACCTATAGCAAAACCCACATCTGCTGCCACTAATGCTGGAGCATCATTGATCCCATCTCCTACCATTCCAACCTTTTTCCCATCTTTCTTTATTTTTTCAATAACTTCTGCTTTATATTCTGGAAGTACTTCTGCTAACACCTTGGTAATGCCAACTTTTTTTCCTATAGCTTTTGCAGTTCTTTCATTATCTCCTGTAATCATATATATATCAATATCCATTTTTTTTATTTCATCTATAGCTGCTTTTGAATTTTCTTTTACTTGATCTGCAACACCAATTATTCCAGATATTTTTTTGTCTATTGTAATTATCATAGCAGTGCTGCCTTCTTCTTCTAATCCAAGCAACTCTTTTTCTATTTCTTTTGTTGAAATTGCTATATCATACATAAGTTTTCTATTACCTATATAAATTTCTTTTCCATCAATAATTGTTCTAATGCCTTTTCCCGGTATAGCTAAAAACTCTTCTGATTTCAACAATTCCATTCCTTTTTCTTTAGCTTTTCCTACTATTGCTTTTCCTAAAGGATGTTCTGAATTTTGTTCTCCTGAAGCAGCTATTTGTAAAATTTCATCTTCTTTTTTTTCAAAAGCTACAATATTTGTAACTTCTGGTTCACCTTTAGTTATAGTCCCTGTTTTATCTAGTACAATAGTATCTAATTCATGAGCTTTTTCTAGATATTCACCACTTTTTATCAATATACCCTTTTCGGCCCCATTCCCAGTGCCTACCATTATAGCTGTAGGGGTAGCTAAACCTAATGCACAAGGACAAGCAATGACTAAGACTGACACAGCATTAATTAAAGCCTTTGAAAAATCTCCACCTATAAAATACCATAGTAAAAAAGTAATTATAGCTATAACTACAACTGTAGGTACAAACACTCCAGATATTTTATCTGCTAATCTTTGAACTGGAGCCTTAGAACCTTGTGCATCTTCTACTAATTTTATAATTTGAGCCAAAACAGTATTCTTACCTACCTTAGTGGTCTTAAATTTAAAAGTACCAAATTTGTTTATTGTAGCACCTATTACTTCATCTCCTGTTTTTTTATCTACTGGAATACTCTCACCACTAATCATAGACTCATCCACTGATGAATTACCTTCAATTATAATACCATCAACAGGTATTTTTTCTCCTGGTCTTACTAAGACTATATCTCCCTCTTTTACTTTTTCTATAGGTATATCCTTTTCTATTCCATCTATTAATATTCTAGCAACCTTAGGTTGTAATCCCATTAATTTTTTAATGGCCTCAGAAGTTTTGCCCTTTGCTACTGCTTCGAAAGTCTTCCCCAATAATATCAATGTAATAACTACTGCTGAAGATTCAAAATAATATTCTTTTTTCCCTATTATCAAATTGTATATACTATAAAAATAAGCTGCCGAAGTTCCCATAGAAACTAATACATCCATATTGGCTCCTCCACCTTTTAAAGATCTAAATGCTCCTTTATAAAACCTATATCCTATGATAAATTGAACTGGTGTTGCCAAAATTAATTGAAAATAACCGTTAGTAAGTACATTTTCAACTCCTGCCATATGAAAAAACATTGCAGAAAACAATGGGATACTTAGAATTGCTGAAATAATAAAAGAAGTCTCTAAAGATTTTATTTCTTTATCTCTAATCTTTTTTTCTTTATCTATATTAGGTTTTATTTCTATTTTCGCACCATAACCTGCTTTCTCTACTGTTTTTATCAATTCATCAGTTCCTACACTACCTTTAAAAATAGATATATTTGCTTTATTAGTTGCTAAATTCACATTAACATCTATTACACCATCTACTTTGCTCAATGCCCTTTCAACTCTTGCAGAACAAGCAGCACAACTCATACCTTCTACTAATATAGTTATATTTTCTATAACAACTTCATAACCAACATTTTCTATTATGTCTATTATTTCATTTATATTAATATTTTCAGGTTCATATTCTATTGTAACTTTTTGTCCTACAAGATTAGCAGATACAAATTTTATTCCTTCTTTATCAATAAGAGCTTTCTCTATTCTTGCAGAACAAGCAGCACAATTCATGCCTAAAATACTTATATTGATCTTTTTCATATACAATATCAACTCCTTATTTAAATACCCCACCTCATGTGAGGTGTGCTCTTTTAAGTATAACACCTATTTTCAAAATTTGTAAAGTCTTTTTTCTAATTTATACTAATTTTTTATATTTCTCTTAATATCTTAATAAAAATAAATAGATATATTTCATTATTGCTGACTTTTATTCTGTTAACTATTGCTTTATATTCAAAAATATATTATTATATAATTAGGCATATGAAATTGATAATCGTTATCGTTAAGAATATAATTACCAATTCTCACATTTTCATTTAATCCTATAATTATTTAGCAAAAGGGGGAATTTTTATGAATAGTATACCATTAAGTTCTTTTTCTAAAGGTGAAAAAGGTACTATAGAAAATATAAATGGCGGAAAAAATGTATCTAAAAGATTATATGAAATGGGTTTTCATAAAGGTACTGAAGTAAAAGTATTAAAAAATGATGTTGGCCCTTTAATTGTATCCTTATATGGCAGTAAGATAGCCCTTGGAAGAGGTGTAGCTCAAAAAATAATGGTTATAAATCAGTATGCTAATTAATTTTTAATTTCATATTAATAATATTTTCCAATTGATAGGAGGTCTCAAATTGAATGTTATTGCTTTAGCTGGCAATCCCAACAGTGGTAAAACCACAGTCTTTAATGCCTTAACTGGTACAAATCAACATGTTGGGAATTGGCCTGGAGTTACAGTAGAAAAAAAAGAAGGAAAATTAATTTATAATGGAAAAGAATATAATATAGTAGATTTACCTGGAACTTATAGTTTAGGTGCTCATTCAGAAGATGAAGTTGTTGCAAGAGATTTTATTATTAATGAAAACCCTGATGTGGTTATTAATGTAGTAGATGCTACAAATATTGAAAGAAATCTCTACCTAACTACTCAACTTTTAGAAATGGGAATAAAAGTTGTAGTAGCCTTAAATATGATGGATGAAGCAAAAAAAATGAATATTAATATAGATGTTGACAAGCTCTCAAAAAAATTAGGAGCTCCTGTTATAGAAACAATTGCTTCTAAAGAAAAAGGAATTGAAAATTTAATTAAAAAATCTATACAATTTATTGAAACAGAAAATAATAATAAAACCAATATTAGTTATGGTGAATATATTGATAAAGAGATAGATACTTTGAAAAATGCATTAGAAGAAGAATACCCTGTATCACAATATCCTGCTGATTGGTTAGCTGTAAAACTATTAGAAAAAGATCCGTACATTTGTAATGCAATAAAAATAGATGAAAACCATAATATTTCAAAATTAGTAGATAATAGTGTAAAGAATATCACTGCAGTTTCATTAGAACCAGAACTCACTATTATAGATAAAAGATATGAGTTTATAAGTAATATTGTAAATGAAGCCGTTACAAAACCTGATATAGCTGAAGAAACAACTTCAGATAAAATTGACAAGGTTTTAACTAATAAATGGTTTGGTATCCCTATTTTTGCTATTATAATGTTTCTTATGTTTCAAGTTACTTTTACTATTGGTGAAGATTTATTAGGTGAATTGGTATCAAATGGTATTGAAAATTTAGGAACAATTGTAAAATCGGCCTTAATAAATGCCAATGCACCTTCTTGGCTTACTGCTTTTATTTCTGAAGGTTTGTTTAATGGTGTTGGTGCTGTACTTGAATTTATACCTTTAATATTTGTTATGTATATATTTATGGGAATACTAGAAGATAGTGGTTATATGGCACGAGCTGCTTATATCATGGATGGAATGATGAGAGCTATAGGACTTCATGGGAAAACCTTTGTATCTATGCTCGTAGGTTTTGGCTGTAATGTACCTGGAATAATGTCTACTAGAACTTTGGAAAATAAAAAAGATAGAATGATTGCTATTTTTATTATTCCTTTTATGTCTTGTGGAGCAAAGCTTCCTATTTATTTAATGTTCATTGCTGCTTTTTTCCCAGGACATGGAGGATTGGTATTGTTTTTACTTTATGCTTTAGGTATAATTATTGCCTTAATTATGGGTAAATTATTTAGTAAAACTTTATTTAAAGATGAACCATCTTATTTTATAATGGAACTTCCTCCTTATAGAATGCCTACTTTTAAAGGTGTTATGCGTAATGCGTGGGAAAAAGTATCTTCTTTTATAAAGAGAGCAGGAACTGTAATATTTGGAGTAGTTACATTGCTTTGGATATTAGCTGTTCTACCTATGGGAGTAGAACCTTATAGTCAAGAAAGTATATTAGGAAAAATAGGAACATTTATTTCACCCATCTTCAAACCTGCAGGTTTTGGAAATTGGGAGGCAGCAGTAGGTTTATTTGCTGGAATAGTTGCAAAAGAAGCAGTAGTTGCTACCTTGGGAATGGTACATGCCGGTGTAGATAGTGGAACAAAACTTGTTACAGCTTTACAACAAGCTTTTACTCCTCTTAGTGCTCTTTCTTTTATGGTTATGACTTTACTATATACACCTTGTGCTGCAACTTTAGGGACAATAAAAAGAGAGACTAATTCAAATAAATGGACTATATTTGTAGCCATATATACTTTCTTAATAGGTTGGATTTCTGCTATATTGATTTATCAAGTTGGTACATTACTGGGATTTAGTTAATAGGGGTGATATATTATGCTGGTAGACCTTTTAAAAGAATTAAATAATTCTCCTACATTTTCTAAAAAATCACTAGCTAATAAATTAAATACTAGTGAAGATATGATAGAAGAAGGACTTAGCCAGTTAATGAGAATGGGATATATTGAAAATCATGTTATTAACCAAAAATGTAATTTAAAATGTAAAACTTGTTCTATAAAAAGCTGTAATCTTAATCCAATTAAATCTTTTATCATTACAAAAAAAGGAAGAAAAGTTTTAGCAAAAATCTCTTAAACATTGGGCAAAGTGTCATTTAATGACATTTTGCCCAATTTACCTTTATTTATAGTTGAATTTTTTTCATTTAAAGAATATAATCTATAGTAACATAGAATATAAAGGAGATTTTACAATGACCAATTTAGATTGGAAAGATAAAAAGAATCTAACAATGCTTGCCGATTTTTATGAATTCACAATGGCTAATGGCTACTTAGAAAATAATATGAAAGATCAAGTAGCTTATTTTGATATGTTTTTTAGAAATATACCAGATGATGGCGGTTTTGCTATAATGGCCGGAGTAGAACAACTTATTGAATATTTGAAAAATATACGATTTGATGAAGACGATATAGAGTATTTTAGAAGTAAAGGAATATTTAGCGAAGATTTTTTAAATTATTTAAAAAACTTTGAATTTCAATGTGATGTATGGGCTATTCCAGAAGGTACTCCAATTTTTCCAAGAGAACCAATAGTTGTAGTTCGTGGTCCAATAATACAAGCACAAATTATTGAAACTATGATACTACTCACAATTAATCATCAAAGCTTAATTGCTACTAAAGCCAATAGAATTGTCAGAGCCGCTCAAGGAAGGCCTATAATGGAATTTGGTTCAAGAAGAGCCCAAGGATATGAAGGAGCTATATTAGGAGCTAGAGCAGCCTATATAGGAGGCTGCATTGGTACTGCATGTACAATCACAGACAGAGATTTTGATATTCCAGCATTAGGTACTATGGCTCATAGTTGGATACAAATGTTCCCTACTGAATTAGAAGCTTTCAAAGCTTATGCAGAATTGTATCCTGACAATTGCGTACTTTTAGTAGATACTTACAATGTATTAAAATCTGGCATTCCTAATGCTATTAAGACCTTTAATGAAATCGTTGTACCTAAAGGCTTTAGACCTAAAGGTATTAGGATAGACAGTGGAGATATTAGCTATTTATCAAAAGAAGCGAGAAAAATGCTAGATAAAGCAGGTTTTGAAGATTGTCCTATAGTAGCTTCTAGTAGCTTGGATGAATATGTAATAAGAGACCTTCTCAATCAAGGAGCAAAAATTGATTCCTTTGGAGTAGGTGAAAGACTTATTACTGCTAGATCAGAGCCTGTATTTGGTGGAGTTTACAAACTTGTAGCTACTGAAAAAAACAATAAGATAATACCTAAAATAAAGGTAAGTGAAAATGTGGAAAAAATTACTACACCTGGATTTAAACAAGTATATAGACTATTTGATAGAGATTCAGGTAAAGCTATTACAGATGTAGTTACATTAGCTGATGAAATAATTGATGATACAAAGCCTTATGAAATATTTCACCCATTATATACTTGGAAAAGAAAAACTTTGACAAATTTCCGTGCAGAAAAATTATTAGTTAAATTATTTGATAAAGGAAAACCTGTTTATCAAAGTCCACCTATTGATGAAATTAAAAATTATTGTGAGCAACAAATAAATACTTTATGGGATGAAGTTTTACGTTTTGAAAAACCTCATGAATATTTCGTAGATTTATCTAAACCATTGTGGAGTATTAAAAATCAATTATTAAAAGAAAATGAATAATTATCTAAAATATTTCTTCAAAAATAATAACAGTGAGAAGTTATTCCCACTGTCATTATTTTAATCTATTACCAATTATTCGATAGGAATTATATTATCACTAGATTTTCCAGATCCTTTTTTAGGTAATGTTATATATAATACTCCATTTTCAAATTTAGCTTTTATCTTATCAATATTTACATCATCTACATAAAAACTTCTGCTGAAATTTCCATATCTTCTCTCTTGTTTAATATAATTTTCTTTTTCCTCTTTTATTTCTTCATTCTTTTCTACAGATAAAGTCAATACATCATCTTTTAATTCAAGTCTAATATCTTCTTTGTCTACTCCAGGAAGTTCTGCTTCTAATTTATAATCTCTTTCATCTTCTTTTACGTCAACTCTTATGTTACCTTCTGTTCTCACTGGAAAAGGCCAAAATGCCTCTTTCATCATGGAATCAAACATCTGATCAATATCCCAAATATCTTCTCCTCTTTTCATTCCTTTTTTCCATCTTTCATAAGGTGTAATGCCAAACATAAAATCGCCTCCTAAAAATTTTATATTTGTTTGACTTTGACTTTCTTTGACCTTCTATTTATAGAATACCATTTAAATATTCTTAATTCAAGTATTATATTCCCTTGAAAATTGCTATATTACCATGAAAACCCTTATTATTATCAAATATCAATATTTCCCTCACTATATCTTATTAAAGCTCTTTAAATTTGTTAATAATAAAAAAGGCATCTTTTTAAAAAGATGCCTTTACTGGTAGCCCCAAGGAGAATCGAACTCCTGTTTCCGCCGTGAGAGGGCGGCGTCTTAACCGCTTGACTATGGGGCCATATATTGGCTTCGGGACTAGGACTCGAACCTAGACAATGTGATCCAGAATCACAGGTGCTACCAATTACACCATCCCGAAATTTACCTTGAACAAATATATTATACACCTATATTATATAAATTGCAACTATTTGTCTTCCCATTTTCATATTTAGCTATCCTATTTCCTAAACTATCATAACTATATTTTCTTAATAGTTCATCCCCATCTAATACTTCTGTTAGTCTATTTAGCGGGTCATATTTATAGTTTAATTCTTCTATTTTTCCAAGCCAATTTATTTCT
The DNA here is from genome assembly GCA_964447805.1 of uncultured Clostridia bacterium. Lineage (GTDB taxonomy): Bacteria > Bacillota > Clostridia > Tissierellales > DATGTQ01 > CAYUTQ01. The sequence continues at coordinate 21,572 of CAYUTQ010000032.1, forward strand.
AAATATCTATGATATATCACAGTTTTGTGAACTTTTTATTTTCATAAGTTTATTAAGTAATATAGAAGTATATAAATAGGTTTTATAATAGTATATTGCTTATATTCATGGATAAAAAGAAGTAGAGTAAGTATCTACTTCTTTTTATCTTCTTTATTTATGACAAAGTCTTCTTCTTTTAAATCTCCCTCTATTTTTAAGTCTTCATAATAATAGAAGTAAAAAGTTTTTCCATCCATTTCAAAAGGAATAACTTCATCTGGTTTATTACCTTGTATCTCTAAATATTTTATATCTTCTAAAGCTGATAACGACCATGTAAACCTTGGATACTTTTCTAATATTATTCTTGCCGTATCAATTATATTATCTGTTCTATTGGATATGTTATAATTAATAGCAAATAAACCATTGTCATATCCTTCTGGAGAAACATTATATTCATCTTCTCTAAAAAAGCTAGTAGCTGGCAAACTTTTCGCACTTATTATATTAGAATATTTCTTTTCGCCACTTTTATCAACTTTTACTTTTAATCTAGATACACTAAATTCTTCTATTCCTTCTTTATTTATAGATGGACCTATAATTACATAATTATCATCTACTTCTATCTCTTTTAATCTTATATATATATCTATAATATCTACAGATTCACTATTTTTTATTGCTTCTTCAAGGGTATCATAATATCCGTCTACATCCTTTGTTCCGTCTAAAA
>CAYUTQ010000033.1:0-21963 GCA_964447805.1 uncultured Clostridia bacterium
CTTTACTCAAAGTACTTCACACTGTTTAATTATCTAGGTTCTTGTCTGCTCTTTCGAGCCGACTTATTTAGTATAGCAAGAATATTATTACTTGTCAACTCTTTTTTATATTAATTTTAATTCTTTTTGTAATTTCTTTATTACTTTTTTCTCTATTCTTGATACAGTCATTTGAGATATACCTAATTCATCGGCAATAGACATTTGAGTTTTTTCATTAAAAAATCTATCCATAAGTACTTTCTTCTCCATATCATTTAATTTTTTTATTCCTTTTAATAAAAAATCTTTATTTTCAATTTTATCAAAATATTCATCTTTTTCCCCTATAAGATCTGCTAAACTTATATCTTTATCATCATCACCGGAATCATATTTCAAATCTAAAGATTGAGGAGTATAAACCTTACTTGCTTCCATAGCTTCTAGTACTTCCTCTGGAGTACTCTTCAAATATTCAGCAATATCATCAACTGTAGGTACTCGTTGCAATTTTTGACTTAAAAATACTTTTGAATTATTTATCTTTTTAGACAGTTCTTGTATTCTTCTAGGTACTCTTATTGTCCAACCTTTATCTCTAAAATATTTTTTTATTTCTCCAATTATAGTTGGTGTTGCAAAACTAGAAAATTTATAACCTTTATCAATATCATATCTATCTATAGCATAAATAAGCCCTATGGAAGCTACTTGATATATATCTTCATAATCTATTCCTCTATTTGTATATTTTTTTGAAAGTATTTCTGCAATATACAAATGCCTTTCAATAAGAATTTCTCTAATAGCAAGATTCCCAGTTTCTTTATACATTTTAAACAATGTTTCATTATCTAATTCTTCATATTTTTGATTCTTTTTACTCTCATAATGAACCTGATTATTCATCTGTACCATCCTTTATATTTTTTATCATTTTAATTCCTTTTTCTGAAAATTCCACTTGATCCATTAGAGATTTTATAATTAATATACCTAATTCTTTTTCTTTTTCATCTTTTCCTACTTTTTCAGTTACATTTTTTACGTACATAGTTAAATTTTCTTTCGAAACTTCATATTCAATATAAACTTTATCCTCTTTTTCAAGAGCATTTATACATGCTTCAGCAATAGACACCTTAATATCTTCTATTTCTTCTATATTTAATCCTAAATTATTTGCAATAGCTGATGTTGTCAATCTAACAACACCTATATAATCTGGCTTACTTGGTACTTCTAACTTTATATTTTCTCTATCCATTTTTTTCACTCCTTGATTACAAAAACCTTATCTAAACCAGTAATATCAAATAATTTTTTAATATTTGATTTAATGTTAATAATTGTGATTTCATAATTCTTCTCTTTTACTCTTTTTAATATACTAATCAATACTCCTAATCCTGTACTATCAACATATTCAAGTTCTTTACCATCTATAATAATATTTGTTTCTTTTTCTTCAAAAGCCTCTGTTAAAGCCTTTTTAAATTTAGGAGATGTATATATATCAACTTCTCCCTTAGGTATAACCATCCAACTATTCTTCTCTTCATCAAATTTGATACTAATATTCAAATCCATACATCTATCCCCCCTTAAATTTATACCTTTACATATTTAATATTTTATAATAAAGAAAATATGAAGTAAAGCAATAGAAATTACATAGTAGATAAAATAAGCATACTTTTAAAAGTATGCTTATTCTTCTACATATTTTGCTACGGCCATAACTTTGTCATCATTATTTATTTTCATCAGCTTAACACCTTGTGTATTTCTACCCATTTCCGATATTCCCTTTACACTCAATCTTATTATTATACCAGACAGTGAAATCATCATTATTTCATCATCTTTATCTATTACTTTAGCAGATATCAATGGACCAGTTTTCTCTTTTACATTATAAGTTTTTAATCCTTTTCCACCTCTTGTTTGAACTCTATATTCTTCTATTGGTGTTCTTTTTCCAAATCCATTTTCACTTATTACCAATAAATCTTTTCCCTTTTCCACTAAATCCATAGCTACCACTTTATCATTTTTATTTAATGTTATTGCTTTAACTCCTCTCGCTGCTCTACCAATTGCTCTAACATCTTCTTCGTGAAATCTTATAGCTATTCCATACTTAGTTACAACAACTAATTCATTTTTACCATTAGTTTTTTTAACTCCTATAAGTTCATCATCATCATCTAAGTTAATTGCAATAATTCCTGTTTTCCTTATATGTTGAAATTGATCAAGATTAGTTTTTTTAATAATACCGTTTTGTGTAATAAAAACTAAACTGCTATTTTCATCATATTCTGAAATAGGTATAACTGTATTTATTTTTTCATCTCCTTCAATATTTAATAAATTAATTATTGCAGTACCTTTAGCTTGTCTTCTTCCTTGAGGTATCTCATAAGATTTAAGAGAATATATTCTACCTTTATTAGTAAAGAAAAGTATAGTATCATGAGTTGAAGTAATAAATAAATCTTCAACAAAATCTTCTTCTCTAGTGGTTAAAGCAGTAATTCCCTTTCCACCTCTTCTTTGAGTTTTATAGGTATCTTCAGGTATTCTCTTTATATATCCAAAATGAGTTAAAGTAATGACTACATCTTCTTCTTCAATCATATCTTCTATATCTATTTCATCTGCTGATGGCATTATTTTAGTTCTTCTTTTATCTCCATATTTTTCTTTTATTTCTAATAGCTCATCTTTTATTATTTTATATATTAAATTTTCACTTGCAAGAATTTCTTTAAGTCTATTAATTTCTTTAATAAGACTTTCATATTCCTCATCAATTTTTTCTCTTTCTAATCCAGTTAGTCTCCTAAGCTTCATATCTAAAATTGCTTGTGATTGTTTTTCACTAAGTCCAAAGTTCTTCATAAGCTTTTCTTTTGCCGATCCTTCATTTTTTGAATTTCTAATTATATTTATTACTTCATCAATGTGATCTAAGGCAATTTTTAATCCTTCCAATATGTGAGCTCTAGCTTCAGCTTTATTTAATTCAAATTGAGTTCTTCTAACTATAATTTCCTTTTGATGATCTAGGTAATACTTTAATACTTGTTTTAAATTTAGTATTCTAGGTTCATTATTTACTAAAGCTAACATAATAACTCCAAAAGTAGTTTCTAATTGAGTTTGCTTATAAAGCTTATTTAAAACTACATTAGGATTTGCATCTCTTTTCATTTCTATTACTATTCGCATTCCTTCTCTATCAGATTCATCTCTCAGATCGGATATGCCTTCAATTTTTTTATCTCTTACTAATTCTGCAATTTTTACAATTAAATTAGCTTTATTTACTTGATAAGGTAATTCTGTTACTATTATTCTACTTTTTCCCCTACCCATTTCTTCAATCTCTGCTCTAGCTCTTATTTTTACTTTACCTCTACCTGTTTTGCAGTATGATTCAATACCTTCCAATCCCATTATAAGTGCTCCTGTAGGAAAATCAGGTCCTTTTATTACCTTCATAAGATCTTCAATTTCAATTTCTGGATCATCTATTAATAAAACTATTCCATCTATTACTTCTTTTAAATTATGTGGTGGTATATTTGTAGCCATGCCTACAGCTATACCAGAAGAACCATTCACCAATAAATTTGGAAATCTACTAGGTAAAACTATAGGTTCTTTCATAGTTTCATCAAAATTTGGCATATAATCTACAGTTTCTTTGTTAATATCCCTAAGCATTTCAGTAGCCAGTTTAGTCATTTTTACTTCTGTATAACGCATAGCTGCAGCACTATCTCCATCTACTGAGCCAAAATTTCCATGTCCATCTACTAATGTATACCTAGTATTAAAGTCTTGAGCCAATCTAACCATAGCATCATATACTGAAGTATCAGAATGAGGATGATATTTTCCTAGAACATCTCCTACTATTCTTGCAGACTTTCTATACTGTTTTTCAGGAGAAAGACCTAATTCATTCATAGCATATAGTATTCTTCTATGAACTGGTTTTAATCCATCTCTAACATCTGGAAGAGCCCTTGATACTATTACACTCATTGCATAGTCAAGGTAGGATTTTTTCATCTCATCTTCTATATTAACTTCTATTGTTCTATTTTTATCTTTATCCATATTCTTCCTCCTTAAATATCAAGATTTTCTACTAGTTTTGCATTTTTTTCTATGAACATTCTTCTAGGTCTTACTTTATCTCCCATTAACATTGTAAATATTTCATCTGCTGCCATAGCATCTTCTATACTTACTTTTAATAAAATTCTATTTTCTGGGTCCATAGTAGTTTCCCATAATTGATCTGGATTCATCTCTCCAAGACCTTTATATCTTTGTATAGTATAATTACTTCTCCCTATTTCTGATAACAATTTTTCCAATTCATTATCACTAAAAGCATAATGAATTGTTTTACCTTTAGTAACTTTATACAATGGAGGTTGTGCTATATAAATATGACCATTTTCTACTAAAGGTTTCATATACCTATAGAAGAATGTTAACAATAACGTTCTAATATGAGCACCATCTACGTCAGCATCAGTCATAATAATTATTTTTCCATATCTAATTTTTTCTATATCAAATTCACTACCTATTCCAGTACCAAATGCTGTAATCATTGCTTTAATCTCTTCAAATCCTAAGACTCTATCTAAACTAGCTTTTTCTACATTTAGTATTTTTCCTCTTAAAGGTAGTATAGCTTGATATTCTCTTTCTCTACCTTGTTTAGCACTTCCACCAGCAGAATCTCCTTCCACTATGAATATCTCTGTAATTTCAGAATCATTTGACTGACAATCTGCTAATTTTCCTGGAAGAGTTGTATTATCTAAAATACTTCTTTTTCTTGACAATTCCCTTGCTTTTCTAGCTGCTTCTCTAGCTTTTGAAGCTTTTATAGCTTTTTCTATAATTGATTTAGCAGAATTTGGATTTTCCTCAAGGAATTTATCTAGTTCTTCAGAAACTAAAGAATCAACTATACCCCTAGTTTCACTATTTCCTAACTTAGTTTTAGTTTGCCCCTCAAATTGAGGTTCCATTAATTTAACTGATAATACTGCTGTTAAACCTTCTCTAATATCGTCACCTTGAAGATTATCATCTTTTTCTTTTAAATAATTATTTCTTCTAGAATAATCATTTATCGTTCTCGTAAGAGCCGATCTAAACCCGCTTAAATGAGTTCCACCTTCTTGAGTGTTTATATTATTAGCAAAAGTAAATATATTTTCTGCATAAGAATCTGTATATTGCATAGCTAATTCTACTATTGTATCTTCCTTTTTTACTTCAAAATAAATAATTTCTTCATGAATAGGTGTTTTATTCCTATTTATATATTCAACAAAAGCTTTAATACCACCTTCATAATGAAATGCTTCTTTCACGTTATTTCTCTTATCTTCTAGTGATATTTTGATTCCTTTATTTAAAAAAGCCATTTCTCTAAATCTATATTCCAAAGTTTCCAATTTAAATTCTATTTCTTCAAATATCTCACTATCTGGTTTAAAACTTATGGTTGTACCTGTTTCTTTTGTATCACCTACTACTTCTAAATCAGTAATAGGTAATCCTCTACTAAATTTTTGAATATATCTTTTTCCATCTCTTTTAACTTCACATATTAATTTTTCAGAAAGTGCATTTACTACTGATACACCTACTCCATGTAATCCTCCAGACACCTTATAAGCTCCATTATTAAATTTGCCCCCTGCATGAAGTATAGTTAAAACAGTTTCTACCGTAGACTTTCCTGTTTGTGGGTGAATTTCTACTGGTATACCACTTCCATTATCTTCAACAGAAATAGAATTATCTTCGTATATTGTAACTTTGATACTATCACATACACCTGCTAATGCTTCATCAATACTATTATCAATCACTTCATATACTAATTGATGAAGTCCTCTAGGTCCTGTGCTTCCAATATACATACCAGGTCTCTTTCTAACTGGATCTAAGCCTGTTAGTACTTGAATTTCATCTGCTGTATACTTTCTTCCATTGTTTTCTTTAGTCATTTGTTTCCCTCCAATCCAGAATTTTTTATCTATACATTTCTTTTGAAAAGTGTATTTGAAGATATACTTGAAGTATATACAATATCTTTGCTAATGTATTCTCCTGTTTTATTATTTCTCTCTTTTCTACGAGTAACAATATAAGTTCTTGTATTATCATCACTATTAAATAAATTTCCTTCTTTTTCAATTGCTTTTAAAAAATCAATAGTATCTTGTGAATATAAAGATGTTTTTTTGTCTATAATTGTAACTATATCCTTTGTGGGAATTGAATGATTTTTTCCAATGTGCAAAAACATATTACATAACTCCTTTTGAAGATATATTTCCGTTTTTTATATAAAATATTTCTTTTTCTATATTTTTTGATTCAAATAAATCAATTGTATCTGTAGAGGTAATTATAGTTTGTAATTTGTTAAAATTTTTTAGTAAATATTTTCTCCTATCTTCATCTAGTTCAGATAATACATCATCAAGAAGTAATATAGGAAATTCACCTTTTTCTTTTTTTATTAACTCAACTTCTCCTAATTTTATAGACAAAACAGCAGTCCTTTGCTGCCCTTGTGAAGCAAAGGATCTGGTGTCAAAATTATTAATATTAATTTTAATATCATCTCTATGTGGTCCAAATTCAGTAGTTCCTTTTAATAAATCTCTTTTCCTATTTTGTTTCAATTTCTTCATAAAAATTTGCTCAATTATAATTTTATCATTTTTATTATTAGCTACATTGTTAATATAACTTAAAGATAAGTTTTCTTCACCATTGGTTAAATTCTTATGAATTCCTTTAGATATATGAGAAAGATCTTCTACAAATTTATATCTTTCAATAATAATTTCAGTACCTACATCAGTTAATTGTAAATCAAATATATCTAAAAGTTTATTAATATTCCTTTCATTTTTTTTTGTCTTTAATAAATTATTACGTTGAAAAAGGATTTTATTATACCTGTTAATATTATATCTATACATAGGCTTAATTTGAGAGATTTCTGTATCTAAAAATTTCCTTCTTTCAAAAGGACCATCTTTGATAAGTCTCAAATCTTCTGGTGAAAACACTACTACATTTAAACCATTATATAATTCTTTGTGTTTTTCTAAAGGTATTTTATTTATTTTAATTATTTTAGATTTATCTCTTTCAAGTTTTATTTCAACTAACTTTTCTGTGTTTTGATATTTTAATATTGCTCCTATATAAGATTCATTTTTTTCAAATTTAATCATTTCTTTATCATAATTAGTTTTGAAAGATTTTCCTGTAGCACACATATACATTGATTCCAACAAATTAGTTTTCCCTTGAGCATTTTTTCCTACAAATAAATTTACTCCTTCATTTAATTCAATATTTAAACTAGAATAATTTCTAAAGTTTATAAGCCTAAGGCTTTCTATATACAAATTAAAGCACCTCTCAAAATAAATGCTTATATTATTATATCACAATATATTTTTCTGCACCTAATATTTCTATTTTATCACCTTTTTTGATTTTTTTTCCTCTTTCAGTAATTATTTCCCCATTTACTTTTACTCTTTCATTCTTAATTATTATTTTCCCCTCACCACCTGTTTGAACAATACCAATATATTTTAAAAATTGATCTAATTTTATATAATCTGTATTTATTTTTACCTTTTTCATAATTAATCCTTTCCTTTAATAATCTTCCTGTGCTAATCTTACTGGTAATACTAAATAAATATAACTTTCATCATTAGAAGGTCTTATAATACATGGATTTAAACTACTCATAAAAAACAATTCTACATTTTCAGAATTAATAGCTTTAATACCATCTAGAATATATCTAGAATTAAAAGCAATATCTAAATCTTTACCTTCTAAATCTATAAATACTTCCTCATGAGCATTTCCTATTTCCGAATTGGATTTAATTATAATTTTATTTTCACCTATATTTAATTTAACTAAATTTGCTTTTTCCTCTTTAGCTAATAAAGAAGCTCTCTCTAAACCATCTTGTAAATTTTTCCTATTAACATTAACCTTTGTATTATGTTCATCTCTAATAATATCTCTATAATTTAAAAATTGTCCTTCTAAAAGTCTTGAAAAAACTAAAGTTTCTCCTACATCAAAAATAATATGACCAGGAGCTAATGTTATTTTTAAATCTTCTTCATCATCTTCAAGTATTTTAGTTAATTCATTTAAAGTTCTACTTGGTATTACAATTTTTACATCTTCTGGACAATCAACATTTACACTTTTTAAAGCTAATCTGTAACCATCTAAAGCTACAAAAGAAGCTCTATTATTCATTATTTCTAAAAGCACACCTGTTAAAATAGGTCTAGTCTCATCTTGGGTAGTTGCAAAAACTGTTTTTTGTACTGCATCTTTAAATAAATCTTTAGGCATATTAAATGTAAGTTGATTTATTAAAGTAGGTAATTCTGGATATTCATTAGCAGGATTACCTATTAAATTGTATTCAGTTTTTTCACAAACAATATTCATATTATTTTCTTTTACTTCTATATCAACAGGAGTATTGGGAAGCTTTCTAACAATTTCACCAAAAAGTTTAGAATTAATAACAATTGAACCTTTTTCTATTATATTTGCTTCTACATGAGTTTCTATTCCTATATCTAAATCAGTACCAGTAAGTTTTATACTATTGTCTTTAGTTTCAATTAATATACCATCTAGTATTGGAAGTGTTGTTTTTGAAGAAATTCCTTTTTGAACTATATTTACGGCTTTAGATAATTTTTTTTGTTCTACTTGTATTCTCAATTGATAATAACCTCCTTTTGTTTTTTAGATAGATAGAAGGATATATATAATAGTAGTAGTAGTAATAGGGGATGTTTATATGTGGATAAGTCATTGAATGATATAGATTGATCTATTTTGTGGATTTAATAAGTTGTGAATAACCAAATAATAACTATGATATTTATCCACACCTATCAACAGAACATACATTCTACTTCGTTATCCACAGACTTATTAACAGTTTTTTGTTGATTATTCCCCTTTTATTTCTTTTATTATATCATTAATTTTCTCATTAAACTTTTCATCTTTGTCTATTTCATTAGATATTTTATCGCATGCATGAATTACAGTAGTATGATCTCTACCACCAAATTCATCTCCTATCTTTGGTAATGATAAATCTGTTAATTCTCGAGTTAAATACATAGCAATTTGTCGTGGAAAGGCTATAGATCTTGTCCTTTTTTTAGAATCAAAATCTTCTAATTTAATGTCATAATGTTTGACCACTATTTTTTTTATTAAGTCTACTGTAATTTCTCTAGGCTTATTGTTTGAAATAATATCTTTTAGGGCTTCTTCAGCCAATTCTACGGTAACTTCTTTATTGGTTAGAGAAGAATAAGCTACTATACGAATGAGTGCTCCTTCTAATTCTCTAATATTTGATTGAATTTTTGTTGCTATGTAAAGCATGACATCATTAGGAACATTTATATTTTCTACACTTGCTTTTTTCTTTAGTATAGCAATTCTAGTTTCTAAATCTGGCGGTTGAATATCAGCTATAAGTCCCCACTCAAATCTAGATCTTAATCTATCTTCTAATGTAGGAATTTCTTTTGGAGGCCTATCGCTTGATATAATAATTTGTTTGTTAGCTTCATGTAATGCATTAAATGTATGAAAAAATTCTTCTTGAGTTCTTTCTTTGCCAGCTATAAATTGAATATCATCTATTAGTAGTACATCAACATTTCTGTATTTATTTCTAAATTCATCATTTCTATCATCTCTTATTGAATTAATAAGTTCATTTGTAAATTTTTCAGAAGATACATATACTACTTTTGATCTAGCATTTTGGTTTAGAACATAATGTGCTATTGCGTGCATCAAATGAGTTTTTCCTAATCCAACACCACCATATATGAAAAGAGGATTGTAAGCTTGTGCTGGTGCTTCTGCTACTGCCAGAGATGCTGCATGAGCAAATCGATTACTATTTCCAATAACAAAAGTGTCAAAAGTATATTTTGGGTTTAATTGAGATCTTTGATGTGTATCTATAGTTGTTATTTTTTGAGTTTTTATTGTATCATTACTAAGTTTTTCGCCAGGAATAATGAAGTGAATATTATAATCTTTATTTGAAACTTGTTTAATTGCATTTTTTATTAAGTTTAAATATCTACCTTCTAATATTCCTTTAGTGAATTCATTTGGAGCAGCAAGAATTATTTGATTATTTTCTATAGATATTGGTTCAATAGTTTTTAACCATGTATTAAAACTAACTTCTGTAAGTTCAACTTTTATTATTTGTAATGTTTCGTTCCAAAGGTTTTCTAAATTAGAATCCATTGTCCATCCTCCTATTTCATTTGGAAATTATAACCATAATATAAAAATTTATAACGGAAATTATAATTATCAACAAAGTTATCCACATTTTTTAAAAAATAAAGTAAATTTTAAATTAAATAAATATATATAATAATTGTGGATAAAACATTAACAACATATGATTTTTTTAAAAAAAAAGTAAAAAATAAAATTATCCACAAATATATGATAAAATTATATGTGGATAATAAATTTGAAATTTAAAGGGTTTTAGTATAAATTTAAAAAGAAAATAAATAGTTATACACATCTTATCCACAAACTGTGTATAAGTTAATAGAAGGATAGTTTTTATCAAAATATCCACACCCTATTTTATAATAACAAAAACAAATATAATTATCAACAGTTTTATCCACAATTTATATATTTGTGGGTAATTATTTTGTGAACATCCTTATTTTTAAAATTCTTGACATAAATAGTTGCTACATCTATAATCAATAGTAGTATTTATGTTTTATTTGGGGAAATTACAATTATAGCATATTTATTATTGATTTGTTTTAAGGAGGTGTATTTTAGTGAAAAGGACTTATCAACCTAAAAAAAAGCAAAGAAGTAAAGAACATGGATTTAGAAAAAGAATGAAAACTAGGTCAGGAAGGCAGGTTATTAAGAGGAGAAGAAGAAAGGGAAGAAAGAAATTGTCATCATAAGGCCGCAATAAAAAAAGTGGCCTTTTTATTACATTGTCCCTAAATTAAGTATGTAATTTTAGGGAAGATTTAAGGAGTACTGTAATGAAAAAAAAATATAAATTAAGAAAAAATAGTGAATTTCAAAAAGTATATAAAAAGGGTAAAAATTATTGGAATAAATTAATAGTTATGTATGTTATGAAAAATGGAAAAGATTTAACTAGAGTTGGTTTTTCTTTAACAAAAAAGTATGGAAATAGTGTAGAGAGGAATAAAATTAAAAGGCAGATGAAAGAAATTTATAGATTGAATAGTGATAAAATAGTAGAAGGTTACGATTTGATTTTTATTCCTAAATTGACGACTAAAAATGTTACTTATAGTGATATTGAAAATGCAATGTGTGGTTTATTAAAAAGAGCTCATCTTTTGAAAGATTAGGTGAAATTTATGTCGAAAGCAATTATACTTTTAATAAAATTTTATCAAAAGTATATTTCTAGATATGTATTTGTAGGGAGGCATTGTAGATTTTATCCAACTTGTTCCCAATATTCTATTGAAGCTTATAAGAAATATGGATTTTTTAAAGGTACTTATTTAACAATTAAAAGAATTTTAAGATGTAATCCTTTTAATCCTGGAGGATATGATCCACTCGAATGATAGGGGGTAAATTATGTCAAATTTTTTCGCTAAACCATTAGGGGCTCTGTTAAAGTGGGTATTCGATTTGGTTTCTAAGGTTGGTGGTACAGAGCCTAAAATTGTTTCATTTTATGCTATTGCGATAATTATTACTACCATAATATTTAAATTTATATTATTGCCTTTAGGTCTTGCACAGAGTAAATCTACAAAAAAAATGCAAGAAATTCAGCCTAAGATGCAAGAAATTCAAAAAAAATATAAAGATGATCCTCAGACATTACAAGCTAAGACGATGGAACTTTATAAAGAAAACAAAATTAATCCATTTGGATCATGTTTAATATTAATTGTACAAATACCTATAATATTGGGTTTTTTTCGTGCACTAAGAGATCCAATACAATATGTTTTTAAAAGTAAAGAGGCATATAATGCTATAAACAAGACCTTTTTTTGGATAAAAGATTTAGAAAAACCTGATCCATATATGTGGGGATTACCATTGTTAGCTGCATTGACTACTTATTTACAAAGTAAATTGATGAATGTACAAACAGAACAAACAGGTATGGATTCTCAGGCTCAAAATACTCAAAATGCTATGAATATTATGTTGCCATTTATGATTTTTTTTGCAGCAAAAGGTTTTCCTTCAGGATTGGCTTTATATTGGGTAGTTGGGAATTTATTTCAAATAATTCAACAACTTATAGTCAATAGGTCTTCGGGTGAAATTAAGGAGGAGTCAGATTAATATGAAATCTGTAGTGAAAGTTTCTAAGACTGTAGAAGAAGCTGTGAGTGAGGGATTAAGAGAACTTGGTGTAAGTAAGGATGAAATTCGTGCAGAAGTTTTGGAGAAGCCCAGTAAAGGTTTATTTGGTATTATTGGTGGAAGAGATGCTAAAGTAAAAATAACAGTTATTAATGATCCAATAGAAATTGCAGAAAATTTTATTGATATACTTTTAAGTAAGATGAATATTGAAGGTAGTGGTAAAGTAAGACGAGAAGGTACTATATTGTATATAGATATAACAGGTATTGATTCATCAAATATGGGTATAGTAATTGGTAGAAGAGGCAGTACTTTAGATGCTATCCAATATCTTTTAAGTTTAGTAGTAAATAAGGACAGAGAAGATTATATTAAGGTTATTGTAGATGTTGAAGGTTATAGGAAAAGAAGAGAAGAAACCTTGAAGAGATTAGCTAGAAAAATGGGAAGAAAAGCTCAATATAGTAATAGGCCTGTTAAATTGGAACCTATGAATCCCTATGAAAGAAGGATTATTCATTCAGCTCTTCAAGATATGGAAAATATAGTTACACATAGTGAAGGAGAAGAGCCTTATAGAAGAGTTGTAATAGAATCACGATAAATTAAACCCAGTGAAAGCTGGGTTTAATTTATCTAAAGAGGTGATAAAATGAGTGATACAATTGCTGCTATTTCTTCAGCAGTAGGAGAAGCAGGTATAGGAATAGTTAGAATGAGTGGTCCAAGATCTTTAGAAATAGCAGGGAAATTATTTAAAGGAAATAAAATAAAAAGTATAAAAGATATAGAAAATAGAAAATTAACTTATGGTCATATAATTAATCCTAAAGATAATGAGATAGTAGATGAAGTTTTGATAGTTTATATGAAAGCACCTTATACTTATACAAGAGAGGATATAGTGGAAATATATTGTCATGGTGGAATTGTGCCTGTTAAGAAAACTTTGGAGTTACTTTTGTCAAATGGTGCTAGAATAGCTGAACCAGGAGAATTTACAAAAAGAGCATTTTTAAATGGTAGATTAGATCTTTCCCAAGCTGAAGCTGTAATAGATATTATAAGAGCTAAAACAGATAAGAGTTATCAAGTATCTTTAAATCAATTGGAAGGTAGTTTGTCTTCAAAAATAGAGGAAATACAAAATATAATATTGGATATGATAGCTCATATAGAAGTATCTATTGATTTTCCAGATGAAGATATTGAAGAAGTAACTTATGAAGAATTAGAAGATAAAGCTGAAATTGTATTAACAAGTATTAAAAAATTATTAAATACAGCTGATAGAGGAAAAATATTAAGAGATGGATTAAGTACTGTTATTCTTGGGAAACCTAATGTAGGAAAATCCTCTCTTTTAAATGCAATACTTAGAGAAAACAGAGCAATAGTTACAGATGTTCCAGGAACCACAAGAGATATAATTGAGGAATATGCTAATATTGATGGTATTCCTTTAAAACTTGTTGATACAGCAGGTATTAGATATACAGAAGATTTGGTGGAAAAAATAGGTGTAGACAAAGCAAAGGATGAAGTAGAAGAAGCAGATTTAGTAATTGCTGTTTTTGATAGTTCAAGGGAATTGTCTAAAGAAGATTATGATATATTAGAGATTGTTAATGAAAAAAAAGCTATACTTCTTTTAAATAAAATAGATTTGCCTCCAAAATATAATAAAGAAAAATTGGAAAAGTTAGCTTCTGGCAAACCTATTATTAATACTTCTATTGCAAATGGAGAAGGATTAGAGCAATTAGAAAAGGTTATAAAAGATATGTTTTATTCTGGAGAAGTTGAAGTTTATAATGATATTGTTGTTTCAAATATAAGACATAAAAATCAGCTCTTAAAAGCTAAAATTAATATTGAAGAGGCATTGAAGGGTATTAAAAGTAAGTTACCTTTAGATTGTGTAGAAGTTGATATAAGAAATTGTTGGAATAATTTAGGAGAAATTTCTGGAGATACAGTTTCAGAAGATGTATTGGATAAAATTTTTTCTGAATTTTGTATAGGGAAATAATGGTGTAAGGAAGGTGAAACCTGTGAAGGAAGTAAAAAAATTTGTTGGAGGAAATTATGATGTAATAGTTGTAGGGGCAGGACATGCAGGTTGTGAAGCAGCATTAGCGGCGGCAAGAATGGGAATGAAAACTTTAATATTGGCAATTAATTTAGAGTCTATAGCGTCTATGCCTTGTAATCCTAATATTGGAGGTACAGGGAAAGGCCATTTAGTAAGAGAGATAGATGCATTAGGAGGAGAAATGGCTTTGAATATTGACAAGTCATTTATTCAAAGTAGAATGTTAAATACTTCTAAAGGGCCTGCTGTTTATTCTTTGAGAGTTCAAGCAGATAAAAGGAAGTACCATATAGAGATGAAAAAAACTTTAGAAAATGAAAAAAATTTAATTTTAAAAGAAGGAGAAGTTGTAGATTTAATAGTTGAAGATAATATGGTAAAAGGTTTAGTTACTAAAACTGGAGCTATATATTGTGGAAAAGCTGTTATATTGGCTACAGGAACTTATTTAAGAGGAAGAATATATATAGGGGAAGTTAATTTTTCAAGTGGGCCCAGTGGAATGTCTCCTGCAAATTTATTATCTAAATCTCTAGAGAGATTAGGAATTGGATTAAGAAGATTTAAAACAGGAACACCTGCAAGAGTTCACAGAGATAGTATTGATTTTTCTAAAATGAGTATTCAACCAGGAGATAAAGAAATAATTCCTTTTTCTTTTATGAATGTTGGGAAAGAATTTGATATTGAACAGATACCTTGTTATTTAACTTATACTACTCCAAAAACTCATGAAATTATAAGGAATAATTTAGATCGTTCTCCTATGTATTCTGGTGAAATAGAAGGAGTGGGTCCCAGATATTGTCCTTCCATAGAAGATAAGGTAGTGCGATTTGCAGATAAAAAGAAACATCAGATATTTATAGAGCCCGAAGGATTAGATACAAAGGAAATGTATGTACAAGGAGCAAGTAGTACTCTTCCCGAAGAAGTACAGTTGAAAATGTATAGTACTATTATAGGGCTTGAAAATGTTCAATTTATGAGAGTAGCCCATGCTATAGAATATGATTGTATAGATCCTACTATACTAAAAACTACTCTTGAGCATAATAGGATAGAAAATCTTTATTTTGCTGGTCAAATTAATGGCTCTTCTGGATATGAAGAAGCTGCAGCTCAAGGTTTGATGGCAGGAATAAATGCAGTATTAAAAATAAAAGGGGAAAAACCTTTTATTTTAGATAGATCAGAATCTTATATAGGTGTATTAATAGATGATTTAGTAACAAAAGGAACTAATGAACCCTATAGAATGATGACATCTAGAGCTGAATATAGATTGACTTTGAGGCAGGATAATGCGGATTTAAGACTTACTGAAAAGGGATATAAAATAGGACTTGCTAGGGAAGAAAGATATAAGAAGATGTTAGTTAAGAAGACGTTAATAGAAAATGAACTTGAAAGATTGAAAAAAGTAAATATTACTCCAACACAAAAAGTAAATCAATTTTTTGAAAAATGTAGAACTTCTAAATTAAAAACGCCTACAAGTCTATATGATTTGATTAAAAGACCAGAATTAAATTATGAAATACTTAAGGAGTTGGATAAAGATAGACCTGAACTTCCTAGGGAGATAAGATTACAAACAGAAACTCATATTAAATATGAAGGATATATAAAAAAACAAATGGCACAAATAGAACAATTTAAAAAATTAGAGGGAAAGTTATTAGCTGATAATTTTGATTATAATAAAGTTAAAGGTTTGAGTAATGAAGCTATTCAAAAATTAAATGATATTAAACCTGATTCTGTAGGGCAAGCATCTAGAATTTCTGGTGTATCTCCTGCAGATATAAATGTTTTATTAATATATTTAGAACAACAAAGAAGACAATCTAGGAGTGAAAAAAATGACTAATGTGAATACTTTAATTGAAGGAGCAAAAGAATTAAATATTAATTTAAATGATAGAGAAATGGAAAAATTTGTAGAGTATAAAGAGTTGCTAAAAGAATGGAATAAAAAAATTAATATAACTGCCATAAAAGATGATGAAGAAATAGATATTAAACATTTTTTAGATAGTTTAACTACTTTATCTACTCAATTATTTAATAATAAAACTAAGGTAATTGACGTAGGTACAGGAGGAGGATTTCCAGGATTACCTTTAAAAATACTAAAAAATGATATGGAATTAGTTTTATTAGATAGTTTGAATAAAAGAATAAATTTTTTAAAAGAAGTTGTAAATAAATTAAATTTAAAAAATGTTGAGGCTATACATGGTAGGGCTGAAGACTATGGGAAAGATCCTTTTTATAGAGAAAAATTTGATATTGCTATTTCAAGGGCTGTGGCTTCATTGAATGTTTTAAGTGAATATTGTTTACCCTTTGTTAAAGTTGGAGGCTATTTTATAGCTATGAAAGGGTCAGAAATAGATGAGGAATTAGACGAGGCAAAAAAAGCTATAAAAATACTAGGAGGAAATGTTAAGAAAAAAGAAATTATTAAAATACCTAATAGTAATATAGTTCATAGTTTGATAATAATCGAAAAAATAAAGAAAACTCCAACAAAATATCCTAGAACAGCAGGGAAACCTAAAAAAATGCCGCTGTAAAACAAATGAAAATGTTGAATGATTTTTCTTCAATGTAGAAGGAAGGGAAGTTTTTTTATAGAAGTATTTATATAACAAAAAAGGAAGAGGGATGAAAGATGAAAAGTGTACAGACAGAAATTAAGTATATTCCTATAAAATCTATAAGGCCCAATCCTTATCAACCTAGAAAAGATTTTAACAAAAGAGCATTGGAAGAATTAAGTCAGTCTATTAAGACATATGGACTTATTCAACCTATTAGTGTTAGAAAACTTCATAGTGAAAGTTATGAATTAGTAGCTGGAGAAAGAAGGCTTAGAGCATCAGAAATGGCAGAGTTAGAAGAAATACCAGCAATTATACTAGATTATAAGGATACAGATTCTGCTATGGTGGCATTAATTGAAAATCTTCAAAGAGAAGATTTGAATTTTATAGAAGAGGCAGAAGGATATTATAATTTAATTAATGATCATGGTTTTACTCAAATTCAATTGGCTGAGAAATTAGGGAAAAGTCAATCTACTATAGCAAATAAACTTAGAATATTAAAATTACCAGAGGATATTAAGAAAACTATTTTGGATAAAGAGTTAACGGAGAGACATGCTAGGGCACTTTTGCGAATTCCTGATGATACATTGAAAAGAAAAGTATTAGAGAAAATTATTAAAAATGATTTAACAGTAAAAAGAACTGAAAAATTAGTAGAAAATGTGTTAAATGAAATGACCAAAGATGAAAAAACAGAAAATGAAATAAGTCAAAATATAAAAAGTTTAATTAATTTGAGAATATATTTAAATACAATTAAAAATGCTTATAATGAAATTAAAAAAAGTGGTTTAGAGGCTACATATGATGAAAAGGATATGGGAGATTTTGTTGAGGTGGTAGTTAACATACCTAAAAGCAAATGATAATTATATATTTAATTTGTTTAATGAGGTTTAAAAACCTCATTTTTTATTGAAATTTATTAAATCTATTTTAACTATTAAAAAATATGGTATATAATATAAATAATATATATTCATATGGGAGTTGAAAATATGTCACATATCATATCAGTTTTTAACCAAAAGGGAGGCGTGGGGAAGTCGACAACGGTTATTAACTTAAGTGCAGCTTTAGGAAGATTAGGTAATAAAATTTTAATTGTGGATGGAGATCCTCAGGGAAATACTACTAGTGGTTTGGGGGTAGATAAAAAAAGTTTGGAAATTTCAATGTATGATATGTTAATTAATCAAGTTAAACCAGAAGATGTAATTGTAGAAACAAGTGCAGAAAATGTATTTATTGTACCAGCAAATGTAGATTTAGCTGGAGCTGAAATAGAATTAACGGATATTGAAAATAGGGAGCTTATTTTAAAAAATGCTTTAGAAAAACTTAATGATAGGTATGACTATATTTTTATTGATTGTCCTCCTTCTTTAGGGTTATTAAGCATTAATGCATTGGTAGCTTCAGATAGTGTACTTATACCTATTCAATGTGAGTATTATGCCTTAGAAGGAGTTAGTCAATTAATAGATACTATTGCGTTGGTAAAAAAGAGCTTAAATCCTGAATTAGAAATTGAAGGCGTAGTATTAAGTATGTTTGATGGTCGGACAAACCTTTCAATAGAAGTTGTAGAGGAAGTAAAGAAGTATTTTAGAGGGAAAGTATATACTAGTATAATACCTAGAAATGTTAGGTTGGCAGAAGCACCAAGTCATGGATTATCAGTTATTGATTATGAGCCAAAATCAAAGGGCGCAGAAGCATATATGGAATTGGGAGAAGAATTTTTAGAATGGATTAGGGAGGAAATATAATGAGTGCAAAAAAAAGGGGACTAGGAAGAGGATTATCAGCTTTGATACCTAATGAGCCTATAGAAGAGGTGATTAGTCAGGAAACTGAAAAAGAGGGAATTATTAATATTGATATTTCTCTTATTAGTCCTAATAGAAATCAGCCTAGAAAAGAGTTTGATAAAACAGCTTTAAATGAGTTAAAACATTCTATAGAAAATTATGGGGTTATTCAACCTATTATAGTTAGAAAAGCTGGAACAAAATATGAAATTGTAGCAGGAGAGAGAAGATGGAAAGCTTCAAAAGAAGCAGGTTTAAAAGAGATTCCCTGTATTGTGAAAAATGTAGAAGGATTGGAAGCAACAAAATTATCATTAATTGAAAATATTCAAAGAGAAGATTTAAATCCTATAGAAGAGGCTATTGCCTTTCAAGAGTTGATTAAAAATTATGGTTTTACTCAAGAAGAGGTATCTCAAATAATAGGGAAAAGTAGATCATATATAGCTAATACTATTAGATTGTTAAATTTGAATGAAAAAGTAATGGATTATGTAGTAGATGGGAAAATATCCAGTGGACATGGTAGGGCTCTTTTAGCTATTGATGATGAAAATGATCAAGTTGATGTTGCTAAAAATATTATAAATAAAAAGTTAAATGTAAGAGAAACTGAAGAGCTAGTTAAAAAAACTAAGGAATCTAAAGCTAATAGAAAACCAAGTAAAAAAACAGAAAAAGCAAAAGAAGAGGATCCATTTTTTATAGAAATTGAAGAAAATTTAATGAATACATTAGGAACAAAGGTAAGTATATCTTCAGGAAAAAACAAAGGTGTAATTGAAATAGAGTATTATGGTGATGAAGATTTGGAAAGAATATTAGAATTAATTATTAATTAAATGTTTCACGTGAAACATTTTTATAGTATATAAAAATAAATATACTTTATATAGTAAACCGACTTTAAAAGTCGGTTTTTTTGTATCATTTTTGACTGTGTTGAATATTATGTTTATAGTCATAACAATATAGGGAAGTGAATAAAATGATAGAATCTATATTAATGGTTTTAGCAATTAGCTTAGATTCTTTTGTCATAGGAATTGCATGTGGTACAAAAGATATAAAACTTCCAAAAAAAGTTATAATAATTATAAACATAATATGTACAGCTTTTTTAGCTGTATCAATATTTTTGGGAAATGTTGTAAGAAAAATTTTGCCTGGGAAATCTGCGTCTATAATAAGCTTTTTTATATTATTAATTTTAGGAGTATATTATATTTTTGATAGTTTGTTAAATACTCTTATAGAAAAAAGAAATATGAGAAATAAGAAGATAGAGTTTGAATTTTTTAATATAAATATAATAATTGATATTGTAGTAGATGGAACTAAGGCAGATATTAATAAATCAGGAGATATTGATTTTAAAGAATCTATATACTTAGCATTAGCATTGTCATTAGATGCATTAGGAGTAGGTTTTGGAAGTAGTCTAGGAGTTGTTGATTGTAAACAGATTTTAATAACTTTTTTCATATTTAATATGATAGCTATATTTGGAGGATTATATATTGGGAGTAAATTTATTTCTAGGATAAAATTAAATATTTCTTGGATATCAGGATTAATTCTTATTTTTTTAGGATTAATTAAATTGTTTTAGTAAATTTAGTAATATTGGAGACAAACCAACTATATAAATATATTAATATATTTATAAATATAACTATTGAGATAGTTGGTGAAAATATGAAAATAGAATTAATTTTTTTATTTTTTGTATTAGGTTTAATTATTATTATTAAAGGAGGAAATTTATTTGTAGATGGAGCTATATGGATTGCTCATAAAACAGGTATTCCATCATCTATCATTGGAGCAACTATTGTAAGTGTAGCAACTACTTTACCAGAACTTTTTGTTTCTAGTGTAGCTAGTAATGAAGGATATTCAGAAATGGCAATTGGTAATGCTATTGGTTCTATAGTATATAATATTGCTTTTATATTAGGAATATGTGCTTTAATAAAGCCAATAAAAATTGAAGATGTTTTTTTTGAAATTAAAGGTTTTATGTTGATAAGTTATTTATTGATTTTTTCATATTTTGCTTCTGATAGGATTGTTACTAAGGGGGAAGGAGGGGTACTCCTTTTTTTGTTTTTAATTTTTATAGGTTTAAATATATTTGAATTTAGAGAAGAAGGTACAAATAAAAAGAGAATAAAAAACAATTCTTTAAATAGAAAAGAAGTTATTGCAAATTTAATAAAATTTATTTTGGGGACTTGGTTTATAATTGTTGGAGCTCATATACTTGTAGATACAGGTGTGAAGATAGCAAAATTTTTTAAAATTCCTAAACAAGTAATAAGTTTAACTCTTTTGGCAATGGGAACATCTTTGCCTGAGTTAGTAACTTCTATAATAGCAATAATGAAAGATGAAATTAATATATCTGTTGGGAATATATTAGGTGCTAATATTTTAAATTTAACTATTGTATTAGGACTTGCTACTTTAGTTTCAGATAATGGTCTTATAGTTTTACGTCAAACTATTTATTTGGATTTACCAATATCATTAATAATAATTTTATTTTTTGTATTTAGGGGAATATTTAAGAAAAAAATAGATAGGAAGACAGGAGCTATATTTTTGATAATGTATTTAGTTTATTTAGCAATACTATTTTAAATAAGAATTTAATTAATAAAAGTAAGGTGTATTTTTATCATTATTTATTATATATCTACTAAGGAGCTAAAAAATTTGTAAAAATATCTTAAAAAGGCATAAAGAACTTTTAAGAACTATGAAAAACAGCATAGAACTATAAAGAACTGAGATAAAAAAGTTTTAAAATGATTATAATATTAAAATCTTTCCAAAATGGGAGAAATTTTAGTAACGATATATTGTTGACATTTGTCATAAAATACAATATCATTAAAATAAATAAAATTTTATATAAAAATAT
>CAYUTQ010000034.1:0-20729 GCA_964447805.1 uncultured Clostridia bacterium
CTCATTTAAAAAGTTTGCCTGTCTCTTTACTCAAAGTACTTCACACTGTTTAATTGTCTAGGTTCTTGCATTGTGCTTTATTAATATAGCATATTTAAAAAGCTTTGTCAACTGTATATTTAAGATTTTTTTTGAACAACAGTTATTAATTTTAGCACATATTTTAAAATCTGTCTAGTACTTCTTTGCTTTTGACAACGTAATATACAATATCATACTAAATTAAAAACTTCAAATCATATTAAAGCACATATAATCAGTTTATTATATAAAAAATTATATTATCTCTCTATATCTTAATATTGCTACATTTTTTGAAAAATACAAATTAGTTCACACATATTGATATATTGAATTTAATTTTTACCCTCCAGTAATGAATCTAAAACTTCTTTCTGCTTTACTACCATTTCATTTTGAGGACTTAAATTATAAGCACTATCAATATCCTTTTTAGCCAGTTCATATTTTCCTAATTGTAAATAAGTTAATCCCCTATTAAAAACAATTTTAAAGTCTTTCTTATTCATCTTAATACCTTTAGTAAATACTTCTATTGCATCTTGAAATTTGCTTAACTCAAATAAAGATATACCCACATCATTATAAACATCTGATTCTTTTGGATTTAAATCTAAAGTTTGTTTAAAACAATTAATTGCTTTTTCTTCCATACCTAAACCTTTATAAGATAATCCTAACATATAATTAATATTCCATGATGTTTTATACTTATCTTTTAATTTTGTAAATCTCACAATGGCATCATAATATTTCCCTTCAAGCATCAAACGAACTCCTTCTTCATATTCAACATCATGTTCTATATTATCTAAAGCTTCTCTAATTTCTTGTATTCTTTGTGCATCTTTATCAAGTAATATAAATTTCTCCCAAACAAGTTTCGCCTTTAAAAATTGACCTAAATATTTATAATAATATCCTAATTTATAATAGGCCAATGAAAATTTGGAATCTTTATCTAATATTGTCTCAAATACTTTTGTAGCCTCTAACAGGAATCGCTCTCCTTGTTTTGTATCTTTACTACGTGCTATTCCTTCAAGACATAATCCATAATTAAACATTGATTCAACATTATTTCCATTTAAAACAATTAATGCTCTAAATAATATTGCTGCATTTTTATAATCTTTCATTTCCATTTTTTTAAATCCTTTATAAAAAATATAATGTTCAATATTCTCATCATAATGATATAAAACTTTCTTATATTCTTCTAAATATTTAAAACATCTATCTACACCTAACATATATATCATACCATCAACTATATGATGTATTTTCAATTCCTCTGAAGCAGTACCGCTTTTAATTTCTTTTGCCAGCTTATTTGTCAAAATAGGTAGTGGAATATCACTACAGATTAAATATCCATTTACATCAACATAAGAACCTTCTTTAATTTCTATAAATGAAATTCTATCAGCAAATTTTTTAAAATAAGCATCCATTCTTTTCATCTTATCACCTACTAATCATAAAGATTTCGCATATATAATCTTTTTCTTCTAGTGCTGTTACTTAAAACATCAAAAAGATAACCTCTATAAATCATCATAAAGGAAAACAAAATTTGGCCAATTAAGTACACTATCATTCCTTTTAAGGATAAATCAAAATTATAACCAATATGAGTAACAAATACATTTGTAAATACCATTCCTGACACCTTATACAAAACTAAACCAAATATTATATTAGGCAATAACCAATTGAACCAATTTTCTTTCATAAATTCAAAAGTATAAGTTATACTTTCAAAAGGTGAATAGTATTTTTGATATATGGTTTCTGGTAAAGGATTAAATATTATCAATATCAATATATTTACAACTATTGAATATTTACCTAAACCACTTAATAAGAAACTAAGTATCCATGCTATAAAAAATACCCCATATACTTTTCTCAAATAAACACTAAATCCTTCCTTAAAATTAGCTAAAGTAATTTTATTATATTTAATAACATTAAATATTAAATATAAATAATTTGATATTAAACAACTACTTACAATTGCTGCTATAAAACCAATTAATAAATTTAATACACCTACAAAAAGTTGATTCAATATACCAAAAATTACAATGTTTATCAAAGTATATACAAAACCAGTAAATATAATCATCCAGTTTTTCCCAAAGCCCTTCAAGCTCTTTTTTAACACATTGGAATGAATGATACATAGATCTTTCAAAATATCCATTAATTTCACTCCTTCTAATTTGAAATTATATCGGTAATGTCAAATACATCACATACGTTAAGAACTCTATCTTTATAAACAAATAATACAACAATATTTTCTTTATTTAATTTTTTAATATCAAAATTACTTTTTATATAATCCAAAATATTTATTTTAAATACTTCAATATGAGTTTCATTTATTACTTTTTTTGTAGGCTTTTCCCCAATATCTTTTAAGTAATTGGATTTTATATTAGAATTTTTCAATATATCATGTCTCAATCTTTGAATTTCATCTTTTCCTATACGATTAATATAAGACGGGACATTAGCATTTTTATTATTTAAAATATAATCAAATTTTAATATCTCATTAAATACTATCATATTTTCACCAATTTTTTCTTTATAAAATTCATACAATATTTTATATAATTTATTTCTACTGTGTAATATTCTATGATAGCCTCTTTCTTCCCAATAAAACGAAAAGCGCTCAAAAAAATCAAATGGATTATCATAATAATTAGTTATTATATATTGAATAACATTTTTAAATGAATTTTCATTAGCAAATTTTTCTACCAAATCTTCAATTGTCTTTAATCTTAATATTTCATCATAAGTCATATAATCAGTTTCCAACACCTCATAGGGTGGCTTATCTAAAAATCTTAATCCATAAACATCCTTATTTTTCCTCAATCCTGATCCTTTAAGTAATTTTAAAAATCCTAATTGAAGTTTATCAGGTTCAAGTACATATACATCATTAAAAGATTTTTTAAAAGACTCATAATTTTCATAGGGTAATCCAGCAATTAAATCTAAATGTTGATGTATATTTTTATAACTTTTAATTTTCTTTACAACTTGTGCAAGTTTATTAAAATCTGTTATCCTTCCAATAGCATTTAATGTCTTAGTATTTGTAGATTGGACACCTATTTCAAATTGAAACAATCCTTCTTTGGCTCGACTTAAAAAATCTAATATTTCTTTATCTAATAGATGAGCAGTTACTTCAAAGTGAAAATTAATATTTTCAGGATCTTTATCCATAATAAAATTCATTATTTCCATTGCATATTTTTTATTAGCATTAAAAGTCCTATCTACAAACTTTACTTGCCTTACTTGGGCATCAATTAATCTATCTAAATCATCTTTTACTCTTTCTAAACTAAAAAATCTAACACCCTTTATAGTTGATGAAAGACAAAACTGACAATTAAAAGGACAGCCTCTTGAACTTTCATAATATACAATTTTATTTTTCAACCCTTTGTCTATATTAACATAAGGAGATGGTATACTATCTAAATCCTCAATTAATGGTCTAGGTAAAGTTTTTAATATTTCCCCCTTTTCTCTATAGACTAACCCCTTTATATTATTAAAACCTTTTTCTTCACATATTAATTCAATAATTAATTCTCTAAAAGTCACTTCCCCTTCCCCATATATAATAAAATCAATATAAGAATGTTTTTTTAATAACTCTTCTCCATCATAAGATACTTCTGGTCCTCCTAAAATTATTTGAATCTCTGGTTTAACAATTTTTAATCTTTCACATATTTCTAAAATTTTCTCTACATTCCATATATAACAAGAAAATGCTACTATGTCTGGATTTTCTTTATACAATTCTCCAGTGATAAAATCACTATTTTGATTTATAGTATATTCTCTTATTTCAATATTAGGAATATCTTCACAATAACTCTTCAAGTATCTAATAGAAAGTGAAGAATGAATAAATTTTGAATTTAAAGTTGTTATGAGAACTTTCATTATAATACCTCTCTTTTTATATAATCATTTATATTATAGCACAATGTTATTCTTGCTTTGCAAAGATGTTTTGAAACTTTTGTAGTATTATTGGTTATTTTGTAATTTAAAAGGTTTTTTTGTGTTAATATAGAATATGTATATAAATGAATTTAGAAAGGAGTTACAATATGCAAGAATTTGACAAAATTTCTATTCAAGAGATATCAAAAAAAGACATGTTAACGATCATTGAAGCTTTAGATTACACTGGCAAAAATACCAATATTGAAGACTTCTTAATCTTAAAAGATAATATTGTTGAAGAATTAAGTATACTAACTGAAACTAGTAAAGATGATTTTGTTAGTTATCTATCAAAATAGACCCTCATCGTTTAGAGGGTCTTTTGTCTTTATAGAATTTATAAACTCCAGATTTTGATTTAACATAAACTAAAATTTTATCTCTACCTTCTTCTTTCTTCAATACTTTAGAATTATTTAATAAAGAATGAAAGAACTCATCTCCTGTATCTAAATTAAAAATATCTGGCAAATAATATTTTTTAATTTTTAATGTTTCTGGACGTATTTGTCCTTTCCTCAATTTATATAAATAATCACACATGTCTTCATAAAAATAATCTTCATACTCTGGATGTTTCTTAATATTTTTTAAATTTTGTATGGCTTTACCATAATAGGTGTTTTCTTTATTTAGTAATATATCTTTTATAGTTGAAAATTCACTATTTTCCATACCATTTAATATATTAATCATACTAATTTTATTTCTTTCAAACTCCACTGCGTAATTACCAGGATATTTTTTAATAGGGACTTTATAAAACTTAGAATATTTCTCAATAAAATCAGTTTGGGAAAAATTTATTGTTTCTTCTTTTAATGCTTCCAAAACATCCATGTTTTCATCTTTCATCAATAAATATAATATTTTAGAAAGTAACATACCTTCTAATAAAGTAGAAATATTACCTGTTGTATATAATATATTCTTTATTACTTCTTCTTTTATAATACTCCACTCACTATTAGCTAAAACTATAGGTGTAACTCTTCTATATGCTGTATCATCAATTTCTTCCCAATAAATAATTTCATCTAAATATGAAATGCTATTGAGTAAAGAAATATTGTCTCCATTTCTATAGTAATACCACAATTCTAGTTCCTTTTCGTATCTTTTATAATCAATTTGAGAACCAACTAAATTTGCAGAAGGCATAAGAGATTTAATTGTAATAATTATTATCTGGGTTATATAAGAATATTCCCTATTATTTTGTAAATAATCTTCATTAAAAATAGTAAGAAGAAAATTCTTAATCTTTTTCAATGTCATTTATATTCTCCTTTACATTTTATCAGGAGCATCAATTCCCAATAAACCTAATCCTATCTTTATAACAACCTTAGTTGCATAAACTAATAATAACCTTGCTTTTTTCACCTCTTCTTCTTCTGATAATATTGGACAACTATTATAAAATTTATTAAATATTTTTGCAATCTCTACTATTTGTCTTGTTAAAATAGATGGTTCATTTTTTAACATAGCATCAACTATAGATTGTGGAAAATAATAAAGCAATCTAATTATAGCTATTTCTTCATCTTTATTTAATAATGAAAAATCTACATCATCTTTCAAAGAAAATTTTCCTTTTTCTAAAAGACTATTAGCCCTAGCATGTGTATACTGAACATAAGGTCCAGTTTCTCCTTCAAAACTTAATGTTCTATCCCATGAAAATACATAATCCTTTATTCTATTATTAAATAATTCTTGAAAAACTACTGCACCTATTCCAATTTGCTTTGCCACATCTTTCTTGTTTTTCAAATTAGGATTTCTTTCTTCAATAATTTCATAAGTTTTATCTATAGCTTTATTTAAAACATCTTCTAAAAAAACCACTCTTCCTTTTCTAGTTGATAAGGCACCATCTTCCAAACTTATCATCCCAAAGGGTACGTGGATACAATCTTTTGCCCAATCATAGCCCATAAGTTCTACAACCTTTATCCACTGTTTAAAATGAAGTCTTTGTTCTGAAGCTACAACATAAATATTTTTATAAAAATCATAATGTTCTTTTCTATAAATAGCTGCTGCTATATCTCTTGTAGCATATAGAGTTGAACCATCACTTTTTCTAATAAGAGCTGGAGGCATATCATAATCTTCTAATTCAACAATTTCTGCTCCTTGAGATTTAGTTAATAAATTCTTATCCTCCAATTCTTTTATTACTTCTTTCATTTTTTCTGAATAAAAACTTTCTCCTGCATAAGAATCAAATTTTATATTTAATAAATCATATACTTTATTAAATTCTTTAAGACTTATATCTCTCATCCACTGCCATAGTTCTAATGCTTCTTCATGACCTTCTTCTAATCTTTTAAACCAAATTCTAGCTTCGTCCATAAATGACACATCATCTTCTGCTTCCTTATTAAATTTTACATATAATTTTAAAAGTTCATTAATAGGATCTGCTTCAATCTCTTCTATTTTGCCCCATTTCTTATATGCTGCTATAAGCATACCAAATTGCGTCCCATAATCACCTAAATGATTAATTGCTATTGCATTATAACCTAAATAACTATAAATTTTATACAAAGAATTTCCAATAACTGTTGATCTTATATGTCCTATATGAAATGGTTTTGCAATATTAGGTGATGAAAACTCCACTATAACAGTTTTGCCCTTTCCTATATCTGTTGAACCATAATTTTCTTTTTTATTACTAATCTCTTCTAAAACAGTTTTAGTTAACAATTCCTTATTTGTGAAAAAATTAATATACGGTCCTACACTCTCTATTTTCTCAAAATATTGACTTTCTTCTATTTCTTCTACTAATTCCCTAGAAATTAAATTTGGTGCTTTTTTAAAAAATTTTGATAACTTAAAACAAGGAAAAGCATAATCCCCCATTTCATAAGAAGGTGGTACTTCTATCAATGAACTTATTTCTTTTTTATCTAAATTTTTCTGTACTTTTGATATTAATTTAACTGCTTCATTCTTAAAATCTACCATTTATCTAACCTCCTATATAAATATAAAAGCTCTCATCTCATATTTAGAGACGAGAACTTTTCCCGTGTTACCACTCTTTTTGGCTTAATGCCCACTCAAAATTTTTAACGCAATTTACGTAACATCCTACTATTATTTCAGATGTATTCTCCAGAGCTCTCTTCAGATATGTTATTGTGCTAGGCTTACACCATCCCTAGTTCGCTGCAACAATAAACATAACTTACTCTCTCTTTCATAGAATTTATTTTATATAATTGACTATTTTTTAATATATAACATATTTAAAATAATTTCAAGAACTTATTTTAACTCTACAACAGTTACTCCACTTCCTCCTTCACCATATTTACCTAATCTAAAGGACTTAATATATCTATGCCCTTTT
The DNA here is from genome assembly GCA_964447805.1 of uncultured Clostridia bacterium. Taxonomy (GTDB): domain Bacteria; phylum Bacillota; class Clostridia; order Tissierellales; family DATGTQ01; genus CAYUTQ01. Next base: position 7,457 of record CAYUTQ010000034.1, read on the forward strand.
AACATGCTTGATATTCCTTCTCTCAATACACCTGTACCTTTCCCATGGATTATATATACTTCTTTTAAACCAGCAATATATACATCATCTAAATATTTATCTAAATCTAACAATGCCTCATCTAAAGTCTTTCCTCTTAAATCTATTTCATTTTTTACTTTTTGTGCTTTGTTTTTTACAATATATTTAGTATTCGTTTCTGATGTTTCCATTTCTTCTGATTTAGCTCTCTTCAAAGTTGATACATGGACATTTACTTTCATTATACCAACCTGTACATTGACATTTCCATCTTCATCAGGCTCTTCTAAAACTGTTCCTTTTTGATTTAATGATAAAATTTCTACATTTTCTCCTACTTTTAAATTTTTAGGTGGTTCTTTGCTTCTTACATTTAATACATTATCTACTAATTCTTCTTCTATACTATCAACTTTATATTTTAATTTTTTTTGGGATTCTTGAATTTCTTTAGCTCGTTCTTTTTCAATATCATATGATATATCTTTTAATTTTGAAACTATTTCCTCTGCATCTTTTTTTGCTTCTTTTAATATATTTCTAGCTTCTTCTTTTGCCTTCAATATTGTTTTTTCTCTCATATTTTCAATTTCTTTTTTCTCTTCTAATAATTCTTCCCTTAGTCTTTCTACTTCTTTTTTTAACTTCTCTGTCTCAAATTTGTTTTCTTCTGTTATCTTCCTATCTTTATCAATAGCTTGTAAAACATCTTCAAACTCTATATTTTCTTTTGACATCAATGTCCTAGCATCATCAATAATCTCATCTTTAAGCCCTAATCTTTTAGAAATTTCAAAAGCATTTGATTTCCCTGGAACACCAATTGATAATTTATAAGTAGGACTTAATGTATTTACATCAAATTCTACGGAAGCATTTTTTACTCCTTCTTCTGTAAGAGCATATATTTTTAACTGACTATAATGTGTTGTTGCAATAGTCCTAACATCATAATTTCTTAAACTATTTAATATTGACATAGCTAAAGCAGCACCTTCTGTAGGATCTGTACCTGCTCCCAGTTCATCAAATAGTAATAAACTATTATTAGTAACTTTATCTAATATTTCTACTATATTAGTTAAATGTGCAGAAAAAGTACTTAAGCTTTGTTCAATACTTTGTTCATCTCCTATATCAGCAAAAATTTGATCAAATACTGCTATTTCTGAATCATAATCAGCTGGTATATGAAGTCCTGACTGGGACATTAATGTAAGCAATCCTACAGTCTTTAAAGTAACAGTTTTACCTCCTGTGTTTGGCCCAGTAATTACTAAAGTTTTGAACTCTTTCCCAATGTAAATATCAATAGGAACAACCTTCTTTACATTTAGTAGTGGATGCCTTGCATTTTTTATATCTATATATCCACTTTTATTAAGAATTGGTTTCGTTGCATTCATCTCAAGAGCTAATTTCCCTTTAGCAAATATAAAATCTAATTGTCCTAATATTTCTATATTATTAATTATTCTAGTACCTTCCTTTGCTACCATGTTTGTCAATTCAGCTAATATTCTTTCAATCTCATTTTTCTCTTTTATTTTTAATTCTTTCAATTCATTATTTAATTCCACTACTCCCATTGGCTCTATAAATACTGTAGCACCACTAGCAGACTGATCATGTATCAATCCAGGTATATTCCCTTTATACTCTTGTTTAACTGGTACTACATATCTATCTTCCCTTATCGTCACAATACTATCTTGCAAATATTTTTTATAATTAGGAGAACTTATAATAGAATTTAATCTATCTTTTACAGAATCATTTTTAACCGTTATTTGCCTTCTTATATTTTTTAACTTTGAACTAGCATTATCTGATATTTCTTCTTCACTTATTATTGCATTATTAATAACATTTTCTATATGTTTAAATACAAATAAATTTCCTATCATACCTTCTATTATAGGATAAAATTTATCTTTATCTTGTTTATCATCTTTCATATAATTCCTTAAACTTCTTGAAACACGCAAAGTATCAGATATTTTCAACAAACTTTTAGGACTTAATACTCCTCCCTTTTCTGCTCTTTTTATTTCATCAACTATATTATAAATACCATACAAAGGCGGATTTCCTCTTTTTATTAAAAGAGTTAAAGCTTCTTCTGTTTCTGCTTGCATTTGATGAACTTTTTCAAAATCAGTTTCTGGTTTTAATTTTAATGATTTTTTTTTACCCATATTAGATACTGCATTTTCTACTAATCTATTTATTATTTTATTGTATTCTAATGTTCTTAATGTTTTTTCCATCATAATATTATCACCTCAGTATTACAAAACACCTCTATAATAGTGACCTTTTGTTAATTCTCTATTTTCCTTAAGTGTCCTTATTATTTTATCTACCTCATTTTTACTTATTTTTCCCTTTCCATAATCATAAAAAATTTCTTGTATTAAATTAATATTTTCCTCTTCAAAAGTAAAATCTAATCTTATCATTTCTACACCACTATTAAATACATCTTCTACATTTTCAAAAATTACTAACGGTACAGTATTATACAATATTGTATATTTTTGTTTCCTTTCCATGTAAAAAACTTTACCCATTCTATCCTTTAATCCATATCCTTCTTTAAAAACACAAGTACTACAGCTTCTATTGTTTTTACAATTTTTTATCACTGACATAGGACAATACTTCATAATCATTAATGGAAGATATCCATAACCTAATGTTTCAATAGGTATTATTCCTCTATTACTTATTCTTTTTATTTGATTTAAATTTAACTCTGGTGATAAAGTTATACTTTTTAAGCCTTGTTTTTTAAAAAAATTTGTTGAAAGACTATTAAATATATTTAAGCCTATATCCCCATGTATATCTAAATCAAAATTACTTAATACAAAATTTAATGTTCCTATGTTTGATACTGATATACCATCTAATTCTTTTTCCATAGGTTTTATATGTTTTTTTAGATTTATTAAATCATTGTCACTTAAAATTTTACCTGTCCATAAATATATTTCCTTGTTATATGCTTTTACTTTTTCAATACAATCTTCTATTCCCTCAAAATATTCTAAATAAATTCTATCTAATTTTTCTAAATCTAACTGTTTAAATTGTTCTTTTGTAGAAACCTTTACATTTATTTTTTTCTTTTTTAAATTATTTTTATTACTAAAACTAGTTAATTTCCTTTTTTCAGCTATAAATTTATTATCATCTATACACACTCTATTATTTAAATTAGCCCTTTTATTATTTAATTTATTTATTGCTTTCCTTCTTAAAGAATTTATTTGGCTTATTGATAAAAAACAATTTTCTCCTAAGTATATATCTATGTTTTCTAAAATATAAGGGGTATCTGTAAGTTTACCTAATTGATCTTTTATCCTATCTTCAGTTAAAGATATTTTAATAGCTTCTTCTACAACTTCAGTACTTTCAACCTTTAATTCATAATCTTCACATTTAATTACCAATTTAGCAGGCTTACCTTGAAAAATATAAACCTGCATATCAATACCATATGTTCTTCTCCTACTTCTATAGGATTCCTTTGCTTTTTCCAATAATTTTGCACTAGATGTTCTATATATACACGAATTCTTTTTTACTCCATTTATTTTGTCTATTTTAATATTCTGTCCTTGATTCAAAGGATACTTCATTAACATTCCTATATGTTCTCCATCTTTAGATTCAATTTCTATACCATCCCCTTCATCAATATCTTCATATAATGATATATACATACTTCTATTATCAATATCTTCTACTCTACCTACAGATATCCCTCTATTATCTGGTCTATGTAAAGAAATAAAATTCCTACCATATTCTCCAAGTATGAACCCTTTCGTAAATCCTCTATTAAATATTTGTAAAAGTTCTTTCTTATCTTCTTTAGTTATACTATCAACGCCATAATCCAATGCCTTCCTATACTTGTTTACCACAATAGCCACATATTCAGGTCTTTTCATTCTTCCTTCTATTTTTAATGATGATATACCACTATTTATTAATTTATTTAAATTATCAATAGTATTTAAATCTTTAGGACTTAATAGATATTTTTTATCAAATTGCTTATGGACAATTCTTCCATTGTTATAATTAACTATTGTATAAGGCATTCTACAAGGCTGAGCACATCTACCCCTATTTCCACTCCTACCTCCTATTATACTACTCATAAGACATTGTCCAGAATATGACATACATAATGCACCATGAACAAAACCTTCCAAAGCTATATTAGAATTTTCCTTTATATATTGTATTTCTTTTATAGAAAGTTCTCTAGCTAACACAACCTTTTTAAATCCTAATTTTTCCAGAAAAATAGCTCCTGATAAATTATTTATTGTCATTTGAGTACTGCCATATAAATCAAAATCGGGGAATAAAGTTTTAATACTATAAAATAAACCTATATCTTGTACTATCAATCCATCCACATCTATTTCATATAGATATTTTATATAATCTAAAATCTTATCCATTTCTTCATCATCTACTAGTATATTAACTGTAACATATACCTTTACATCCCTCAAATGGGCATATTCTACTACATTTTTCATCTCATTTAAATCAAAATTAGATGCATATTGTCTCGCACTAAAAAATTTTCCTCCCAAATAAACTGCATCAGCACCATTTTCTACAGCAGCAAACAAAGATTCCATACTTCCCACAGGAGCTAACAATTCAATACTGTTTGTCTTGATATTCACTTTGTTTTATTTTCCTCCTTATTTACAAAACTTTTCCCTTTATCAAGGTCTTTTATTGTTTCTTCTAATTCTTTTTTAGTTTCAATTAATTCTATTTGATTTTCAAATAATTTATCTTGTAATTCTTTAATAATAGTTTCATTTTCTCTCAATTCATTTTCTTTTAACTCTAAAGCTTTTTCTTGTTTCTTTATTAGTTTTTTGTGTTCTTCATTTTCCCTACGCACTATTAATCTTTCTTTTTCTAATTCGTTTATAGATTTTTTAGCTTGAAACAATTTTTCCTTTAAAACATCATATTTCTCTATAGGTTGCTTTGCTTGTTCTTGGATTTCATTTAATTTAATACTAACTTTATAATAATTATCTGCTATATTGAAAGCTGTTAATATAGATGCCATAGAATAACTTAATTTCTTATTATTTTTTGTTACTTCCTTCATTTTACTATCCACATATGCTGCTAAACTTTTAATATAATCTTCTGATTCATTTCCCACTACTGTAAAGTTACGACCATCAATAACTATATCTACTTTTTTCTTATTTGTCATAACTTGCATCCCCCTTAATATAATCCTAGTATTCTAGTATTATTATTCTCCAAATTTATTTATTTTCCTTCATTTTTCACCTAATTAAAGGAGTAGAAAATGTCTACTCCTTAACTTCTTAATTTTGCATTAAAAGTTTCTTCTAGTTTTTTTACAATATTTGAATGAATTTTACTCACTTCTTTGTCCTCTAAAGTCCTTTCATATGATCTATAAACAATAGAATAAGCTACACTTTTCATATTATCAGGAATTTGTTTGCCTTCATAAATATCAAATAATTTAATATCTTCTATTAAACCTTCACCATTAGCTAATATTACTTTTTCTATTTCCTTTATCATTATGTCCTTATCTAATACTATTGCAATATCTCTCGTTATTGCAGGATATTTAGGAAGAGGCTTATATTTTCTATTTAAATCTGCATATTTTATTATAGTATCAAAATCTAATTCTGCTAAATACACTCTTTCTTTAATAGAATAGTTTTCTAGCACATCTGGATGAACTTCACCAATTATCCCTAATATTCTATCTCTTAATACTATAGCACTAGTTCTCCCTGGATGAAAAGTAAAATGATTTTCTTCTCTAGTATATTCAATATTGTTTATACCAAGTCTTTCAAAAATAATATCTACTGTATCTTTTATCCTATAATAATCACAATCTTCCCCGTACATACCTATACATAATACACTTTTTTCTATAGGAAGTTCTTTCAAAGGCAATCCTTTAGGTATGAAAATATTCCCAATCTCAAAAGCATAAGCTTTTTCAACACCATAATTGTAATTTCTAGAAAGTACCGCCATCATATTAGGTATTATTGTTGTCCTCATTACACTATAATCTTCTCCAAGAGGATTTAAAATTTTTATATACTCTCTTCTATAATCTTCTTTTGAAAGTTTAATCCTATCATAAGCTTTAGGGCTTATAAAAGAATAAGTTGCTATTTCACTAAGACCTACCCCTATTAAGATATTTCTTACCTTTTCCTCAATTATTTTATTATAAGGTTTTTCCCCTCGAGTTAAAGTACCAACAAGAGGTTTGTTTTCTATATTATGAAAACCATATATTCTTCCTATTTCTTCAATTAAATCAACATCATTAGATATATCCAATCTAAATGTAGGTACTGTAACTTTTAATATGTTTTTTTCTTCTACTACTTTAAATTCTAATCTTTCAAGAATATTCACCATTTTCTCTTTTGATATTTGAATTCCAAGTAATTTATTTACTTTTTCTGGCCTCAATTTTATAATAATATCTTCTGCTTTTTCCTCATATATATCTATGTATCCTTCTACCACTTTTCCAGCGCCAATTTTTTCAATTAATTGACAAACCCTATTACAAGCCACTTCACACAAATTAGGATCTATGCCTTTTTCAAATCTAGCTGAAGCTTCAGTTCTCAGTCCTAATTTTTTTGATGTAAGTCGTACACTCTTTTTATTAAAATTAGCTGCCTCTATTAAAATAGTTTTTGTATCTTCCCTTACTTCTGTATCCAATCCTCCCATTACACCAGCCACAGCTACAGGTCTTTTCCCATCAGCAATTACTAAATCAGATGAATTAAGTTTTCTTTCAACAGTATCAATAGTTTTTATTTCTTCCCCTTCTTTAGCCCTTCTTACATGTATTTCTTTACCTACTATTTTATCCATATCAAAAGCATGAAGTGGTTCACCAAATTCTAACATAACATAATTTGTCACATCTACTATATTGTTTATTGGTCTTACTCCAGCTTCCATAAGCCTTAATTGTAACCATAAAGGTGATTGTTCAATTTGAATATCTTTTATCACTCTAGCATAATATCTAGAACATAAATCTTTATCCAATATTTTTATATTCTTTACATAGTCATTAATATTTTCTACTTCTTCACTCATATTTATATCAGGATAATTTATCTTTTTATTAAATGTAGCACTAGCTTCTCTAGCCATTCCTATTATACTTAAACAATCTGGCCTATTAGGTGTTATTTCAAATTCTATTACCTCACCATAAAGTTGAAGTATCTCTGTCATTTCTGTTCCAAGTGGATATTCTTTGTCTAAAATAAGTATTCCATTTCTTTGCTCTTTAGGAATTATACTATCATCAAATCCTAATTCTTTAAAAGAACAAAGCATTCCATACGATTCTATACCTCTAAGCTTAGCCTTCTTTATTTTAATATTGTCTGGCAATACTGCTCCTACTAAAGCTACAGGTACAAAATCTCCTTCCTTAATATTTGTAGCACCTGTTATTATTTGAAGTTTTTCTTCACCTACATCTACTTCTAATAATAATAACTTATCCGCATTTGGATGTTTTTTAATACTCAAAATCTTACCTACTACAATATTCTTTATATTTCTATCTAAAGGTATAATAGATTCTACATGAGAACCAGACAGTGTTAATTCATCTGCTAATTCTTTTGTTTCTATATCTAAATCTACATAATCCTTTAGCCATTTTACTGGTAAAAGCATCCTAATCCTCCTTTAAATAAACTAAAATTGTTTTAAAAATCTAATATCATTTTCAAATAAAAGTCTAATATCATCTATTCCGTATTTTACCATTGTAATCCTATCTACTCCCATACCAAAAGCAAAACCTGAATACTTTTCAGAGTCTATACCACAATTTTCTAATACCTTTGGATGAACCATACCACAACCTAATAATTCTAAACTCCAACCAGTTCCTCCACATATATCGCAACCTTTTCCTTTACATTCAAAACATGAAACATCCACTTCTGCACTAGGCTCAGTAAATGGAAAATAATGAGGTCTAAATCTAGTTTTCATTTCTTTTCCAAACAATTCTTTTATGAAAACATCTATAGTATTTTTAAGATTTCCCATAGTTATATTCTTATCTACTACTAATCCTTCTAATTGATGAAACATAGGTGAATGAGTAGCATCTACTTCATCAAACCTAAATGTTCTACCTGCTGATACTATTCTCAATGGTGGTTCCATTTCCTTCATAACTCTTATTTGTACAGGAGATGTATGAGTTCGCAATAACATATCTTCAGTAATATAAAATGTATCTGTCATATCCCTTGATGGATGATCTTCTGGTGAATTTAAAGCATCAAAGTTATTGGCAACCGTTTCAATTTCTGGCCCATAAACTACACTAAAACCCATACTAATAAATAAATTCTCCAGCTCCCTAATAGTTTGTATAAGAGGATGAGTATGTCCTAATTCCAACTCTTTTTTAGTTATAGATATATCTACTTTTTCTTTCTCTAATTTTGCTATTTTAATTTGTTTTTTTAATACTTTCTTAGAAGAAAATATTTCTTTTTCTATATCTTCACGAATATTATTAGCCATTTTACCTATAGCTGGTCTTGATTCCTTAGGTACTTTCCCCATTTCTCTTAATACTTTTGTCATTTCCCCTTTTTTACCTAAATATTTAACTCGTAGTTCTTCTAATTCTTCTAAACTCTTTTTCCCTTTTACTTCTGATAATGCCTCTTCTTTTATCCTATTTAACTTCTCCCTCATAAGTTTAACTCCTTTCCTAAGTACATATAAAAAATAAGACCTAATTGTAAAAAATGAGGTCAAAAATTTCTAACTAAAAGTATTTATTAAAATTATAGCATTTAACTTTATAAGAAACAAGATTCATTACTCCTATCAATTGCTGCTTCATACATTATAATCGATGCTGCTATAGCCGCATTTAATGATTCTGCTTTTCCAGGCATATAGATTTTTACCAATTCATCAGCATAATTAATAGATTCCTGAGAAATTCCTCTTGCTTCATTTCCTATAATAAACACAAAATCTTTTTTAAAATCTACATCCTGTATAAATTTTTTCCCTTCTAATGACGTAGCCAATATAGCAATATTTTTTTCTTTAAATGTCTTAAAAGCTAATAACTTATCTTCTACATAACATAATGGAATATGAAAAATAGACCCCATAGAAGAACGTACTACTTTTGGATTATAAACATCTACAGAACCATCAGTCAGTATTATTCCTGTAGCTCCAAAAGCATCGGCTGTTCTTATAATAGTCCCCATATTGCCTGGATCCATTACTTCATCTAATAATACTAAAAAATTTTCATCATTAATTATATCATCTAATGAAATCAAATTAATTTTTACAATTGCCATAATTCCTTGAGGATTTTTTATATCAGATATTTCATTAAAAAGATTATTAGGTATATGAACAATATCAATATTATATTTTTCAATTTTATTTAATAATTTCTTTCCTTCAGCTACATCATATAATTTATTAGAATACACAACATAATCTATCAAATATTTCTTATTTAAACATTCTTCTACTATTTTTACACCTTCAATTATAAATTTTTTTTGCTTCCATCTTTCTTTTTTTCTATATAAACCTTTTATTTCTTTAATAATAGGATTTGAAGAACTAGTTATCTTTTTTTCATTTTTGTCCTTGTGCACTCTTCTCTACTCTCCTTATATTTTGCGTACTCCCAATAACTACTATAATATCTCCATTTTTAATCATATCATCAGCATAAGGTGAAACATTTATATTTTTGTCCCTTTTTATAGCCATTACATTTATCCCATATTTAGTTGGGAGACGTAATTCTCTCAATGTTTTATCCTCCCATTCCTTCAAACAAGCTATTTCTGCTATACTATAATCAGGAGATAACTCAATAAAGTCTAAAATATTTGTAGATACTAAATTATGAGCTACTCTAACTCCCATATCTCTTTCAGGGAAAATTACTTTATCAGCACCTATTTTAGATAAAACCTTACCATGAATTTCACTTTGTGCTTTTGCAATAACTCTTTTTACTCCTAATTCTTTCGCCATTAAAGTTGCCATAATAGATGCTTCTAAATTAGAACCCATACTCACAATTACTACATCAAAATTACTAATTCCTAATTCTTTTAATGTAAATTCTTCCATTACATCTGCTTGTACTGCATGAGTCACACTATCTGAAATTTCTTGTATCTTTTCTTCATCTATATCTATTACCATTACATCATTACCAAGACTAAAAAGAGTTTTAGCTACACTTTGCCCAAACCTACCACACCCTATAACTGCAAATTGCTTCATATATAATTCTCCTTTCTAACCTACCATTATATTTTCTTCTGAATACCTATATAAAGGATGGTTTTGTCTTCTTGCAAAGGCAAAAGCCATTGTTAATGGGCCAACTCTTCCACAATACATAGTTCCCATAATTATAACCTTACCTATATTAGATAATTTTGATGTAATACCTTTCGAAAGACCAACAGTCCCAAAAGCAGAAGTAGTCTCAAATAGTAAATCTAAAAATTTTGCATCTTCTGTTATTGTTAAAATCATTGAAACTGTCATTACTAAAAACACTCCTATAAAAAATATCGCTAAAGCTCTATTGATTATTTCTTGAGAAATTCTTTTTTTAAAAGTAACTACATCTTTACTACCTTTTACAACTGATAAAGTAGATAATACTATGGCTCCAAATGTAGTAGTTTTTATACCTCCTGCAGTAGAACCTGGAGAACCTCCAATAAACATTAAACAAATAAATATAAATGCAGTAGTATCTCTAATTTTAGACATATCAATTGAATTAAAACCAGCAGTTCTAGGTACTACAGCTTGGAAAAAAGATGCCAATAACTTCTCTCCTTGACTAAAAAATTTCATTGTGCCTGGATTTCTTCCTTCTATTACATATACTAATATTGTTCCCACAAAAATTAATAATATAGTAATAGTTAAAACAAGCTTTGAATGAAGCCCTAATTTCTTAAATTTCTTACTTTTGGTGATATCCAAATAAACAGAAAATCCTAATCCTCCAATTATTATTAAAAAACTTATTGTCAAATTTATCACTATATCATTAGCAAAAGGTATAATACTATTTCCTATAATATCAAAACCTGCATTACAAAAAGCAGATATTGAATGAAAAATTGAAAACCATATACCTTTAGCTAATCCATATATGGGAATAAATCTAGTTGCTAATAATAATACTCCTATACCCTCTATGCAAAATGTTGCAATAATAACATATTTAGTTAATTTTACAAGACCTGACATGGTTTCTTGATTTAATTGCTCTCTTATTATCAACCTATCTTTCAAAGTAATCTTTTTCCCTAATAATAAAGCAACTAAAGTTGTCATTGTCATAAAACCTAATCCACCCATTTGTATTAAAATTATTATAACAATTTGACCAAATAAAGACCAAAATTCACCTGTATTTACTACTACTAACCCTGTCACGCACACTGCTGATGCAGATGTAAAAATAGCATTTAAAAACCCAACACTTTCACCACTTTTAGAAGCTATAGGTAAACTTAAAAAAAAGCCACCTATAAGTATAAGACATCCAAAACCTAAAGCCAAAACTCTTGGTGGATTTAATTCAAGATCTGTAAGTCTCTTTTTTATAAATCCCATACAATCGTCTCCTACATTTAAATAATTAAAGATATTATATCAGATATTTTACAAAAAATAAAAGCTCCGAAATCGGAACTTTTATACTTAGGCTTTCTTGGCTATTTCAACTAATTTTGAAAAGCCTTTAGGGTCATGTATTGCCATTTCAGATAACATTTTTCTATTTATATCTATATTAGCTTTTTTAAGTCCATTAATAAATGTGCTATAATTCATTCCATTAAGTCTTGCTGCAGCATTTATTCTTGAAATCCAAAGCTTCCTAAAATCTCTTTTCCTAGTTTTACGGCCTACATAAGCATAGTTTAATGATTTCATAACAGCTTGATTTGCAGGTCTATATAATTTGCTTTTCGCACCATAATATCCTTTAGCTTGTTTTAAAACTTTTTTATGTTTCTTTTTTGCATTTACTGCTCCTTTTACTCTTGCCATTTTAAACAACCTCCTTCTCTTAAATTATTACAAATTTCATTAGTATGGTAACAAGCTCTTTATTCTTTTATGATCTCCCTTACTTACAATAGCAGGTTTTCTTAAATTTCTAACTCTCTTTGGTGACTTCTTTCCTGTTTTATGACCTTTGTAAGCTTTTGCTCTTTTTAATTTACCTGTTCCTGTTTTTTTGAATCTTTTAGCTGCTCCTCTATGTGTTTTCATTTTAGGCATGTATATTACCTCCTTTTATTACTCAGTTTTTGGAACTAAAAACATAATCATATTTCTACCTTCTAATCTAGGTTTCTTTTCAATAACTCCATACTCAGAAATTATTTTCGTAAAATCATCTAATACTTTTTTTCCTTTATCAGTATGTCCCATTTCTCGACCTCTAAATCTAACGCTTACTTTTACTTTATCCCCGTCTTTTAGAAAATCAATTGCCTTATTGGCCTTTACTTTTAAATCATGCATTTCAATGTTAGGCGTAAGTCGAATTTCCTTTATATTAATAACTTTTTGTTTTTTCTTAGCTTCTTTCTCCTTTTTTGCCATTTCATACTTATATTTACCATAATCCATTATACGACACACTGGTGGTTTAGCATTTGGAGCTACTTTTACTAAATCTAATTTTTTTTCATAAGCAATATCTCGAGCCTTACTACTATCCAATATACCTAATTGACTTCCATCTACATCAATAAGACGTATTTCCCTTTCTCTAATATCTTCATTTACTTGAAGTTCTTTAATATTAAGACACCTCCTAAAATATAATAAATAAAAAAGCGGATATAAAATACCCGCTTTTTTTCAAAAAATAACAAAAACATTAATTTCTATCTACAAAATTAATTTAAACCTTATGAGCCTAGCTATAAGGTGAGAAGCGGATACTTCTACTTGTTAATTTTATTAAGTTTCTCATAATATTATAAGATATATAACTGTTTATGTCAACAATTTTTATAACCAAATTAATTTTATAGTGATTAATTTATGATAATGTCCTATTATATCACTTTTGATTATGTCC
>CAYUTQ010000035.1:0-20078 GCA_964447805.1 uncultured Clostridia bacterium
AATTTTATATAAAAATATTATAAGACAATATATATGATATATTCAAATTAACGGGACAGCATAGTAATTAAAATGCTGTCTTTTTTTCCAGAATTTTTAAAGAATAAGGAGGGGTTATTGTGGCTTTTGAATTTGACTGGGATGCAAATGAAGAAAAAGTTAAGATATTTAAAAGTTTTATGAATAAAAACAGAGATAAAAAGGGAGTTCTAATGTCTGTACTTCATAAAGCACAAGATTTATTTGGCTATATACCAATAGAGATACAAAGATTAATTTCTGAAGAATTAGATATACCTTTGTCTGAAATATATGGTGTAGCCACATTTTATTCTCAATTTTCTTTAGTTCCTAAAGGAGAAAATGAAATAAGTGTTTGTTTAGGCACAGCTTGTTATGTAAAAGGAGCTCAAGAAATATTGGATGAGCTAATAAAAGTATTAGGTATAGGAGTTGGTGAAACAACTCCTGATGGGAAGTTTTCGATAGGGGAGACACGTTGTTTAGGTGCGTGTGGTTTAGCACCAGTAATGGTAGTCAATGATGATGTTTATGGTAAATTAAAAAGAAGCGATGTAAAGGAAATAATAGATAAATATAGATAATTTAGGGGTGAAGAAATGAAAACTATTGAAGATTTGAACAAAATAAAAAAAGAAAAATTTCCTGAAATTAAATTTAGGAAAGAAAAATTTTCTATAGATAAAAAATCAAAAGAACCTCATCAAACACATGTTATGGTCTGTGGAGGAACTGGTTGTCATTCTTCTAAAAGTGATGAAATAAGAAAATTATTAGAGAAAAAAGTAAAAGAAAAAGGGTTAGATGATACTATTAAGATAGTTTTAACTGGTTGTTTTGGATTGTGTGAGTCTGGTCCCAATATTGTTATATATCCAGAGGGAATATTTTATAGTCATGTAAAATTAGAAGATGTAGATGAAATTGTAGAAAAACATTTTGTGAAAGGACAAGTTGTAAAAAGATTATTATTTAAAGAGGCTTATAAGGATGATAAAATTGTGCCAGTAAGTGAAGTGAATTTTTATAAGAAACAGAAAAGGGTAGCATTGAGGAATTGTGGAGTTATAAATCCAGAAGATATAGAAGAATATATTGCATTAGATGGCTATAGTGCTTTAGCAAATATTGTTAATGAAATGACTCCTAAAGAGGTTATAGATTTTGTTAAAGAGTCTGGTTTAAGAGGAAGAGGAGGTGCTGGATTTCCAACAGGCCGTAAATGGGAAGAAGCATATAAATATTCAGCAGATAAGAAATATATAATATGTAATGCTGATGAAGGAGATCCAGGTGCTTTTATGGATAGAAGTATTCTAGAGGGAGATCCTCATTCAGTATTAGAAGCTATGGCAATTGCTGGTTATGCAGTAGGGTCAGATCAAGGATATATTTATGTAAGAGCAGAGTATCCTATTGCTGTGCATAGATTGCAAAAGGCCATAGATCAAGCTAAAGAATATGGTGTACTAGGTAAGAATATTTTTGGGACAAATTTTAATTTTAATATTGAGTTGAGATTGGGAGCAGGAGCTTTTGTTTGTGGTGAAGGTACAGCACTTATGGAATCTATTGAAGGTAGACGAGGAATGCCAAGAAATAAACCTCCTAGAACTGCACATAAGGGGTTATGGGGAAAACCTACTATAATTAATAATGTGGAGACTTTTGCAAATGTACCAGTAATATTCCAAAGAGGAATAAAGTGGTTTAGAAGTATAGGGACAGAAAAATCTCCAGGTACTAAAGTTTTTGCTTTGGGTGGAAAAATAAAGAATACAGGTTTAGTAGAGATACCAATGGGAGTTACTTTAAGGGATATAATATTTGATATTGGTGGAGGAATACCTAATGATAAGGATTTTAAAGCCGTTCAAACTGGAGGACCTTCTGGCGGTTGTATTCCTAAGGAACATTTAGATACTCCAGTGGATTTTGAGTCATTGGCTGAACTTGGTTCTATAATGGGTTCTGGTGGAATGGTAGTAATGGATGAGGATAATTGTATGGTAGATATAGCAAGATTCTTTTTGGATTTTACTGTTGAAGAATCTTGTGGTAAATGTGTGCCATGTAGAGAAGGTACTAAAAGAATGTTAGAAATATTGGATAGGATAACTAAAGGGAAAGGAAATTTAGAGGATATAGATAGATTGGAAAACTTATCAGAAACAATAACTATTGCTTCCCTTTGTGGTCTAGGACAAACAGCAGCTAATCCAGTAATATCAACTTTAAAATATTTTAGAAATGAATATGAAGATCATGTAGATAAAAAACAATGTCCAGCAGGAGCTTGTCAAGAACTTTTACATTATTATATTACAGAAGATTGTATAGGATGTACCAAATGTGCTAGAAATTGTCCAGTTTCATGTATAAGTGGAAAAGTAAAAGAAAGACATGTTATAGATACAGAAAAATGTATAAAATGTGGAACATGTATGGAAAATTGTCCAGTGGATGCAATAGTTAAGAAATAGAATTGGGGGAATGAATATGAAAAATATAACTCTCACTATAGATGGTAAAAAAGTTACTGTACCTGAAAATTATACAATTATTCAGGCAGCTGCAAAAATAGGAATAGAAATTCCTGCATTGTGCTATGATCCGAATTTAGAAATAGCAGCGGCTTGTAGATTGTGTTTAGTGGAAATAGAAGGTTCAAGAAAATTGAAAACTTCTTGTTCTACTAAGGTAGAAGAAGGAATGGTTGTTTATACTGAATCAAAAAAAGTTGTAAAAGTAAGAAAGGAAATATTACAACTTCTTTTAGATAATCATCCAAATGATTGTTTAACTTGTCAAAAAGCTGGGGAATGTTTATTACAAAAATATGCTTATAGATATAATGTAAAATTTAGAGAACATGATGGATCTAAAAAACCTAAATTAGTAGATACGTCAAGTCCATATATATTAAAAGATGATAGTAAATGTATTCTTTGTGGTAAATGTGTAAGGACTTGTAATCAAATTAGTGATAGGAAAGTACTATCTTTTGCAGGAAGAGGGTTTGATACTAAAATAATTGCAGATGCAGATTTATCTTTAGAAGAATCTAAATGTGTATCTTGTAATAGATGTGTAACAGTATGTCCAGTAGGTGCATTAATAGATAAGAGATTACTAGGGAAAACTAGAATATGGGATGGAGAAGTAAAGGAAGTAACTTGCAAAGTCTGTCAATATGGTTGTAAATTTGAGGTTTTATCTAAGAATAATAAGAATATAGCTGTTAGAGCTAAATCTCCTTCAAATGGCAGACCTCTTTGTTTAAAGGGGAGATTGACAACTGAGTTATTATATTTAGATGAACCAGAGGTTCCTTATAAGAAAGAAAATGGAGAATTTATTGAAACTACTTGGAAGGAAGCTTTAGGCTTGGAAGATATTATAGAGAAGATAGAAAAAATAGATGATAAAAATGAGGCAGGAGTTGAGTAAAATTGATTGAAATAACTATAAATAATGTAAAATATCAAGTGAAAAAAGGTACAACGATACTCAATGCTTGCGAAAGTGTAGGAATAGATATACCAACATTATGTTATGATGATAGATTAAAACCTTATGCAGCTTGTAGACTTTGTTTAGTTGAAGTTGAAGGTTGGAAAAAATTAGTAACTGCTTGTACTACAAAAATAGAAGAAAGTATTTCTATAAAAACTCATAGCCAAAAAGTTATTAAAGCAAGAAAGGATATATTAAATTTATTAGTTTCTAATCATCCACTAGAATGTTTGACTTGTGAAAAGTCTGGAAATTGTAAATTGCAAGATTATTGTTATGAATATGGTATAACAAGTGGAGAATATAAAGGAGAAAAGACAAAATATCCAATAGATGATTCTAATTATTTCTATATTTATGATCCAAATAAATGTATTCTATGTGGGAAATGCGTGAGAGTTTGTTCTGAATTGCAGGGGACAAATGCAATTGGTTTAGAAGATAGAGGTTTTAAAACAAAAGTAGTTGCACCTTTTGATAAAGGACTAGCAAAGTCTGAATGTGTTTCTTGTGGTAATTGTGTATCTGTTTGTCCAGTAGGTGCATTGATGCCCAAAACTAAGGAGAAATTTAGATATTGGGAAGTAAAAAAGGTATCTACTACTTGTTCTTATTGTGGTGTTGGTTGTCAAATGGATTTGTTAGTTAAAGACAATAAAGTAGTAGGAGTAGAACCTAAAAATATGTCTCCTAACAGAGGTCTTTTATGTGTAAAAGGGAAATTTGGATATAAATTTATAAATCATCCAGATAGATTGAAGACACCTCTTATAAAAAGAAATGGAAAATTTGAAGAGGCTACATGGGATGAGGCATATAAAGTTATTGTTGATAAGGTAAATGCGACTAAAGAAAAATATGGTCCAGATTCTTTTGCAGGATTAACTTCTGCTAGATGTACTAATGAAGAAAATTATCTTTTTCAAAAATTATTTAGGGCAGTAATAGGAACTAATAATGTAGATCATTGTGCTAGGCTCTGACATTCTTCAACAGTTGCAGGTCTTGCAACAACTTTAGGAAGTGGAGCTATGACTAATAGTATAGAAGAAGTATTAAATACGGATACTATGTTTGTCATTGGTTCTAATACAACAGAAAATCATCCTGTAATAGGTGCATATATAAAACAAGCAAAGAAAAGGGGAGCAAAATTAATAGTGGCTGACCCAAGAAAAATTGAATTAGCAAAATATGCAGATGTATTTTTACAAGTAAAACCTGGAACTAATGTAGCATTATTAAATGGAATGATGCATGTAATTATTGAAAGAGATTTGTATGATAAAAATTATATTGTTGAAAAGACAGAAAACTTTGAAGAATTAGTAAAGGCTGTTAAAGAATATACTCCTGAAAAGGTTGCAAAGATATGTAAAGTAGATACAGAAGATATAGTTAAGGCTGCTATTATATATGCTGAGGCAGATAAAGCAGGTATTTATTATGCAATGGGTATTACACAACATACTACAGGTACTCATGCAGTAATGTCTACATCTAATTTAGCACTTCTTTGTGGCAATATTGGAATAGAATCAGCAGGCGTAAATCCACTAAGGGGACAAAACAATGTTCAAGGTGCTTGTGATATGGGAGGATTACCTACAGATTTGCCAGGATATCAAAAAGTATTTAAACCAGAGGCAATTGAAATTTTTGAAAAAGAATGGAATGTGAACCTTTCAACTAAAGTGGGAATTACTATACCTGAAATTTTAGATGAAGCTGAAAAAGGAAATATAAAATTTATTTATATAATGGGTGAAAACCCTATGGTTTCAGATCCAGATATAAATCATGTGAGAAAAGCTCTTAATAATTTAGATTTTTTAGTAGTTCAAGATATTTTTCTAACAGAGACAGCTGAAATGGCAGATGTAGTTTTACCAGCTGCTTCTTTTGCAGAAAAAGATGGAACCTTTACTAATACAGAAAGAAGGGTGCAAAGGGTAAGAAAAGCTATTGAACCTGTTGGTGAGGTAAAACCAGATTGGAAGATAATAATGGAAATAATGAATAAATTAGGATATGAAAAAGAATATATTCATCCTTCAGAAATAATGGATGAAATTGGTAGAGTTACTCCTCAGTATAGAGGTATAAATTATGAACGGTTAGAACAAGAAGGAATACAATGGCCATGTCCAAGTATAGAACATTCTGGTACAAAGTATCTTCATAAAGAAAAAATATCAAGGGGAAGAGGATTGTTTATGCCTCTTGAATATATAGGAAGTGCAGAAAAGACTGATTCAGAATATCCTTATATATTTACTACTGGAAGAATACTATATCATTATCATACTAGAACAATGACAGGAAGAGTTGAAGGATTAAATAAAAAAGCTCCTAAATCTTATGTGGAAATAAATGAAACCACTGCAATGAAATTAGGAATATCTAATGGAGAAAGGGTAAAATTATCTTCTAGACGTGGTGAAGTGACTACATTAGCTAAAGTAACAGATATAATTGAGGAAAATGTATTGTTTATGCCTTTTCATTTTGCAGAAGGTGCAGCTAATTATTTAACTAGTACAAAATTAGATCCAATAGCAAAAATTCCAGAATTAAAAGTAGCTGCTGTAAAAATAGAGAAGGTGGGAAGTTAATATGTTTAAGGTTGGTATAATAACAGCTAGTGATAAAGGTTCAAAGGGAGAAAGAGAAGATATAAGTGGAAAAATTATATCTGATATAGTGAAAGAAAAAGGTTACGTAGTGGAAAAGTATATTGTTTTACCTGATGAAGAAGAAACATTATTAAAAGAAATGATTTATATGGCTGACTATTTAAAAATAGATTTAATACTGACAACAGGAGGTACAGGATTTGGTAAAAGGGATGTGACTCCTGAGGCTACTATGAAAGCTTGTGATAGAATGGCTAATGGTATTGTTGAAGCTATGAGATATTATAGTTTAAGTATTACACCAAGGGCTATGCTTTCAAGAGGAGTATCTGGAATAAGAGGAAATACCCTTATAATAAATTTGCCTGGGAGTCCAAAAGCCGTAAAAGAATCCTTGGAGTATATAATGGATAGTGTACATCATGGATTAGAAGTATTGGCTGGGCAAATAGATGAATGTGCTAGGTAGGGATGCTTATGAAAAAATTTGGAACTGCTGTAATATTGGCAGGAGGCAAAAGTTCTAGAATGGGTTTTGATAAGCAATTGTTAGAAATAAATAATAAAAAATTAATAGAAATAATAATTAATAAATTAAGGCAAGAATTTGATGAAATAATTGTAGTCACAAATAAAGCAGAGTATTATATAGGTCTTTGTGATAAAATTACTAGAGATAGATATATTGGAAAAGGCCCTTTGGCAGGGATTCATGCAGGTTTAATTGAAGCTACTAGTCAATATGTATATTTTGTTGCTTGTGATATGCCCAATATAAAAATTGATTATATCAGATATATGAAGAAACAAATTGAAAATTTAGATGTTAAAGTCTGTATAACAAAATATGGATCATGGATTGAACCTTTTAATGGGTTTTATTCACGAGAAATTATATCAGATATTGAAAAATATTTATTAAAGGAAGGTTTATCTATTAATATGTTTATTAAAAATTTAAAAGTCCATTATATAACAGAAAAGGAAGCAAGAAAATTTAGTCCAAAGTGGGAAATGTTTTTAAATTTAAATACTAAAAAGGATTTAGAGAATTTTGTAAAAGAGACTGGAAATAAATATTGAGGTAGATAATATGAAGGATGTAAAACAATATAAAATTAAGAGAATTGAGGGAGAAAAATTTACTGAGGAAAAGGATATTGTTGTTACAGAATACCATTTTACTATTTTTATAAATGGGGAAGAATTAGTAACTTTATTATGCACTCCTAAGTCTCTTGAATATTTGGCAGTTGGTTATATTTATTCAGAAAATATTATAAATTCTTTTTCAGATATAGAGAAAATTTGTATAGATGAACAAAAAGGTATTGCTCATATTTTTTTAAAAAAATTATTAAAAAATAAAAGAAAAATTATACCCTCATGTCGAGAAAAAAGAAGTTTTTCAATTAATGCAAGAAATATAATGAAATTAATGATGGAATTTAATGAAAGCTCAAAGCTTTTTTTAGATACTGGCGGTGTCCATAGTTGTGCCATAGCAGATTGTAGTGATATAATAATGTTTGAGGAAGATATAGGTAGACATAATGCCTTAGATAAAGTTGTAGGGAAAGCTATTATAAAAAATATAAAATTAACAGATAAACTTGTATTAACCAGTGGAAGAATATCTTCTGAAATATTGACTAAAATAGTAAAAAATGAAATACCAATAATAGTATCTAGATCAGCTCCTACAAGTCTTGCTATAGATATGGCAAGGAAGATGAATATTACTCTCATAGGTTTTGTAAGAGGGGAAAAAATGAATATTTATTCAAATTTTCCGAGTATAAATTTCTAAAATATAATCATGAAATTTATGCCGATGGGTATAAGAAGAAATTCTTATGCCTCCCGTGTTTGGAAAGGAAAATAAACAGTCCTTTCTAGGGCTGTTTTTATTTTTATAGTAAATATTTGGAAGGGGAGATTAAATTGAAAAAGAAATTAGCGTTAGTTTTAAGTTGTTTACTTATATTTACATTATTGGTAGGGTGTACAGCTAATAATGAATCAAAGGGAAATGTAGAAGATAATAAAAAAGCAGAAGAAGAGAAAAGTATTATATTATCAACTACTACTAGTACTCAAGATAGTGGGCTTTTAGATTATTTGTTACCAAAGTTTGAAGAAGATACTGGTATAGAAGTTAAAGTAGTAGCAGTAGGTACTGGGAAAGCATTACAAATGGGGAAAGATGGAGATGCAGATGTATTATTAGTTCATGCAAAAGAATCAGAAGAGGAGTTTGTTGAAGAAGGTTATGGTTTAGGTAGAGATGATGTAATGTATAATGATTTTATTTTGGTAGGTCCTAAAGATGATCCATTGGAATTAAAAACTAAATCACCAGATAATATATTGGAAGGTTTAAAAACTATAGCTGAAAAAGAAGCTAAATTTGTTTCTAGAGGAGACGATTCAGGAACTCATAAGAAAGAATTAAAAATTTGGAAAGAAGCTAATATAGATCCAGAAGGTAATGAATGGTATATTTCAGCTGGAAGTGGCATGGCAGATGTATTGAAAATAGCAAATGAAAAAAATGCTTATACAATAACAGATAGAGCTACTTATCTTAGTATGAAAGATACATTAGAATTAGAAACAATAATAGAAGGTGATGAAAATTTATTCAATCAATATGGAGTAATAGTAGTAAATCCAGAAAAAATGGCTCAAGATAAAAAAGATAGAATTAATGTAGAAGGGGCTAAGAAATTTAAAGAATGGTTATTATCAGATGATGTACAAAAGCTAATAGGTGAATATGGAAAAGAAGAATTTGGAATGCCATTGTTTGTTCCAAATGCAAAATAGTTAAAATAAAAAGGCTGCATTCTAAAAAGAATATAGATGCAGCCTAATTTGTTAAAAGGTGATATAAATGCATTATATAGGACAAGGTTTTAAAGAAGCTTTTTATTTATTGATAAATTTTGATAAAGAAATATATAGTATAGTTTTATTGTCTCTATATGTATCTTCTATGGCCACTATTATTGCGTCTATAATATTTATACCTATAGGTATTCAATTAGGTATAAAAAATTTCAAGGGAAAGAAATTTTTGTCAAGGGTATTATATACTCTTATGAGTACTCCATCTGTAATTGTAGGCTTGATAGTAGCACTTATTTTAGCAAGGAATGGTCCTTTAGGGCATCTAGGATTATTATTTACACCTAAAGCTATGATTATTGCTCAAACTCTTTTAGTTGCTCCTTTAATACTTGGACTTACCTACAATCTTTCAAAAAATAGGGGAATTTTAATTAAAAAAACAGGAAAAACATTAGGTGCAGGGAAAATTGATATAATTGTATTGATAATTAAGGAATTGAAGGTGGATATAATAGTAAATATTGTGACGGCTTTTTCAAGAGCAATATCAGAGGTAGGAGCAGTAATGATAGTAGGTGGAAATATAAAAAATCATACGAGAGTTATTACTACTACTATATCGATGATGAATTCAATGGGAGATTACCCTATGGCCATTGCACTGGGAATTGTTTTATTGATTATTTCTTTTGGTGTAAATAGTATAATTTACTCATATAGTGGAGAGGATTAAATTGGAAATTACAATAAAAGATTTAAAAAAATATTATTCAGAAAAATTAGTATTAGATATTGAAAAATTGACAATAGAAAAAGGAAAGATTACTGGCATAATAGGTCCTAATGGTTCTGGGAAAAGCACATTATTGAATATTTTGGCAGGACTTGATAAAGAATATTCAGGTATTATAAAATATGACAATTATTATCTTAATAAGGATATTTATAATAAAATGACTTTAGTTACACAAAAACCATATCTTTTTAAAAGAAAAGTTTTTGAAAATATTGAATATCCATTGAAAATAAGAAAAGTTAAGAAGAAAAATAGAAAAGTAAAAACAATGGATATTATTAAGCAATTAGAAATTGAAGAATTAAAAGATAAAAAAGCACATCTTCTTTCAGGAGGGGAATCTCAAAAAGTATCTCTTGCAAGAGCACTAGTATTTGCCCCTGAACTGTTATTGTTAGATGAACCTACATCGAATATAGATCCAGAATCTATAAAGATAATGGAAAGGGAAATAGTAAGATATAATAAAGAAAATAAAGGAACAGTTTTAATAGTAACTCACAATATAGCTCAATCCGAAAGAATATGTGATAAAGTCCTTTATCTTGAAAAAGGAAAGGTAGGTTTTAAAAATGGATTTCTTTAATGTAGTATCTGTAGAGGAAGGTAGAAATATGCTATTAAAGTATTTTGAAAATTATATATTCCCATTAGAAGAGATTCCTATATTAGAAAGTACAAATAGAGTTTTGGGAGTAGATATATATTCTATGGAAAATATTCCTCAATTTAACCGTTCAACTGTAGATGGTTATGCCATAAAAATTGAGGATAGTTATGGAGCTTCTGAATCTGTACCTAGTTTATTCAATATTATAGGACATGTTGAAATGGGTAAAAAATCATTGTATAAAATTGAAAGTGGAGATGCAGTTTATGTTCCTACTGGAGGGATGATACCTGAAGGTGGAAATGGGGTAGTAATGATAGAAAATACAGAAAAGTTAGATGAATATATACTTATGGTATATAAATCAATTTCTCTTAAAGAAAATATTATTTTTAAAGGTGATGATATAAAAAAAAGAGAATTAGTTTTAGAAAAGGGTAGAATAATAACTCCTGAAGTTATAGGGGTGTTAGCAGCTTTAGGTATATCTAAAGTAAAAGTTTATAAGAAACCTAAATTTTATATTATATCTACAGGAGATGAAATTATAGATTTAGATGAAGAATTGGCCATAGGAAAAGTTAGAGATATAAATAGCTATACATTATATTCTCTTATAGAAAGATTAGGTGGAGAGGTTGTAGGAAAATATATTGTAAAGGATGATTATGAATTATTGAGAAGAGAAGTAGAAAAGGCTATTGGTATTTCTGATATTATTCTTATATCAGGAGGTAGTTCTGTAGGAGTTAGGGATTATACTAATAAAGTAATTGATTCTTTTAATGGAGAAGGTGTATTTATTCATGGCGTGGCTATTAAGCCAGGTAAACCAACTATTGTAGGAAAATGTAATGAGAAATTAGTATTTGGTCTTCCAGGACATCCAGTATCAGCAATAATGGTTTTTAAGACTTTTATAGAGTATTACATAGCTAAAAAAATGAATATTAAGCAACATATGGTGGGAATAGAAGTAGTAATGGATTTTAATTTTCCTTCTTCACCAGGGAAGAAAACTTATCAAATGGTTAAATTAGAAAAGAAAAAAGATAAATTACATGCAGTACCTAATTTCGGGAAATCAGGAATGATTTCTTTACTTTCTAATTCAGATGGATATATAGTAATTGAACCTTATGAAGAAGGAGTTTATAAAGGTGAAGTAAGAGAAGTATTTTTTTTATAGGAGGATGAAAAATGGAATATAGAAAAAGAAATACTTATATTGATAATAAAGATTTATATGAAGCCAAAAAAACATATTATGGGGAAATAAAAATAAAACCTCAATGGGAAGAAGTGAAAGTAATTGATTCCTTGGATAGAGTAACTTTTGAAGCAATATATGCTAAAGTTTCTTCACCAAATTATAATGCTGCAGCCATGGACGGAATATTAGTAAAATCTGCTACGACTTTAGGGGCTTCAGATACAAATCCTAAAATATTAGAAAAGGGAAAAGATTTTATATATGTAAATACTGGTAATGTAGTACCTGAACCTTATGATGCTGTGATAATGATTGAAGATGTAATAGAAATAAATGAAAACCAAGTGAAAATATTAAAGGCTGCTCATCCTTGGCAACATATAAGACCAGTAGGAGAAGATATTGTAGCCACTGAAATGATACTACCATCTAAACATAAAATAAGGGCTATAGATATTGGTGCTATGCTTTCAGGTGGAGTTGAAGAAATAAAAGTTTATAAAAAATCTAAAGTTGGTATTATTCCAACAGGAACAGAAATAGTAGAAAATATTGAAGAATTGGAAACAGGAAAGATAATAGATTCTAATTCGAGAGTATTTGAAGGATTGATTGAACAAAATGGAGGATTATCTAATAGATATAGTCCAGTAAAAGATGATTATGAAATTTTAAAAAATAATATTGAAAATGCTATAAAAGAAAATGATATTTTATTGATTATTGCAGGATCATCAGCAGGTACTAAGGATTATACTGTAAAGATAATTGAACATTTAGGTAAGGTAGTAATTCATGGTGTAGCTCTAAAACCAGGGAAACCTACAATACTTGGCACTATTGAAGGCAAACCTGTAATTGGGATACCTGGATACCCAGTATCTGCATATTTAGTATTTGAAACTTTTGTTAAACCTTTATTATTAACAAGTATAGGTCTTAAAGAAGAAAAAGAAGAAATAGTTAAAGCTACAATATCAAAAAAGATTGTTTCTTCACTTAAAAACAGAGAATTAGTGAGGGTTAATTTAGGTTATGTTAAAAATAAATTAGTAGCCATTCCTTTATCTAGTGGTGCTGGAGTAACTATGAGTTTAGTTAAGGCAGATGGTATAGCAATAATACCTCAAAATTTAGAAGGAGTAGATGGAGGAAGTTTAGTGAATGTAAGATTATTAAAGTCTACTAATCAAATTCGTGAGACATTAGTATCTATAGGGAGTCATGATTTAATTATGGATATTATTGGAGATATGATGCACTTGACATCTGGTCATGTAGGGAGTATGGGTGGCATATTAGCTATGAAAAGAGGAGAATGTCATATAGCTCCAATTCATTTATTAGATATGGAAACAGGGGAATACAATGTAAGTTATGTGAAAAAATATTTTCAGGGAGAAAAAATGGCTCTTATTAAAGGAGTAAGGAGACAACAAGGCTTTATGGTAGAAAAGGGGAATCCTGCAAATATTAAAGATTTTATAGATTTGACAAGAGATGATGTAATATATGTAAATAGACAAAAAGGAGCAGGTACAAGAATACTTTTAGATTATCACCTTAATAGGGAAAATATAGATTCTTTAGATATTGAAGGTTATCCTAGAGAAATGACAACACATATGGCAGTTGCAACGGCAGTAAAAACTGGTTCTGCAACTACAGGATTAGGAATATATTCTGCTGCAAAGGCTTTAGATTTAGATTTTATTGATGTAGCTTTTGAGAAATATGATTTTTTAGTACCTTATGTTTTACTTGAAGATGAAAGAATTAAAAAATTTATATCTATATTAAAATCTGATGAATTTGAGAAAAAAGTTAATGATCTTGGAGGTTATGAGTTAAAAAACACAGGAGAGGTAATTATAATAGAAAGTTAAATTCAAAGTAAAAAGCAGGTGAATATAGTGAAGGATTCTTATGGAAGAAATATTAATTACCTTAGAATATCTGTTACTGATTTATGTAACTTAAGATGTAGGTATTGTATGCCAGAAAAAGGTGTTTTAAAATCTTCTCACAAAGATATATTGACAGTAGAGGAAATATATGAAATTGCTAAGATATTTGTATCATTAGGAGTAAATAAGATTAGATTAACTGGTGGGGAACCTTTAGTTAGAAATGGAATATTAAATATTGTAAAAAAAATAAGAAGTTTAAATGAAATAAAAGATTTGGCCATTACTACTAATGGAGTGTTGTTAAAAAAATATGCTAGAAATTTAAAAGCTGTGGGGTTAGATAGAGTAAATATAAGTTTAGATACTTTAGATGAGGAAAAATATTTTTATATCACTAGAGGCGGAAGATTGAAGGATGTTTTTGAAGGTATAGAAGAAGTTAAAAAAGTAGGGTTAAGTCCTATAAAGATAAATACTGTTTTAATAGATGGTTTTAATGATAATGAGATAGTAGATTTTGTAAATTTAACAAAGAATGAAGATATAGATATAAGATTTATTGAATTGATGCCTATAGGACAAGGTGTAGATTGGGTAGCGCATAATTTTGTATCAAATAAATTAGTATTAGATAAAGTGGGGGAGTTAGAAAAAATAGAGAATATTTATAAATCATCTCCAGCAGTATATTATAAAATTCCAGGTGCTAAAGGGAAAGTAGGATTAATAAATCCAATGTCTTGTAAATTTTGTGATGAATGTAATAGAATTAGATTGACAGCACAGGGTAAATTAAAGTTATGTCTTCATTCTAATAGAGAAATAGATTTAAAAGAGAGATTGAGAAAAGGGGAAGATATAAAAGAATTAATAATTAAATCTATTGTAGAAAAGCCAAAGTCTCATAAATTAGAGTCGGGAAAATATATATTAAAAAATATGTATCAAATAGGAGGATAGTAGTTATGGGGTTTACACATTTTAATGAAGAAGGCAGAGCACATATGGTAGAGGTTGGAGAAAAGGAAGATACAAAAAGAGTCGCTATAGCTAGAGGTAGAATAAGAATGAAGGAAAAAACTATAGAAAGTATTAAGAAAGGTCTTATAAAAAAAGGAGATGTTTTATCTGTTGCTCAGGTTGGAGGTATAATGGGGTCTAAACAGACTAGTAATTTAATACCTATGTGTCACAATATATTTTTAACTGGTGTAGATATTAGATTTAATGTTGAAAAAGATTTCATAGATATAGAATCAGAAGTAAAAACCACAGGAAAAACGGGAGTGGAAATGGAAGCATTAACAGCTGTTTCAATTGCTGCTTTGACTATATATGATATGTGTAAAGCTATTGATAAAGATATGGTTATAGATGATATTAAACTTATGAAGAAATCAGGAGGAAAATCGGGTAATTATATAAGAGGTGAAATAAATGAGTAAAATAGGAAAAGTTCTTGATGTAAATAGAAGTGATCGGAAAGGTATTATAAAAAAGCCAATAAAGGAAGGAAAATTCATAGAAAATTTTGGTCTTGAAGAAGATGCTCATAGTGGGAAGTGGCATAGACAAGTAAGTTTTTTGGGGATAGAAAGTTATAAGAAAATGGAGGAATTAGGAATAGAGGGATTGGAGCATGGCATGTTTGCAGAAAATATTACGACAGAAGGAATAATATTATATAAATTACCAATAGGAACGAAATTAAAAATTGGTGAAACTATTCAAGAAGTAACTCAAATAGGAAAAGAATGTCATTCGGGTTGTGCTATAGCACAAAAAATAGGGAAATGTATAATGCCTAAGGAAGGAATTTTTACAAAAGTACTAAAAGGCGGAGTTATAAAAAAAGGAGACACTATTGAGGTGATTTAAAATGTTGGGGGAAATTTCAGCAATTTATATTTCTAATAAAAAAGGAATGCCTAAAAAATTAATTAGGGAAGGTAATTTGAAAAAAGGTTATGGATTAGTAGGAGATGTTCATGCCAAGGGAGGCAAAAGGCAAGTTTCTCTTTTTACAGAAGAAGGGAGAAACAAAATAGAGACCAATAAAATAGATGGGCTTTGTACTAAAAAATTTTGTGAAAATATAACTATAAAAAATATGGAATTGGCAAAACTTCAAGTAGGTTCAATAATAAAAATTGGTGAATCTATTATTGAAATTACACAAATAGGTAAAGAATGTTTTTTAGAATGTAGGTTACTAGGTAATGATAATATTTGTCCATTACCGAAAGAAGTAATTTTTGCAAAGGTGATAAAAAGTGGAAATATAAAAATTGGAGATAAAATTTTAATAATGCAGTGGGTTCAATAAGAGCCTATTTTTAATGAAAATTTTATAAGAAAAAGTTAGAATATATTTTAGTTATTAAGGATATATTAAATATTATGAATAATTTTTTATTAGAAATAAAAAGGAAAGGTGGTGAATATTCTAAAAATATACTAATTAGTATATTTTAGAATATAGGTATTCCATGAATTTAGAAAAAATAGTAGATTCTGTTAATGGAATCCTTTGGGATTATATCTTAATATTTTTATTGATAGGTGTAGGAATTTATTTTACTTTTAGATTGAGATTTCCCCAAATTAGAAAAATAAGACAATCGTTTAAACAAGTTTTTGGAGGATTATTTGATAAAAGTGAAAGTGCAGATAGAAATGGAATGTCGTCTTTTCAAGCTTTAGCTACAGCAATAGCAGCTCAAGTTGGAACAGGAAATTTAGCAGGAACAGCTACAGCTATTTCAGCAGGTGGACCAGGGGCTATATTTTGGATGTGGGTTAGTGCTTTTTTTGGTATGGGTACAATATTTGCTGAAGCAGTTTTAGCTCAGAAATATACAGATAGAGTTGATGGAGAAATTACAGGAGGACCGGCTTATTATATAAGTAAAGGCCTTGGAAATAAAGGATTGGCAGCATTTTTTGCTATTGCTATTATTATTGCTTTAGGTTTTGTAGGAAATATGGTTCAGTCAAATTCTATAGCTGTGGCTGTAAATAATGCTTTTGGAATAAATAAGCTAGTTATAGGATTGATAATTGCTATTTTTGCTATGCTTATTTTAGTAGGAGGAATGACAAGAATAGCTCAATTTACTGAATTAGTAGTTCCTATTATGGCTTTAATATATATTGTGGGTGGAATAATTATTCTTATTAGAAAAGGTTCACAAGTTGGACCTGCTTTTGGGATGATATTTACAGGGGCTTTTAATCCAAAAGCCATAGGTGGAGGAGTTTTAGGTATAACTATGAAAGAAGCAGTTAGATTTGGAGTAGCAAGAGGACTATTTTCAAATGAAGCTGGTATGGGTTCTACACCTCATGCTCATGCAGTTGCAAAAGTTGACTATCCAGCGGAACAAGGGCTAGTGGCAATATTTGGAGTATTTTTTGATACAATAGTAATATGTACTTTAACTGCTTTGATAATTCTTACTACTGAATCACATACTATTCCAGGTCTTGAAGGTCCGGCAATTACTCAAATGGCTTTTGCAAATGGTCTTGGAAATTTTGGAGCCCCTTTTATTGCTGTAAGTTTATTTTTCTTTGCTTTTTCTACTATAATTGGTTGGTATTTTTTTGGGGAAGCAAATATTAAATATTTATTTGGTTCAGCAGGAATAAAATATTATAGATGTTTTGTAATTGGTTTTATAATATTAGGTTCTTTTTTAAGGGTGGATTTTGTATGGAAAATTGCAGATATGTTTAATGGTTTTATGGCGTTACCTAATATAATAGCTCTTTTTGCATTAAGTCCTGTGGTTATTAAAAGTTTGAATGAATATGAGAGGGATTATAAGTAGACAGGTTTTTTTCTCTGTGTTATAATTTTATCAATAGAAGCAATATAGTGCTGTGGGGGTGTTTTAATGTTTATTGAAAAAAGTTTAAAAGACTATGTTTCTCAAGTATCCAGTGGAGATCCTACACCAGGTGGTGGTAGTGTATCTGCTTTAGTGGGAAGCTTAGGGGCTGCTTTGACATCAATGGTAGGCAATTTAACAATAGGTAAGAAAGCTTATAATACTTTGGATGATGAAATAAAGAAAGAAATGAATACAAATTTAGTTGAGGTTCAAAAATTAATTAAAGAAATAGAAGAAATTGTAGATGAAGATACAAAGGCTTTTGATAAAGTAATGGCTGCTTATAAATTACCTAAAGAAACAGATGAAGAGAAAAAAATAAGATCAGAAGCTATTCAATCTGGAAGTAAAATAGCTTTAGAAGTGCCTTTAAATTGTGCAAGGAAATGTTTATCTGTACTTAAATTGCAAAAAGTTTTTGCTGAATATGGTAATGTAAATGCTATAACAGATATAGGTGTTGGAGCATTATTAGCTTATTCAGGATTAGAAGGAGCCTTATTTAATGTAAAAATAAATCTTTCTAGTATTAAAGATGAAGAATACAAAGAAAAAATAGAAAAAGAAGTAAATAGTTTAATGAGAGATGGTAAAACATCGAAAGAGGAATTATTAAACAAAGTTTATAGTAAGTTAGGTTAGGAGGAACTCATAGGTTCCTCTTTATTTTAGTTATTTCCAGCAAGGAACCCATAGGTCCTTTTTGATTTTAATATGTATATGTAATTAATTTTAAATATATTAATGGAGGAAATAATATGGAAAAGAAAGAATTTAAAAAAATACTCTCAATAAGTAGGGGAGATAAAAAGGCATCTTTGGTATTAAAAAATGGGAAAATTGTTAATGTTTTTTCTCATGAAATAATTAAAGGAGATGTAGCTATATATAAAGATAAGATTGTTGGTATAGGTGATTATGAGGGAATTGAAGAAATAGATTTGGAAGGAAAATTTGTGGTTCCTGGTTTTATAGATAGTCATGTTCATATAGAATCATCTATGACTATTCCCTCTCAATTTGCCAAAGCTGTGGTTCCAAGAGGGACTACTACTGTAATAGCTGATCCTCATGAAATAGCTAATGTTAAAGGAATAGATGGAATTAGGTATATGCTTGAAGATAGTGAGGACATGCCTTTGGATGTTTATATAATGTTATCTAGTTGCGTGCCAGCTACTTCCTTTGAAAATTCGGGAGCAATATTAAAAGCAGAAGATTTAAAGGAACTTGTTAATAATGAAAGAATATTAGGATTGGGAGAATTAATGGATTATCCAGGGGTTATAAATGGGAATGATGAAATTTTAGATAAGATCATTTTAGTAGGAAATAAAATAATAGATGGACATGGTCCTTTAATAAAAGATAAGGATTTAAATACTTATGTATTGGCAGGAGTAAAAACTGAGCATGAATGTTCTACAGTAGAAGAATTAATTAATAGAATAAGACTGGGTATGTATGTTTTAATAAGAGAAGGGTCAGCAGCTAAAAATTTAACTACTTTAATAAAAGGAGTAAATAAAGAAAATATTAGAAGATGTCTATTTTGTACTGATGATAAACATCCAGGAGATATATTAGAGTATGGTCATATTGATTATAATATACGTCTAGCAATAAAAGAAGGTATAGATCCAATAGATGCAATACAAATGGCCACTTTAAATGCTGCTGAATGTTATGGATTAAAAGGGAAAGGTGGAATAGCTCCTGGTTATTATGCGGATTTAGTAATTGTTGATAATTTAGAAGACTTTAATATACTTAAAGTATTTAAAAATGGGAATTTAGTAGGAGAAGAATTGAAACCATTGTTTGAAAAAAGAGAAAAAGGTATTTTAAATATAGGAAATACTGTAAATATAGGGGAAATAAATAAAGAAGATTTAGATATTTATTTAAAGTCAAATAAGGCAAGGGTTAT
Source organism: uncultured Clostridia bacterium (assembly GCA_964447805.1). Lineage (GTDB taxonomy): Bacteria > Bacillota > Clostridia > Tissierellales > DATGTQ01 > CAYUTQ01. Next base: position 19,382 of record CAYUTQ010000035.1, read on the forward strand.
TAGAATACAACCTAATAATTTAATAACGAAAATGGTAGAAAGAAATGTGGAGATAAAGGATGGAAAGTTTATATACAGTAAAGACAAAGATATTTTAAAAATTGCTGTAATAGAAAGACATAATGCTACAGGCAATATTGGATTGGGATTAGTAGAAAATTTTAAATTAAAAGGAGGAGCTATAGGTACTACTATTGCACATGATTCTCATAATATTATTGTTATAGGAGACAATGATGATGATATATTAATGGTAGTAAAAGAACTAGAAAAAATAAAAGGTGGTATAACTATGGTTTCAAATGGTAGTATACTTAAAAGTTTACCTTTGAGTATTGCTGGTATTATGTCTAATGAATCAGTAGAAAAAGTTAGTGAAGAATTGAAGGAAATGATTAAATTATCTTATAGAAAATTAAATGTAAATAGAGATTTGGAACCTTTTATGACTTTATCTTTTTTGGCTTTACCTGTAATTCCAGATGTAAAAATTACTGATTTAGGATTATTTGATGTAACAAAATTCCAGTTTGTAGATATATCAGTTTAAAATAAAAATGTGAATTTTTTAATGTATATATGTGATTATATTTTAATATTAATTATGGTATAATTAGAGACGTGAGGAATTAAAGGAGGTAGAAAACAGCATATAAAAATAGTGTTAAAGGATATTAAATAGTTATAAACTCTATTG
>CAYUTQ010000036.1:0-18244 GCA_964447805.1 uncultured Clostridia bacterium
ATTGGGACATAATCAAAAGTGATATAATAGGACATTATCATAAATTAATCACTTTAGATATGAATAATTTTAAAAATTTCTTGACAATATTAAAAATTAGTATTATAATATAATCTAATATCAAAAATCGAATATAAGCTCTTATCCAGAGAGGTGGAGGGACTGGCCCTATGAAGCCCGGCAACCTGTACTCATATAGTATAAGGTGCCAATTCCAGCGGTTAAAAATACCGAGAGATGAGAGAGGAATTTACCTCTTTCATATGAAAGAGGTTTTTTATTTATCTAATTATTGCTGTAAAGGGGTGTAAATATTGATACAAATAGAAAATTTATCAAAAGTTTTTACAGATTCTAATGAAGAATTTCGTGCCTTACAAAATATAAATCTTCATATTAATAAAGGAGAAATATTTGGAATAATTGGTTTAAGTGGTGCTGGAAAATCTACTTTAATTCGATGTTTAAACAGGCTTGAAGAACCTACTGAAGGAAAAATATTTATAGATGGTATAGAAATTACCAGTTTGGATAAAAATGATTTGAGAAATTTGAGAAAAAATATAGGTATGATATTTCAACATTTTAATTTATTATCATCTAAAACAGTTTTTCAAAATATTGCTTTCCCCTTAGAATTGGAGAAAATGGACAAAAGACAAATTTCAAAAAAAGTAAATACCTTATTAGAATATGTGGAATTAACAAGTAAAAAAGATGTATATCCTTCACAATTAAGTGGTGGACAAAAACAAAGAGTTGCAATAGCAAGAGCTTTAGTTAACGAGCCAAAAATTCTTCTTAGTGATGAAGGAACATCTGCTTTAGATCCTCAAACTACAAAATCTATTCTAAATCTATTACGGAAAATACGAGATGAATTTGGTGTAACTATAGTCCTTATAACTCACCAAATGGAAGTAGTAAAAGATATTTGCGATAAGGTAGCCATTATAGAGGATGGTAAAATAATTGAAATAAATACAGTTGAAGAGGTATTTAAAAATCCACAAACTAAAACTGCTAAATCTTTTGTAAATAGCTTAAATATATATTCAGAAGAAGAAATATTATTACCACAAAATTATGAAGGGAAACTCATTAGATTAAGTTTCACAGGGGAAAATGCAAAAAAACCTATTGTCTCTCAAATGATAAAAATTTTTAATATAGATGTAAATATTCTTGCAGGTAATATAAATGAACTAACTACTACTAGTATAGGACATTTAATCGTTCAATTAAAAGGAGAAAATAATGAAATAGAAAATGCAATTAACTGGCTTAACAATCAAAATATTCATACAGAGGTGATAAAATGTTAAAACTAATTATTCCTTCTCTATTAGATACTCTATATATGGTATTTTTATCTACAATATTTTCATTATTATTAGGTTTCCCTATAGGTATATTATTAGTTATAACAGAAAAAAATGGTTTGTGGGAAAAACCTCTTTTAAGTCAAATATTAAATGGCATAATTAATATTCTACGTTCTATTCCTTTTATAATATTAATGATTTTACTATTCCCACTATCTAGACTAATTGTAGGAACAACTACAGGAACTACTGCTACTATAGTACCTCTATCTATTGCTGCTGCACCTTTTGTTGCAAGAGTAATAGAAAGTGCATTAAAAGAAGTAGATAAAGGAATAATAGAAGCTAGTATATCTATGGGAGCAACAGTACCACAAATAATATTCAAAGTACTTATTCCAGAAGCTATGCCTTCTTTAGTAATGAGTATAACTTTAACTATTATAAATCTAATAGGCTTTTCCGCAATGGCAGGAGCAATAGGAGGAGGTGGCCTGGGAAATTTAGCTATCAGATATGGTTTATATAGATTTGAAACAGATATTATGATTGTATCTGTAGCATTGATCATATTATTAGTTCAAGGTATTCAATTATTAGGAAATAATATAGCAAATGCTATAGATAAAAAATAAAGGGGGACTTAAAATGAAAAAAAAATTATTAATTATATTAACAATTATATTAACTCTTACATTCTTTACAGGCTGTAATAAAAAAAATAGTGATGAAAATACAATAAAAATAGGTGTATCACCTATTCCACATAGTGAAATAATTGAATTTGTTAAAGAAGACTTAAAAAAAGAAGGGATAAATGTTGAAATTGTTGAATTTACTGACTATCTTACTCCAAACAAAGCTCTTAATGATGGAGACATAGATGCAAACTTTTTCCAACATGAACCTTACATGAATGACTGTGTAGAAAAAGATAATTTAGATATTATATCCTTAGGACCTGTTCATATAGAACCTATGGGATTATTTTCAACTAAATATGATAATATTGATGATTTAAAAGATGGTAGTACAATAGCTATCCCAAACGATGCCACTAATGGAGGTAGAGCACTACTTTTACTTGAAAAATATGATCTTATTAAATTAGATAATAAAGCAGGACTTCTAGCTACTGAAAACGACATAATAGAAAATCCAAAAAATCTAAAAATTGAAGCATTGGAAGCTGCACAACTTCCTAGAATTTTAAAAGATGTAGATGGAGCCATTATAAATGGTAACTATGCATTAGAAGCTGATTTAGTACCTACAGAAGATGCTCTAATAATTGAAGAAAAAGATTCTCCTTTTGCCAATATTGTTGCTATTCGAAAGGGAGAAGAAAATGAACAAAAATTTAAAATACTTATGAATTATCTCCAAAGTGCCAAAGTTAAAAAATTCATAGAAGAAAATTATGACGGTGCATTAATACCAGCATTTTAGCACCAATGAGGATTCACATGAATCCTCATTGCTATTTATATTAATACTCAGTACTATTAGATATTATATTGTCATAATACCATAAAATTCAATACAAAATAATGAATAAATCTACTCCATAAAAATAGTAAAATATGATCACTTTTAAGATAGATCATATTTTAATTATAGAATTTATAACTTCTTAAATTTTTATAAAACTTTATTTATTATATTCTCAGAAGATATAATTTCACCTTTATACAATTAAAAAACTGTAATAATAATTCTATTATTTTTTATTGTTTGCCCATAATATCCCCATTGTAATTCCACCTATATTTTTCTATATTTTTTATGGCTTTCATTAATTCACTAAATCTCTTAGGTATAATAGATTGTGGACCATCACTTTTTGCATTTTGTGGATCATTATGAACCTCTACCATAATACCATCTGCTCCAGCGGCTACTGCTGCCATTGCTAAAGGTTCCACCATCCACCATAGACCTGAAGCATGACTAGGATCTACAATTATAGGCAAATGACATAAATGTTTAACTGCAGGTATAGCACTTAAATCCAAAGTATTCCTTGTGAATTTTTCAAAAGTTCTTATTCCCCTTTCACAAAGAATTACCTCATGGTTACCTCCTGCCATCACATATTCTGCTGACAAAATAAATTCTTCAATAGTTGCACTAGGGCCTCTTTTTAATAGCACTGGTTTTCTTATCTTTCCCAATTCCTTAAGTAATTCAAAATTTTGCATATTTCTTGCTCCTACTTGAATTATGTCAACTTCTTTTGCAAATTTTTCTACCATATGAACCGACATTATTTCTGTTACAATGGGCAACCCTGTTTTTTCCCTAGCTAATTTTAATAATTCTAACCCTTCTTCCCCCAAACCTTGAAAACTATAAGGTGAAGTTCTGGGTTTAAAAGCTCCTCCTCTTAAAAATGTAGCTCCATTTTGTTTAACCTGTTTAGCTATATAAATTATTTGTTTCTCACTTTCAACTGAACAAGGTCCTGCTATTACAGTCAATCCACCACCGCCTATTATCCTATCTTTTACATTTATAATGGTATCTTTTGTATGAAATCTTCTGCTTGTTTTTTTAAAGGAACCCTCTATTCCTATTTTATTCATCAACTGTTGCCCCCTAAAATCCTTCTTTTATATCTCTTACGAAATTACAAGCACTATTAATACCATCTTCTAAATTATCTTCCTCATTAATTCTCTTTATTATAGCGCTACCTATTATTATTCCATCACAGTATGATGATAATTTTTCAGCCATTTTTTTAGATGATATACCAAATCCTAATGCCTTTGGTAATTTGGTATGAGAATTTACCATTTCTATATATTTTTTAATATTTGTATTAATTTCATTTCTAACTCCTGTAATACCTTTTACTGTAACACAATATACAAAACCCTTTCCACTTTTTACTATTTCTTTAATTCTTTCTTCTGAAGTAGGTGCTACTAATGGAATTAAATACACACCATATTTATCCATAATAATTTCTATTTCTCTTCTTTCTTCTATAGGTAAATCAGGTATTATCAATCCATCAATTCCTACTTTTTTACATTCTCTTAAAAATTTTTCTATTCCATATTTAAATATGGAATTATAATAAGCTAAGTATATAAGAGGGACTTGACTTTTTTCTCTTATTTCTTTAACCATATCCATTATTTTTACAATTTTTACTCCATTTTTAAGAGCTCTTTCTGATGAAACCTGAATAATTGGTCCATCTGCTATAGGATCTGAATATGGTATCCCCAATTCTATAATATCCGCACCAGCTTCTTCTAATTTAAAAACCAACTTTCTAGTAATAGATAAATTAGGATCTCCTGCAGTTACAAAAGTAATTATGGCTTTTCTTCCATCTTTTTTAAGAATTTTAAATTTTTTATCTATTCTATTCATAGTACTTACCTCCATATTTACTTACAATATCTACATCCTTGTCTCCTCTTCCCGATAGATTAACTACTATTATTTTGTTTTTAGAAATATTAGGAGCCATTTTTATAACTTCTGCTAAAGCATGAGAACTCTCCATAGCAGGAATAATCCCTTCTGTTCTACATAGAAAGATAAATGCTCTTATTGCTTCTTTATCTGTTATTGATAAATAATTTACTCTACCAGTTTCTTTCAAATAAGCATGTTCTGGCCCAACACCTGGATAGTCCAATCCTGCTGATATAGAATATACAGGCATTATCTGTCCATCTTCATTCTGCAAAAGATAAGTCATCATACCGTGTATAACTCCAATAGAACCATTAGCCATAGTTGCTGCATGTTTATCTGTATCTACTCCTAAACCTGCTGCCTCTACTCCTATTAACTTTACTTTTCTGTCCTCTATAAAAGGATAGAAAATTCCCATAGCATTACTTCCTCCGCCTACACAAGCTACTATATAATCAGGAAGTTTCCCTTCTCTTTCTATTATTTGCTTTTTAGTTTCATCTCCAATAATTCTTTGAAAATCTCTTACTATAGTAGGATAAGGATGAGGTCCCACTACAGAACCTACTACATAATAAGTTGTATCTATATTCTCAACCCAATTTCTCATAGCTTCATTTGTTGCATCTTTCAATGTTCCTGTACCATTTTTAATAGGAACAACTTTTGCCCCAAGTATATTCATTTTAACCACATTAATATATTGTCTTTTTATATCCTCTTCTCCCATAAATACTTCACATTCCATGCTAAACATAGCTGCCACAGTTGCTGTAGCTACACCGTGTTGCCCTGCTCCAGTTTCTGCTATTATCCTTTTCTTTCCCATTCTTTTGGCAAGAAGTACTTGCCCTAAAGCATTGTTTATCTTATGAGCACCAGTATGGTTTAAATCTTCTCTTTTAAGATAAATTTTAGCTCCACCTAATTTTTTAGTTAAATTGCTAGCAAAATATAATGGAGTTTCTCTGCCACTATAATCTTTTAAATAATATTTATATTCTTTAATAAATTTCTCATCCTCTATTGCCTTTAAATATTCTTTCTCTAACTGAAGCAATGCTTTCATTAATGTTTCTGGAACATATTGACCTCCAAATTTCCCAAATCTCCCCTTTATTTTTCCCATTTTTATCCTCCCATCACATTCATACAAGTGTTAATAAATTCTTTCATCTTATCAAAATTATTATATCCATCTATTTTTACACCACTAGACACATCCACAGCATAGGGCCTCACAATTTTTATTGCATCTTCTACATTTTCACTATTCAATCCACCTGCTAATATTATGGGCTTTGATGTACTAGTATTTCTTAATATATTCCATTCAAAACTAATACCTGTACCTCCATTTCCAGAATCTAAAAGAACTTTATCAGCTATACATATATTAATTTTCTCTATATCCTTTTCATTAGAAATAAATATAGCTTTCCAAATTTCTATATTTTGTTTGTCTAATAAACTCCTTATTCCCCTAATGTAATACTTATCTTCCCCCCCATGTAATTGAATCACATCTAATTTTAAACATTTTGCTATTTTTACTACATCCATTATAGGTTTATTTATAAATACTCCAACTTTTTGAATATTTTTATCTAACAAAGTTATTAATTCCTTTGCTTCAATTAAATCAATTTGATTTTTACTTTTTGTAAATACAAACCCTACAAAATCTGGTTTCAATATATTCACATAATCTATATCTTTTTTTCTTTTAATTCCACATATTTTTATGCGCATTTCATATGCCCCCTTTTGCTTCGTATATAAATTTTTCTAATTTATCTAAATATTTTATTTCTCTCATGAAACTTTCTCCAATAAGCACTGCATCCACTCCCATACTGCTTAAATATTTTATTTCTTCTGGAGTTTTTATTCCACTTTCCGAAATTATTATTTTATTTTTAGGAATATATTTTATTAATCTTTCCGTATTAGTTAAATTAACAGTAAAATCTGTTAAATTTCTATTATTTATTCCAATAATATCTGGATTTACCTTCAAAACATTGGTGATTTCATCCCTATTGTGAACTTCAACAATACATTGAATACCAATTTCTTTAGCTTTCAAATAAAATTTATTCAAATTTTCTTTAAGTACTCCAGCTATTAAAAGAACAGCATCTGCACCTATAAACTTAGAACTATAAATTTGATATAAATCCACTATAAAATCCTTTCTAAGTATTGGCTTAGTAACTATTTTTTTGACTTCACTTATATAACTATCATCTCCTTTGAAAAAATATTTCTCTGTTAAAACAGATATAGCATCAATATCAATCCTCTCATATACTCTAGCTATATTAATTGGATTAAACTCTTCTAAAATAATACCTTTTGATGGAGAAGCTTTTTTCATTTCTCCTATTATTGATATTTTAGATTTATTTATAGCCTTTTTAAAATCTTTGTTATTATACTGACATTCTTCAATATGTTTTGAAATTTCTGATAATGGCAATGATTCTTTCTCTTCTTCTATTTGAATTTTCTTTTTATTTATTATTTTTTCTAAGAACATTTTATTGTCGCGTCATTACTTATTTCTATTAATTGTTGAAGTTTTTCATAGGCTTGTTTTGAATCTACAAGATAAGCCGCTAAGTCTATCCCTTCTTTTAAATTATTACACGCATTTCCTACATAAAGAGCTGCCCCAGCATTTAATAATACAATATCCCTTTTCCTCCCCCTTTCACCTTTTAAAATATTTAATATTATTTTAGCATTTTCCTCTGGAGAGCCTCCTTTAATATCTCTAAGTGTAGCTAAAGGTAATCCATATTCTTCTGGATCTATAAAATAATCTTTAATATTCCCATTTATTATTTCACTAACCTTAGTCCTTCCAGTAGTTGTTATTTCATCTATTCCGTCCATACCATAAACTACCATAGCTTTTTTGCAACCTAAATTCAATAAAACATTTGCTACTATATTAGTCAAACTTTCAGCATATACCCCTACAACTTGCCCTTTTACATAGGCTGGATTAGTTAAAGGTCCCAATATATTAAATACTGTTCTTATTCCTAGTTCTTTTCTTGGAACTATAGTATATTTCATGGCCTTGTGATATTCAGGAGCAAATAAAAACACCATTCCAACCTTATCAAAACATCTTTTAGCCTCTATTGACTTTAATTTTATATTGACTCCAAGTTTTGAAAGTATATCTGCACTTCCACTTTTACTAGACACTGCTATATTTCCATGTTTTGCAACCTTTATTCCTCCTGATGCTGCTATTATAGATGCTACCGTTGAAATATTAAAAGTCTTTCCTCCGTCTCCTCCCGTTCCACAAGTATCTATGGCATACTCATCTCCTATATCTAGCATTGTTGCGTTATCTCTCATGCTCTTTGCACAACCAGTTATTTCTTCTATAGTTTCTCCTTTCATCCTAAGTCCTACAAGAAATCCTCCAATTTGACTTTCTGTTCCCAAGCCTTTCATTATTGTATTTATTGCATTATAAGCTTCTTTTTCAGTTAAACTTTCACTTATTAATAATTTATTAATAATATTTTTAAGCATTTTATATCACCTCTCACTTTATTGAAATTGATCAAATAGCTACAAAACTTCCATCAACGCTATTGCCTTATTCAATGTTTCATAGTATTCTTTTTCAGGAATAGAATCTTTAACTATACCTGCGCCCACTTGTACGAAAGCTATCCCATCTTTAAATATAATTGTTCTTATAGCAATACAGCTATCTATATTCCCATTGTAAGAAAAACATCCAATAGCTCCTCCATATATACCTCTTTTAACATTTTCAAGTCTTTCAATTATTTCCATAGCTTTCCCCTTAGGACTTCCAGATACGGTCCCTGCTGGAAAACAAATTCTCAAAGCATCCATAGCTTTTAAATTAGCTTTTAATTTTCCAGATATTTTTGATACTATATGCATAATATGAGAATAATATTTTACTTCCATAAAGATATCCAACTTCACTGTTCCCATTTCACTTATTTTCTTCATATCCATTATCCCTAAATCTACTAACATAGCATGTTCTGCAATTTCTTTTTCATCCCTTAACAATTCCTTCTTTATTCTTTCATCTTCATAACTACTTTTTCCCCTTCTCCTAGTTCCCGCAATAGGATTTGTATATACCCTTGATCCATTAACCGTTATTAATGTTTCAGGAGAAGAACCCAATACCTGAAATTCATCATAATCAATATAAAATAAATATGGCGAAGTATTTCTGTTCCTCAATCTTTTATATACATCAACATAATAATACCTTTGTTTAAATTTCAATCTTTGGGATAATACTACTTGCTGTACATCTCCCTTTTCTATATACTTTTTAGCTTTTTGTACTATATTTTCATACTGTTCTTTTGAAAAGTTTGAAGTGAAATCCTGCATACTATCTAGTTCTTCAATAGAATCAGTTTTTTTTATTTTTTTTAATTTATCCTTTAATTCATAAATTTTTTGAACCACTTGTTCATAACTTTCATTTTGAAAAACATTATATATAATAGATAATTCCTTACTTTGATTATTATAAAAATGAATATATTTATAAAACATAATGTAACTATCAGGTGTATCTAATTGATCTACTTTGTCATATTGTATTTTTACTGTCTCGTAAGCTAAATAACCTATAGCACCTCCAGTAAATGGTATATTCCCATTTAGTGATGTATGTTGTATATTAAATTTATTTTTTAAATAATCAAAAATATTGCCTTTTACCTTATTTACTCTATTTTCTCCATCTAAATTAATTATTTCTTCTGTTATATCTTCTTTTACGCTTTTAATTATTTTATACGGATTAATCCCTACATATGAGTATCTATCACCTGTTTCGTCATTTAGTCCTGTTTCAAATATAAATTTTCTTTTTCCCTCTAGTGTAAAATAAATATCTACTGGATCTACTTCTTTTTTGCTTATAATATAGTTTATTGAAAATGAATCATTCTCTTTTTTCAATTGATTGAATTCTTTTTCTGAAATCCCAATTATTTGAATCCCCTCCTTAAAATTTAAAATAAAAAATCACTTCATCCTAAATAACGGGACGAAGTGACCGTGGTGCCACCCATTTTAATTCTATTCGATGGTCAATAGCAAAATTAAATAAAAAACATTTCATCCTTTTAGGACGAAATGTTTTTATCGCTATACCACCTAAATAAAATATTCTCTCTCAGGTACAGAAATAAATCGATACCCTATCATTTTAACGGTAGACTCCCGATAAGTGCTACTTCAAATTCACACCACATCTCACAGATCCATTCACTAAAAGCTACAGTATCTGGCTTTCACTATTCCAGATTCGCTTTAACTAAATTCTTTTAGCTACTATTTCTATTCATTGACGTTATTTTATTTATTTGTAAGTATTTTACAATATATATTTATCTATGTCAAGAACTTTTTATTTAAATTTTAAAATATTAAAAATTTATATTTTCATTTAATTATCTAATTTATTTATAATAAAATTTCTATCTTTTTTTCTCTGTTTCTTAATAAATTTTAATAATCTCTTATTTCCACGAGATATACGTCTACGAACATTAAACTCAGATATATTAAGAAACTTTGCTATCTCATTATCACTGTAACCTTCAATGTATTTTAATTTAATAGCCGAAGAATACTTTGAAGGTAAAGAATCTATAGCTACTAATATTAAACTTTCATTTTTTTCTTCAGATATATCCTCAGTAGCATATTCTATTTCATCAAAAGAAATAGTCTTTTGTTTTTCCATTCTTTGATGCATATCTATAGCAGTATTTTTAGTCACTAACATAATAAAATTTTTAGTTTCTTGCTCTTTTTTTTCATCAATTTTGTCTAAATTTTTAATAATGTTGATAAATGCATTGTGAACAGCATCTTCTGCTAAGTATTCATCTTTAAGAATATCCATTGCTTCATAAAACATTATTTGTTTATATGAAGAATACAATCTTTCAATTTTGTATTTATCTCCATCATTCTTAATCAATTTCATTTGATTCTTTATAACATTTTGTAAATTCATTAAATTTTTCCCCTTTTCCCAACAATTTTAAACTTTTTGTACATTTTTCTTATATAAAAATAAATCTGTAATTATATATACTTATTGTTATAAATTTAGGTTAATTTTATCATTTTTGTCATATTATTTCAATACTTATGCTTTTTTAAAAATTTGTTATTATTTTATACCGAGAAACAGTCTAGCTTAAAACTTACTAAGTTATCTAAGCTTTAATATTAACTATTATATCTGCTTGGTTTCATTTTTATCTAATCAATTAAAAGTTTCATCTAATATAAAATTAAAATTTTGTAATATTTAAAAAAATACAAAATTGACAATTAATTCAAAGCAGGGTATAATTCTAATACTATTATAGCAGTATTGAATTTTATAAAAATTATCTTAAGAATTGACCTTAAAAATCAAAACATATAATTATAAAAATATGAAAGGAGTGTGATAATATAGTTCTTTGTTTTTTGAGACAGATAATATTTTAGTGAATTAGAAATTTAAAAATTAAGGAGGCGTTACAGTGAAAAAGTATTTTAGTTTTATGTTAATTTTTACTTTATTACTAACCTTGACATTGAATTTTTCTTTCGCTAAGGATTCTGTCCCAACTTTTTTAGCTAAAAACAAAAATATAAACTTTATTGAAGATGAGTTAATTGTTTCCATAGAACCAGATTCTAATATTTCTATACAAAGTAATATCAATAAAATTATGAACAGATCAAAACAATTAGAAAAAAGAGGATTCCAGATTATTGACTCCGTAATAGATTATGATGCAATTAGAATTACTAAAGAAGAAACAGATTTAAGATCACTAGCAATAGAAAAAATGGGTTATGTTTGTTTGGTAAAATTTACTAAAAAATACCCTACTATCAATGCAGCAATGGATGATTTAAAAAGAACATTAAAGAATAATAATATTAATGTAAAATATGTAGAACCTAATTATAAAATTAGTGCATTAGAATATGCAAGAGTTAATATGAATGAAGATATAAAAATTAATATGAATGATGCTCAAAAATGGCATTATGGAATGATAAAAGCTCCTGAGGCCTGGACTATTACAGAGGGGTCTTCTAATATAAAAATGGCCATTTTGGACACAGGAATTGATCATAATCATCAAAGTCTTAAAAATTTCGTAAATACTAGCCTAGGTAAAAGCTTTGTTGGTGACAACACAACAATGGATGTATTCGGTCATGGAACTCATGTAGCTGGAACAGTTGCAAGCTATGGCTCTGTGAGTGGAGTTATGAAAAATGCTACATTAATTCCAGTTAAAGTACTGGCAGATGATGGCTTTGGTTCAGTTTTCGGTATTGAACAAGGAATATTATACGCTGCTGACTTTGGAGCAGATGTAATCAATATGTCCCTTGGCGGTGAAGGATATGTCCAAAGTATGAATGATGCTTGTGAAACAGCTGTTGCAAAGGGTTCTGTAGTAGTAGCTGCTGCTGGCAATTGGGGAGTATCTCCTGTAATTTATCCAGCAGGTTATAATAGTGTTATTGCAGTTGGTTCAGTTGATTCTGATAGAACAAGATCAAATTTTTCAAATTATGGTGATGGCTTAGATATTATGGCACCTGGTGTCAATATTTATAGCACTGTACCTAACAATGGATATGAGTATTGGTCTGGAACTTCAATGGCTACACCTCATGTATCAGGAGTTGTTGGACTTATGAGATCTGCAAACCCTAAGGTAACAGTATCTGAAATTAGAAAAGTATTAAATAATACTGCTCAATATGCAGGTCCAGCTTGGGAATATGGAGCTGGAATAGTAGATGCTTTTGCAGCAGTAGATGCAGTTGCACCCCAAGAAAGACTTATTACTAAACTCACAACTGATAAACAGCAATATAAAAAAGGAGAAACTATTTTTGTAACAGCTACAGTAACCAATAAACCTGGAAAACCAATGCAAGGAGCCTCTGTCGTATTTACATTAACTGCACCTGATGGAAAAACTAAAACTGCAACTACAACTACAAATTCATCAGGTACAGCTAAATGTTCTTTCCTTTTAGATAATTCAATACAATTTGGTACACTTACTATAACTGCCAATACAAGTTTGGCTGGATATCCACCCAACAAAGCTGTTACTAATATAGAGTATATACTATCTACTATAACTGAGACAGAACCAAATGATACCTTTGATCAAGCAAATAATATTGATCTACATTCTATTGTCAGTGGAGTACTTGATGCTGAAGATACTGCTGATATTTTCAAATTTACTTTACAAAAATCACAGAATATTAAAATAGTGCTAAACAACCTAGACAATGCAGAAATAAACTGGTTGTTATACAAATCAACAGATTTAAACAATTATGTCGCATATCCAACCAATATTGAAGGTGAAGAAATGTCAGGTACCTATGATGCAACTAGTGGGACCTATTATTTATATGTATATAACTATGGGAGATCGGTTGGTAATTACAAATTCATAATTAGATAATTAAAATTTTTCCTAATTAAACTTAGACTTAGTAAACAACTAAAAATGAGATAATAAATTTTAACCTTTCTTTGCAATTCATCTCCCATCTTCTATAAATGGGAGATGAATTGCAAAATATTTTACAAAGTGGTAGTTCACATTCTACTGCACTATTCCCTTAGTATAAATCCCTTTTCAACAGAGTCTTCTAGCATATGCTCTGCAAATTGCCAAAGTTTTTTTGAGCTTTTCTTTATAGGAGAAATCCTTTCATATACTTGTTTCTTAGATATATTAAACTTTTTCCAAGTCCCTCCATCTGAAAAATAATTTTGTAACATAGGTTGTAATCTATCCATTGATGCTGCAAATAATGCTTCTGCTGTTTCCATTTCTTCAAACTCTTCCCATAATTCTCTTATTTCTCTACCTTCTTTTTCAGGAAGAATACTAAATAACTTATCTGCTGCTTCATTTTCTCTTTCCTTTTTATCTGAATTTCCTAATTTATCATAACAAAAAGTATCTCCAGCATATATTTCTACCAAATCATGAACTAATAGCATTTTTATAACTTTACATTCATTTATATCTTCATCTGTATATTTTGACAAAAGCATAGCCATTACAGCTATATGCCAAGAATGTTCTGCATCATTTTCTCTTCTTGAATTGTCTACAAGACTAGTTTGTCTAAATATACTTTTCATCTTATCTAATTCCATTATAAATTTTAACTCTTTACTTAATTTTTCATCGTACAATTATATCAGCTCCTTTTATATCTAATTATATTCAGTTTATCATATTTATAATAATTAATAACGAAATTGCAAATACTATATTAATGTAATTTATCTAAAATATAAGGAGGAATGATATGGAGAAGAATAAAGATAATAAAACTAAGGAGAAAAAAATGTCTCTCCCCATAGAAAATCAAAAAACTGCAGCATATTATAATATAAAAGGATTAACTCCCATAGCAAAAGTCCCTATTCCAACATTAACAGGAGTAAAAAAAGCAAAAGATTGGGTTGAAGAAAATCAAAAATAGGAGTAAATTTTACTCCTATTTTATTTCTGAAAGTCTTTTATAAACTTCATATCTTCCTTTTGCATCCTTTTCAGCTTTTTCATATAATTCTTCTGCTAACTCAGGAAATGTATATTGTATTTGAGAATATCTTACCTCTCCCAATATAAAATCCTTAAGAGATTCTTTAGGTTCTTTAGAATCTAAAATAAAAGGATTTTTCCCTTCTTCCTTCAAATTTGGATTATATCTATACAAATGCCAATAACCACTTTCTACAGCTTTCTTTTCTTCCTCTACAGTTTTACCCATACCTACTTTTATACCATGATTTACACAAGGAGCATAGCAAATTATTAAAGATGGACCATTATAACTTTCTGCCTCCACAATAGTTTTTATTGTGTGATTCATATTTGCACCTAAAGCTACCTGCGCTACATAAACATATCCATAGGTCATTGCCATTCTACCTAAATCTTTCTTTTTAGTCCTCTTTCCTGCTGAAGTAAACTTAGCTGCAGAAGCTGTTGGAGTAGCTTTTGATGCTTGCCCTCCTGTATTAGAATAAACCTCAGTATCAAATACTAATACATTTACATCTGCACCAGTAGAAAGTATATGATCTAATCCACCATAGCCTATATCATAAGCCCAACCATCTCCTCCAACAATCCATTGGCTTTTCTTAATCAAAAAATCTTTTCTTTTAAGTATTTCCCTAACTATGAAGTTATCACTATATTCTCTTTTACTCAATATATTAATCAATTTTTTGGATATATCTTTTGACTTTTCCCCCTCATTTGCTGTTTCTATCCATTCTTTAAAAATTTGAGTACATTCAGCACTAATATTGGATTTAATACCTTCCTCCATTAAATTTTTCAACTTCTCTCTTATTTGCTCTACTGCCAAATACATTCCAAATCCAAATTCTCCATTATCCTCAAACAATGAATTTGCCCACGCTGGCCCTTTTCCTTCATTATTTACGGTATATGGAATGCTTGGTGCACTTGCTCCCCATATTGAAGAGCAACCTGTCGCATTGGCTATTATCATTCTATCTCCATATAATTGAGTGACTAATTTCAAATATGCAGATTCTCCACATCCAGCACAAGCCCCATGAAATTCAAGAAGAGGTTTTGCAAATTGACTTCCCTTCAATGTATATTTGTTCATAAGATAGTCCTTATAAGTGATATTATTAATTGCATATTCCCAATTGTCACTTTGTCTTTCTATTTCTTTTTCTGCTTTAACCATTACTAAAGCTTTGCCTGGTGCTGGACAAATATCAGCACAATTTCCACATCCAGTACAATCTAAAGGGCTCACTTGCACCCTGTATTGTAATCCTTCTAGTCCTTTTCCAACAGCTTTTTTAACTTCAAAAGTTTCTGGTACATTTCTTTTTTCCTCTTCATCTAATAAAAAAGGTCTAATAACTGAATGAGGACACACAAAAGAACATTGATTACACTGAATACATTTTTCTCTTTGCCATTGAGGTATCATAACAGCAATTCCTCTTTTTTCATAAGCAGTAATTCCCATAGGAAATGTTCCATCTTCCATGCCTTTAAATGTACTAGTAGGAAGCTTATCTCCCTCTAGCCTTGCAATTGGTCTCTGGATATTTTTGATAAAATATGGTTCATCTTTTACTTCTTCTTTATCTTCTACTAATTCACCCCAAGTATCCGGTACATCAATTTTTACTAGCCCATTTATCCCTTCATCTACCGCCTTATAATTCATCTCTACAACTTCAGTACCTTTTTTCCCATAAGTTTTCTGTATAAAATCGTTTAAATACTTGACTGCATCTTCTATAGGTATTACTTCTACTAATTTGAAAAAAGCTCCTTGCATTATCATATTTATTCTTGTCCCTAAGCCTATTTCCTGAGCAATATCTTCAGCATCTATTACATAAAAATTAATAGCATTCTTTTTTATATAATTCTTCAAACTATTCGGCAATTTATCTTCAATATCTTCTTCAGTCCATGGACAGTTGAGAACAAAGGTTCCACCCCTTTTTAATCCTTTCAAAATATCGTAATGATATATATAGGATTTGTTGTGACAAGAAATGTAATCTGAGTCATAAACTAAATAAGTTGATTTTATAGGATTCTTTCCAAACCTTAAATGCGAAACCGTAGTTCCTCCAGATTTTTTACTATCATAAGAAAAATAACCCTGAGCATATAATGATGTATTATCTCCTATTATTTTAATAGCCATTTTATTTGCTCCTACTGTTCCGTCAGATCCAAGACCCCAAAACTTACATTTAATAGTATCAGGTGGAGAAGTACTAATAGACTCTCCTATATCTAAAGAACTATTAGATACATCATCTACTATCCCTATGGTGAAATTATTTTTAGGGTTAATTTCTTTTAAATTTTGATATACTGCAATTATCTGTTCTGGCGTAGTATCTTTTGAACCTAAACCATATCTTCCTCCAACTATTAAAGGCTTTGTATCTGTTTCATAAAATAAACTTTTTACATCCAAATATAAAGGTTCTCCTATAGAGCCTGGCTCCTTAGTTCTATCTAATACCCCTATTCTTTTAACTGTACTAGGAAACACATTTAAAAAATGTTTTTTAGAAAAAGGTCTATATAAATGTACTTTTATTAAACCCACTTTTTCTCCCTTACTATTTAAGTAATCTATTACTTCTTCAATAGTCTCACATACTGAACCCATAGCTACAATAATATTTTCTGCTTCTTCATGACCATAATAATTAAAAGGTTTATAATCTCTTCCTGTTATATTACTTATTTCATTCATATAGTACTCTACTATGCTAGGTATTTTTTCATAATATGGATTTGAAACTTCCCTTCCTTGAAAATATATATCTGGATTTTGAGCTGTACCTCTTACTACTGGTCTTTCTGAATTTAAAGATCTATTTCTAAATTCATCTACCTTATCTCTATCTATTAATTTGCCTAATTCTTCATATTCAATAACCTCTATTTTTTGTATCTCATGACTAGTTCTAAAACCATCAAAGAAATGTAAAAAAGGTACTCTCCCCTTTATAGCCGCTAAATGAGCTATTCCTGCTAAATCCATACATTCTTGAACACTACTTGAACAAAGTAATGCAAAACCTGTTTGTCTTGTAGCCATTACATCTTGATGATCCCCAAAAATACTTAAAGCATGAGTAGCCAATGCTCTAGCAGATACATGAAAAACCCCTGGCAAAAGTTCCCCAGATATTTTATACATATTAGGTATCATAAGAAGAAGTCCCTGAGAAGCTGTATAAGTGGTAGTTAGGGCTCCTCCTTGTAAAGATCCATGAACTGCTCCTGCCGCCCCTGCTTCTGACTGCATCTCAGCTACCTTTACTTTTTGTCCAAAAAGATTTTTCCTACCTTTATTTGCCCATATATCTACTAATTCTGCCATAGGAGATGATGGTGTTATTGGATAAATTGCTGCTACTTCCGTAAATGCATAAGATATATAAGCTGTTGCTTCATTGCCATCCATTGTTTTCATTTTTCTTTTCATAACATACCTCCTAATTTATTTTATATGTATAGTATTTTACAAATTTTAATATTAATGCATAACCTAATAAACTATAAATTCTATTAAACATATTAACCTCTTGGACAATTACATACTAATTTGTAAAATAATAAAAAAAAGCCATCCCTTAGGATGGCTTAGATTTTAATTCATTTATTTTCTCTTCTGTTAACCCTGTCGCTTCTATTATTTGTTCCATTGAAAGATTCATTTTTATTAATTTCCTTGCTATTTCTATTTTTCCCTTCTCCATTCCCTTCTCTATTCCTTTCTTCATTCCTTTCTCCATTCCTTTTTTCATTCCTCTTTCCAGTCCCTTTTTTTCTACA
>CAYUTQ010000037.1:0-17868 GCA_964447805.1 uncultured Clostridia bacterium
AAGTACCATAAATATTAATTTTAGTAGAGTTATAATTAACATATTATAATTATAATATGTTAATCTAAAATTTAAAAAAGGGGCGATATTATGTATAGTAGTAAAGAATTAATAGAAATGCACGATAAGTACGGTGCACATAACTACAACCCACTACCTGTAGTAATTTCAAAAGCAGAAGGAGTTTGGGTAGAAGATCCAGAAGGCAAAAAATACATGGATATGCTTAGTGCATATTCAGCAGTAAATCATGGTCATAGACATCCAAAAATAATTAAAGCTCTTAAAGAACAAGCAGATAAAGTTACTTTAACTTCTAGAGCATTCCAAAATGATATTCTAGGACCTTGGTGTAAAAGAGTAGCTGAATTTACAGGTAAAAACATGGTTCTTCCAATGAACACAGGAGCTGAAGCTGTAGAAACAGCTCTTAAAACTGCTAGACGTTGGGCTTATGATGTTAAAAAAGTACCAGAAGGCAAAGCTGAAATTATTGTATCTCAAAATAATTTCCACGGACGTACAACAACAGTAATATCTCTATCAAATGATGAAAGTGCTAGAAGAGGTTTTGGTCCATTCACACCTGGTTTTAAATCAATACCTTTTGGCGATATTGATGCACTAAAAGAAGCAATTAATGAAAATACAGCTGCATTCTTAACAGAACCTATTCAAGGAGAAGCAGGAATTTTAATACCTGAAGAAGGTTTCTTAAAAGAAGCTTCTAAATTATGTAAAGAAAATAATGTTTTATTTATTGCTGATGAAATTCAAACTGGTTTATGCCGTACAGGTAAAAAATTTGCATGTGATTGGGAAGGTGTTGAACCTGACATATACACATTAGGAAAAGCACTTGGCGGTGGAGTAATGCCTGTATCAGCAGTAGTAGCTAACAATGATATCCTAGGTGTATTTGAACCAGGTTCTCATGGATCTACTTTTGGAGGAAATCCATTAGCTTGTGCTTGCTCAATTGCAGCATTAGATGTTTTAGAAGACGACAAATTGGCAGATAGAGCATTAGAATTAGGAAATTATTTCATGGATGAATTAAAGAAAATAGATAATCCTATAATAAAAGAAGTAAGAGGTAGAGGTCTTCTAATAGGAATGGAATTAGATTGTGATGCAAGACCTTACTGCGAAAAATTAGCAGATCTTGGACTTCTTTGTAAAGATACTCATGAATTTACAATTCGTTTTGCACCACCACTAATTATAACTAAAGAAGAACTTGATTGGGCATTAGAAAGAATTAAAAAAGTATTTGCATAAATTCAATATACTAAAAGAGCTTGTGGATTATAATCCACAAGCTCTTTTTATATTATCCTACACAACAGATGGTTCAAATACCAACTCATCTCTTTCAAATCTACCGACATCTAAGTCGTCAATAGGTATTGTATTAGGCTCTCCTAATATAGTTTCTGCCATCAAAAGTCCTGTAGCCGGTCCCAACATAAAACCATGCCCACTAAAACCTACTGCTAAATAAAATCCATCCAATCCTTCCACACTACCATATATAGGTTGAGCATCAGCTGTCATAGTATAAAGACCTGCCCATTGTCTTACAACATTTAACTTACCAAGCAAAGGTAATAATTCGCAACAAGTTTTAGCCATTTTCTCCATGAACCCCCAACTTGAATTTATACGAAAATCTTTAGGTTCATTACTGTCACCTCTCCCAATTATAAAACTTCCATGAGGAGTTTGCTGACAATAAATATTTAAAGAGAAACCCATGTACATAGGCTTCTGTATAGGTTCAACTGGTTCAGTAACAAGTACCTGATGTCTTTCAGTATATACAGGTATATCAACATTAACCATTTCTCCAATGGTCTTAGCATAACCACCTGCAGCATTTACAACTATAGGTGTAGATATAAATCCTTTATCTGTATTCACTCCAACTATTTTATCATTAGATGTTTCAATTCCTGTTACTTCAGTATAAGTCATAAACTCCACTCCTAATCTTTTTGCAGCATTGGCATAAGCTTCCGTTGTATGAAATGGATTTAAGTGACCATCTTTAGGACAGAAAGTAGCACCTATTATTTTAGTTTCATCCATATGAGGAATTATCTTTTTGGCTTCCTTAGGAGTTAAATATTCTGATGGAATACCTAATTTATTTTGAAGTTCAACATTTTTCTTAAATTGTTCATCTTCCTTTTCTGTTCCTGCAACCATAAGATATCCACCTTGATTAAATTCTATATCTCTTTCATATTCTAATTCTTCATTAGCATTTTCATAAAATTCCACAGACATCTTTGATAATTTACAATTTCTTTCTGTTCCCCATTGCATTCTTATTCCCGCACCACATCTTCCTGTAGAACCACTAGTTAAGTAAGATTTTTCAACTACAATTATATCTTTTACTCCTTTTTTTGCTAAATTATATGCAATAGAACAGCCTGAAATTCCTCCACCAATTATTACAACATTTGCAGTTTTACTCATCCTCTTCACCTCCAAGTAACGATCCTAATTTTATAGGTTTTGTAGGAGGCCTAAAAGTAGTCATAGTCATGTCTTCCATATTTTGTCCAGTAGCTTTAGTTATCTCCTGCATTATTAATTGTCTACAAGTTCTTCCTTGACAAGGACCCATCCCTGCCCTACTTATTCTTTTTATTTCATCTAAAGTTGTATATCCACTTCTAATTAATTCTCTAATTTCTCCAAGAGTTACTCCTTCACAACGACAAATTATAGTATTATCACTATAATAATCTTCAATATTAAAAAATCTTACATCCATAGATTTTTCCTTTGGAACTACTAAAGTTACAACATTTGTTTTATTCTTAGCTTTCTGTACTTTTATCACCTTAGCTCTACATACAGGTTTTCCTTCTCTATCTAAGCCAGTAACATAAGTTTCTTCTTCTGGCAATGGCAAAAATTCATAAGGTATTTTTACAAGAGCTTCTTTGTCAGAATAACTTTCATCTATTATAAATATAGCAAGTCCTGGACATTTCATCAGACACTGACCACAGCCTGTACATAAATCATAATCTATTGTAGGTCTATCATTTATATCTTTAAATTCTTTTATAGCACCAAATTTGCAAGCCGTATAACAGGGATTACAAGGTATTTTTTGATAACATTCTATAACTGCTACAGGACCTTTTGCCATTCTTTCCTTCGATGGAGTAATTTCTTCTATATCTTTCTTTGTAGGTACTCCACTTTTTATCAACATTTTTCTACCCCCCTATGCTATTACTTTACTAAGTCCATTTAGAATTTTTTCTCCCACTGGACCTGCTCTAAGAGAATTTAACTGCTCAATACAATCTTTTCTCAATTCATCATAATCTTCTCTAAAATATTTCAAACTATTTGCAGCATTAAGGCCAGCCAATCTACCTTCTACCATAGCACTACTAGCCTCTTCAATACCTCCTACATCTCCAGCTACAAATATACCAGGTACACTAGTTTCCAAATTCTCATCCCTTATAGGAACATGTCCTCCTAACTGTGGTACATATTTCATTTCACATCCTATATGCCACAATAATTCAGCCAAAGGAGATAATCCTACAGAAATACATATTACATCTACATCAATATCCTTCTCCGTTCCAGATATAGACTGCCAATTACTATCTAGTTCACATATAGTTGCTCTTTCTACACTTTCTTTACCATGGGCATATTTAATAGTATGAGATGTCAATATAGGAATGCCCATTCTTCTCACCTTAGATGCATGAACTAAATAACCTCCAATCTTTGGAGCAGCATCAATAATAGCTTTCACATTTACCCCTGCCTGCATAAGTTGATAACTTACAATAAGTCCAATATTTCCTGCACCAACCATCAATACATTATTTCCAGGCTTTACACCGTATTCATTCATAAGAGTTTGCACTGCACCTGCACCATATATCCCTGGTAAATCATTATTAGGAAATGCTAAAAATTTTTCCGATGCTCCAGTTGCTACTATTATTCTTTCTGGCTTCAATTTCAAATATTTTTTATTATATTCAATAGTAAGTACACCATCTTCATAAAGTCCAATTACAGTAGCATCCGTAAGTATTTCAACTTGATCTTTATATGCTCTAAGTTGATCTTCGAGAATTTTGACTATATCAATTCCTCGCGTAGAAGCATATTGTTTTTGAGAACCAAAAAATTTATGTGTTTGTTTTTTAAGTTGTCCTCCCAAATGATCATTTCTTTCAATAAGAGTAATTTTAGCTCCAGAAGATGCAGCACTTATTGCTGCTGATAACCCTGCCGGTCCTCCACCAATTATAGCTATTTCTGTCTCTTTCATTTTAGTTCACCCTTTCCCTTCTGAGTTTCTACTACCATACCTTCTTGAAGCTTTTCTACACATGTTCTAACATTAGGTTCTCCATTTACTGTCATCAAACAAGAAGAACAATTACCTATTGCACAATAAAAGCCTCTAGCCCTACCATTTTTATAGTGATGGCCTAAGACCTTTACACCAGCAGCATGAAGTGCAGATGCAATAGTATCACCTTCATATCCAATATACTCTTTCCCATCAAAAGTAAATTTTAATTTCCTACCCTTCTCGAAATATAAAATAGGATGCTCTTCAATTCTCATGTAATGATCCTGGTTTCTAAAATTATACTAAATATAGTACTATTTAATATAATTTTTTATTTTCTTTTAAAACAGTAATATTGCAAGATTTGATTACTAGAATATAGTTCCTAATTATAAATATTAAGAACTTTACTTTATTTAACAAATAAATTCAATAATATTATTAAGTGAATATCTAAAAATTTTTTTTAGATATTCACTCATAATATATATTAAAATACTATATCTAGTATATACTCTCTTACTTCAGTTACAAACCAGGATTTTCACCTCCTCTATTTTTGTTTATAACTATTTTAAAAATATTATTTCTTAATTATAGAATAGCACATCATATCAATGTTTTCAATATATTTTTAATGTTTCGTATTTTCAGAAAATTAGTATTTAGTTTAACAATCTCTTTTAACTTCTTAACAACCTATGACAAGCCACAAAATGTCCCTTATAAACTTCCACCAATTCAGGTATTCTCCTTCGGCAAATATCCTTTCTAATCTTACACCTAGGTTCGAACTTACACCCTGGAGGTGGATTAATAGGGTTTGCCACTTCACCTTCTATGGGAATTCTCTTCTTTTTTCTTTCTTCTTTTGGATCAGGTATTGGAATTGATGATAATAATGCTTGAGTATATGGATGCAATGGATTTTTATAAAGTTCTTTACTCTCTGTAAGTTCAATTAAATTACCTAAATACATAACGCCTACTCTATCAGAAATATATTTAATCATTGCCAAATCATGTGCAATAAATAAATAAGTAAGATCTTTCTCTTTTTGTAATCCCATTAAAAGATTTACTATTTGTGCTTGAATTGAAACATCTAATGCAGAAATAGGTTCATCACAAACAATAAATTCAGGCTCTATAGCTAATGCCCTTGCTATACCAATTCTTTGTCTTTGACCACCAGAAAATTCATGAGGAAATCTAGAAGCATGATCTTTATTTAATCCAACTGTATTTAACAATTCAAAAATTTTATTCTTACGTTCTTTATTCCTACACAATTTGTGTATATCTATACCCTCCCCTATAATATCTTCTACTGTCATTCTCGGATTTAATGAAGAATATGGATCTTGGAATATAATTTGAGCCCTCCTTGTAAACCTTTTTTTACTTTTTGAATTAATATTGTGTATATTTTTACCATCAAACATAACTTCCCCATCTGTAGCATCAAGTAATCCTAATATAGTTTTACCGCAAGTCGTTTTTCCACAACCAGATTCTCCTACAAGTCCCAAAGTTTCTCCTTTATAGATATTAAAGCTTACATTATCAACTGCTTTTACTGTTTTTTTCCGTCCAATACTAAAATACTTTTTTAAATTTTTAACTTGAACTAATACTTTTTTATCCTCCATTTATTTCACCTCTTTGCAACAACTGTTTTGGTACACCACTAATATCAGCTTTTTCATGGTGGAGCCAGCAATAACTTTCATGTGTATTTCCAAATGTTGTTATTTCAGGATATTTAGCTCTACATATATTCATTCCAAATTTACACCTTGCTGCAAATGGACACCCAAGAAGTGGATTTATTAAATCAGGAGGTGTACCGGGTAAAGAATACAACTCTGCCTTATCATGAGTATTTAGTCTAGGTACTGATTTCAATAATGCAAAAGTATAAGGATGTTTTGGATCATAAAAAATTTCATCTGTTGTCCCTTTCTCCACAATTTTGCCAGCATACATTACTTGTATTCTATCAGCTACACTTGCTACAACACCTAAATCATGAGTAATTAAAATAACACCAGTATTCAATTCTCTCTTCAAATCATTTATTAAATCCATAATCTGTGCTTGTATTGTTACATCTAATGCTGTTGTTGGTTCATCAGCAATTAATATTTTAGGATTACATGCAAGTGCAATTGCAATCATTACTCTTTGACGCATTCCTCCAGAAAATTCATGAGGATATTGATTTAATCTCTCCTTTGCATTTGGTATTCTTACTAATTCTAACATATTAAGAGCTTGTTTTTTAGCTTTTAACATAGACTTATTCTCATGAATCACAATACTCTCAGCTATTTGATTTCCAATTTTCATTGTTGGATTTAAAGATGTCATTGGATCTTGAAATATCATTGAAATCTGCCTACCTCTAAGTTTAGCCATTTCCTCATCTTCTAATTGAATAATATTCTTATCACCAAAATTTATCTCAGAAACTTCTTTATCAATTATAGTTTGAAGCTTGGGCAACAACCCCATAATTGCTTTAGCTGTAACTGTTTTACCACAACCAGATTCTCCTACAATAGCAAGGGTTTCTCCTTTATTTAAATAAAAATTAACATTTCTAACTGCATGTACAATCCCTGCATAAGTCTTAAATGAAACATTTAAATTCTTTATTTCTAAAATTTTTTCATTCTTCATATTATTCACCTACGTTCTCAATTTTGGATCTAATGCATCAGAAAGACCATCACCAATCAAATGAAATGCTAATACCGTAATAACAATCATTAAACATGGAAAAAACAATTCATGAGGATAAAACATTAACCTTGGTTGTCCTGCCGATGCTAGTGCACCCCAACTAACCTCAGGCGGTCTTACTCCTAACCCTATATAACTAAGAAAGGCTTCACCAAAAATAAATCCTGGTACTGACATTGTAATAGTTATCATTAACATACCTAATACATTTGGAAAAAGATGTTTAAAAATAATTCTCTTACTATCTGCTCCTAATGCAATAGCAGCTTGAATATAATCTTGTTCTTTTATTTGCAATATTTGCCCTCTAACCATACGTGTAGTTCCAACCCATGAAGTAATACTCATTGCAAATACTAAAGAAAAAATTCCTCTTCCCATTGCTATAGAAATTACTATAACAATAATCAAATATGGTAAATTCCCAATAATTTCACATAATCTCATTATAAAATTATCTACCCATCCCCCTTTTAATCCTGCCATAGAGCCTAATAGTAAACCTATAACAAACATTACAATTGTACAAAGAAAACCAATTAATATAGAAATCCTTCCTCCAACACATACTCTTGTAAATATGTCCCTACCCATATCATCTGTACCAAACCAATATTCAGAATTAGGCTTTAAGTTTTTTACAGAAGAATCCATATATTGATAATCTTTCCCTGACATTTGAGGACCTAAATATATAGTTATAATTATTAATATTAATAAAATTAATCCAAATATTGATAATTTATTAGCTTTAAATCTTCTCCATACATCAGCCCAGTAAGTTATAGAATATCTACTTAACTCTTCAGAAGATAATCCTTCTGTACCAACTCTTTCAAACATATCATCTATTAAAGTTATATCTTTTTCAAATCCTTCTATGTTTTTTCCTAAACTCTTCTCCACATTTTCCCCCCCTTATCCTTTCAAATATTATTTCTCAGATTTGGCAATTCTAATTCTAGGATCCACAATACCATATAAAATATCAACAACAATTAATGATATAACATATAGTACAGCATAAAATATGGTAAGTCCTATAATCATGGTATAATCATTATCAGATACAGCTTGCACATAATATGAACCAAGCCCTGGTATTGAAAATATTTTTTCAAGTATAAATGAACCTGCAAATATGCCTGCTATTGCTGGTCCTGTCATAGTTACAATAGGAATCATAGCATTTCTTATAACATGTTTTTTAATAACTCTTCCTTTTTTGCAGCCTTTTGACTTTGCAGTAACAATATAATCTTCATTTATTACAGAAAGTGCACTACCCCTCATATACTTTGTATAACTTGCAATGCCACCAATAGCATATGCCAATACTGGTAAAATATAATGTCTTATCTCTCCCCACCCAAATATTGGTGCTAATTTCCATTTAAATGCTATAAAATATTGAAGTAATGCTGCTATTACAAAACTTGGTACACATATAAGTAGAACAACAAATACTCTTATTATATGATCTCCTATTCTATCTCTATTAATTGCAGATACTAAACCTAATAAAATACCTATGACAATATCTAATGCTAAAGCAATAATACCTATTTTTGCTGAAATTAATGCGTTATCTCTTATTACATCATTGGCAGATTTCCCTGTATATATGATAGATTCTCCAAAATCACCTGTAGTTATAAGATTTTTCATATATATTAAATACCTTTGAAATACTGGTTTATCTAAACCATATTTAGTACGAATTACTTCTTGTGCCCTTTGAGGCATTTGTTGAACCTTAGATGCAATAGGATCACCTGGAGCACCTGCTATTAGAAAAAATGTTAATGTTATAATTAAAAATAAAGTCACTATAGAATATAATAATCTCTTAATAATAAATTTAAACATAAACCCCTGGTTTAAAATACTCACTTTTACTATAAAACCAGGTACTTCACCTCCTTTGTTTTGCTACTTTACTTACATCTCATCAATAGTAATGAACAAGACAATATTAATTATATCTTGTTCATTACTATTTGAATTTTCAGAAAGTTAAGGCTATCATAATTTATACTTCTTTTCTTTTTATATTACTCTCTACCATATATATATATCTTAGTATAATTTACACCAGCATGTGGATTTGTATAATAGCTTTGTAAATACTTGGCTTTGTAGAGTGAATCTTTTCTACAGTAAGTAGGAACAACTACACCAGTGCCAACTAACAATTCCTCTGCCTGTAAAAGAAGTTCTGCCCTTTTCTTGTTATCAAAAGAATTGGATGCTTTTTCTAATAATTCATCAAACTTCTCTGCATCAGTCCCAGTCCAACCTGATCTAGAACTATCAAAATATCCATCCTTAGGGCTATAAATCTCTAATAATGCATTAGGATCATTATAATAAGGCCCCCAACCTGATGTACATATATCATAATCTCCTGCCTCAACTTTATCCCACATAATATTCCACTCCATCATATCAATGGTAATTGTAACACCTAATTTTTCTTTATATTGCTGTAATATCCACTCTGATGATTTTTTAGAATACTCAGATGTTCCCCTTGTTGCATATCTAATTTTCATCTTTGATGGATCTGGATCTAATCCTTCTTCTTTAAGTCCTTCTATTAAAAGTGCTTTAGGATCAGAATATTTTTTTTGTAATTCTTTTATAATTTGATTTTTGTTATCAACTGCTTCGCTATAAGCCTTATCTCCTAAATCTATACATTTAGGCATTAAAGAATATAATGGATCAGCTTTTCCATGTTCTAAATCCTCCACATATTTCTCCCTATCAAATGCTAATGAAAAAGCCAATCTTATCTTAGGATTTTTAAAGTATTTATTTTTACAATTCAATCCAAGAAATTCTGGTGCCTTATCAGGTATTTCAATTACATCAAATTTACCTTTCCCTTGTTCTGCAATAGTCTCTTGCCATTCAGGATCATTGGTGCTAGTAACATCAATTTCTCCACTGAGTAATGCCTGTATTCTTGTAGCTTCATCTTCAATAATTTTTCTTTCTATTTTTTGAAGCTTAACATTTTTAGCGTCCCAATATTCTTCATTTTTAACAAAAGTCATTTGAACATTTTGGTCCCAACTTTCAACTTTAAATGGTCCATTCGTTACAATTTTATCTTTTGACGAACCATATTTTTCTCCCCATTCTTCAAATTTATCTTGTCTAACTGGTTTTGCACCATCAAGTAGTTCTAGAAAATATACATATGGTTTAGTTAATGTAAATTCAACTGTTTTTTCATCAATTGCTTTTACACCTATATCTTCTGGTTTTTTATTATATTTTAGATCTTTGCCATCGTTGTAATGTGCTTCTTCAAAATTTACAATAACCCCATCAAATAACCAAGCATTAGTAGATGCTACCTCTGGTGTAGCCATTTGTCTAAATGTATAGACAAAATCATTTGCTGTCACAGGCACACCATCATTCCATTTAGCATTTTTTCTAATTTTAAAAGTATATATAGTTCCATCATCATTAACTTTCCAGCTTTCAGCAGCAGCTGGTTCAATTACTGCATTCCCATTTTCATCTGCTACATGACTAACCAAAGTTTCAAGTATAATTCTTTGAGCTCCATTATCAGGTGCCGTTGTATTAAGTAGCGGATTAAGACCTATAACTGCGCTATTACTACTGAAAATATACTTCTGTTCTTTATCTAATTTTTCTCCTTTTTTGTCATTTCCTACTGGTACATCTTTAGCTTTCCCACAACCTGTCAAAAATCCTAAACATAGTAGCACTGCAATTATCAATGCAGTTACCTTTTTCATTTTTTCCATGACACTCCTCTCATCTTAATAATTTCTTTAAATAGTTACTTATGTCAAATACCTCCTAATACTATTTTTATTATAATAGTGCAATTTTTATACCAATTCCATTAAATGCTTATTTTGGTGGATTTAGTAAGTAAATGGCGAAATAAAAGACATAAATGTCCTATATATAGGACATTTATGTCTTAAAAATAAGACTTTTTTTACATTCTTTAATTAAAGCCTCAAAATAATCACTATAGCCATAATTCCACCTTAAAATTTGTGTACAAATATTATATCAATTTTGTTAATATTATAATCTTAATAAAATACATATTTTAACAAAATTTACATTCCATATCTTTTTATCTTACTATGCAATGTCTGTTTAGGAACTTTTAAAGCACGAGCTGCCTTAGCACAATTTTGCCCTGACTCTTCAAGTGCAATCCCAATAAGACGTTTTTCATATTTTTCTACAGCAGTTTTAAGACTTATATTCCTTGACAATACTGAATACAATAAATCTGTATCTGTATTATTAGCACAAGAAATAGTATTACTTTGCAAATCATCCAATGCTATATATTCATCTTCTACAAAATTCATAGCACTCTCAATAACATTTTGTAACTCTCTCACATTACCTGGCCAATTATTTTTTAAAAAATATTCCATAACTTCTTTGTCTACACCTTTAACAGACTTATCCATTTTATTGTTGTATACTTTAATAAAATGATCTGTTAAAATAGGAATATCATTTTTTCTTTCCCTAAGAGGTGGTATTCTAAAATATATTACATTTAATCTATAGTACAAATCCTTTCGAAGTTTTTTTTGCTCTAATAAATCTTTAGGTTCTACATTAGTAGCTGCAATTATTCTTACATCCACTATGGTTGTTTTAGTACTTCCTATTCTTCTTATAACGCCATCCTCTATTGCCCTTAGAAGTTTTGATTGTAAACCTATACTCATTGAATTTAATTCATCTAAAAATAATGTACCCCCATTAGCCAATTCAAACAAACCTGGACTATCTTGAGCTCCAGTAAAACCTCCTTGTACTGTCCCAAATAATATACTTTCCAATAAATTTTCTGGCAATGCTCCACAGTTTTGAGCAATAAATGGCTTATTTCTTCTATTACTAATATTATGCAACCCTTGTACTACAATTTCTTTTCCTGTTCCTGTTTCTCCAAAAATAAATACTGGAGAATCACTTTTAGCAATTTTTTGAGCTTTTTTCTTCAATTGCAACATAGGATAACTTTCCCCTATCAAATCTGTAAAACTATATTGAGTACCATTTAAATCAAATTTATTTTTCTCTTTATCTTTTCCATATAAAGTACTCTGTAACATAAGGATCTTTTCAGATAATTCTTTTACTTGAGTCCAATCCTTAAAAATTTCAATAGCACCTTCAATTTTACCTTCCTCTACTATTGGTATTGTTGATGTAACTATTGAAACACTTTTTCCTTTATAATTTATGTAATTTTGAACATGTTCAATTATAGGTTCACCACTATTAATTACATTATAAAAAGTACTATTTTTTTTATCAATATTGGGAAAAACTTGAAAGATATTCTTACCTACTGCTTCCTTAGGATTAAATCCTGTAATGCTTATAGATGGATCATTAAAATAGACAATATTTAGACTTGAATCTACAACTATTATACCTTCTTCAAGATACCTACACATTAGTTCAGCAATATTCTTATAATTCAAATATACCCCGCCTCCCTATTGTCTAAAAATAAACAATCTACATAAAATTAAATACATGTATTTATTGATAATACATTTTTTAACATTATACGCAGGTTCATATATGAAATGAGTATTTATATTATAATATAAAATTTACACTTTTTCAAAATATTCTATATAATTTCAATGTTTTTAGTGCTTTTTATCAACTATCTTTTTTAAAATTCAACACATATAATATTACTATGAATATGATAAAATAACATTATTTTCCCTTAAAGGGGGTTATTTAAATGAAAAAAAATAAAATAGTAGAAATAAAAAATATCAGTATGACTTATTATAATTTAAAAAGTGAAATAGAAGTTATCAACAATATTAGTTTTAACATATATGAAGGTGAATTTGTGGTTATTGTAGGACCTAGTGGCTGTGGAAAATCTACTCTATTATCTATTATTGCTGGTTTAATACAACCAACCAAAGGAGAAATTTTTGTTAATAATAAAAAAATTTTAAAACCCTCTAAAAACATAGGATATATGTTTCAACGAGATCATCTTTTTGAATGGAGGACAATACTAGAAAACATCCTAATAGGCCTTGAAATACAAGGAAAAATAAATAAAAACATTTACAAACTTGCTGAAAATATGCTAGATGACTATGGACTAATAGAATTTAAAGACAGCTATCCAAGACAACTTTCAGGAGGTATGAGACAACGAGTTGCCTTAATAAGGACTTTAATAACAAAACCAGATCTTTTATTATTAGACGAGCCATTTTCAGCCCTTGATTATCAAACTAGATTAGCAATAGCCGATGAAATAGGTATTGTATTAAAAAAAGAAAATAAAACCGTTTTAATGGTTACTCATGATATAGCAGAAGCTATTTCTATGGCTGATAAAGTAGTCATTTTATCTAAACGACCAGCTACTATAAAATGTACTATTCCTATAGAATTAACTTGTCCTAATGGAACAAGAACTCCAATAAAATGTAGAGAATCTCCTGAATTTAAATACTATTTCAATACTATTTGGAAAAAACTAGATATCCATATTTAATATTGCATTTTCCCATTACTGAATAAGCAACAATAATTCAATAGCCACTACTGTACTTATATTTTTAAACATCTAGCAAAAGCTAGATGTTGTCTTTTACTTGTATTACTTTTTCTTCCCAGTTTTTATTTTTATATACAAGCATACCATATACACATATTAAAAGATTGCTAAAACTCATAGAAAACCATATTCCATTGGGACCCCAATTAGTAAAATTCTTAAAAATTAATATCAAAGGTATTCTAATAAACCAAAGTCTCCCAATAGCCATTGCCATAGAATATTTTGTATGTCCTGACCCTTGAAAAACTCCTTGAAGAACACTGAAAATACCCATTAATGGCATAGAATATGAAATATACCTAAGATAACTTATGCCTTGTATTATAACTTCTTTATCATCTCTTGAACGAATAAAAAAGTGAATGATATTTTTATCTTTCCACAGCATAAAAACACATCCTAATATTGAAAAAGATAATACTACTACTAAAGACTTCTTAAAAGCTTCTCTTGCTCTCTCTATTTGTTCTGCTCCTAAATTTTGACCTACTATAGACGTCAATGCTGCACCAATACCCATAGCTGGTTGCATAATCAAAGAAGTTATTCTATTTACCATTCCAAAGGCTGCCAAAGTTGACGTTCCATAAGACGCTATAAAACTATTTAAAACTACAAATCCCAAAGCTGCACCAGACTGCCCAATACTAGCCGGTAAACCAACTCTAATAATTTTTTTTATAATATTTTTATTAAACTTAAACTCTTTAAAACTTGGCATAATCATACTAGTAGATGATCTAAGTACATATACTAAACCAAAAATTGCAAGTATTAACTGAGATAACACCGTTGCAATAGCAGCTCCTGCAACACCCATATTAAAATTAAATATAAAAATTGGATCTAATATTACATTAAGTACGGCACTAATAGCACTGACTATTGTTGGAGCTAAAGTGTTTCCTTGAGCATTCATAATAGAATTAAAATTAAAAAACAAAAATACAAAAGGAAAACCTAGAAAAGAAATTTTCAAATAGATATTACCGTATTTTGCTAGATCACCGGTCCCTCCCATTAATTTTATAATATAAGGACTTAATATATATCCTAAAATAGCAAAACAAATTGAAATTATCAAAGAAATTACAATTAATTGAGTAGCATATTTATCTGCTTCATCATATTCTGAAGCTCCAACTAATTGAGAAAGTATTGAAGTTCCCGCCACTGAAACTCCTATTCCTATAGATATAAACAAAAAAATTACAGGCCATACAAAAGAAGTAGATGCAAATTGAACTGATCCAAGTTTACTTACCCAAATACCATCAACTAAATTATATAGGGTTTGAATTAAATTATTTATCATTATAGGTAAAGATAATGTTATTATTACTTTATACATATTTCCGTTTAATATAAGTTTTTTTCGTTTTTGTTCTTGCATTTATAATCACCCCTAACCATGTATATTACAAAACCATATTTCATGAGATATATTATAACACGTTTACACAAAATAATAAAGTCATTAGGGCCTCTAAATAAATACAAAAATAATCAAATTGCTATCCTATTAGGTCTTTCATTCATCGTATCTTAATACTTCAAAAAATAATTAGGGAAAATATTTTCTCCCTAATTATTTTACAAATTTTTATTTATTAAGTAATTCAATTATTTTTTCTTCTATAAAATCAACAAAAGGAATTTCTCCTATTGTAACTTTGTTTTCTTCATACAAATCTGGTTTAACCCTAAAGAAATTAATTATCAATTTATTATCTTTAATTAAATATTCTTCATTAGTAGATGGTACAAATATGACTTCTACATCTTCATACTTAGAGTCCTCAACCTTACTATTTATTTTCTCAACCAAAACATCTAAATTTAAAGTTTTAACAGGTGTTACCATCATATTTGTATATTCCAGATCCTCTAACATCCACATATTATTGTTCCAATACTTTCTAGCTCTACGAGACTTACTATTTAGTGGTTCCCTATTAGATATAGCACTCAATACCTTCCTAGCTTCTTCCTCATCAAATTCATCATCATAAATATATTTCATTTCAGGTCTATTTACTACATCTGTTATGTAGCTTTCTCCCACCTTTTCATTCTCACTAGTCACCTGCCAATAATAATGCAACATTTCAACAATATCAAATTTCTTTTCTATTCTTTGTAGCATAGTATCACTCCTTTATTTTTTAGATTTGAATTTAAATATTTGTCTCTTCATTATATCATATTTTAAGGTCAGGCTTAAATACTTCTAAACCTGACCTTAATTTAAAGTTTTATAATACCAGTTGAATGTAAAAATATAAATATAATTGCTATTGGTGCAATATATTTAATTATAAAACTATAAAATTTATATCCACTAAAAGAATATAAGCCCTCACTAGAAACTTCTTCAAATAATCTTTCAGTTTGCCAAACTCTTCCTACAAAAATACATGTAAGCATACCACCTACTGGTAAGAATATATAAGATGCTACATAATCCATAAAATCAAATATTGACATTCCAAATATACTTACATCCTTCCAAACTCCAAAAGATAAAGAACCAGGTATTGACAATAAAAAGACTCCAATACTAAGTATGATAGTAGCTTTTTTTCTATTTATGTTAAATTCCTCTGTCATAAATGAAACTGAAACTTCCAATAATGAAATAGTTGAAGTAATTGCTGCAATACCTACTAATAGAAAAAACAAACTTTCAAATACAGTACCAAATGGCATAGATTGAAATACAGCAGGTAAAGTTATGAATATTAAAGATGGACCTGCATCTGGTTCAAATCCATAAGCAAATACTGCTGGAAAAATGACTATTCCTGCCATTAATGCAATAAATGTATCTGCTAAAACAACTTGTAATGACAAAGAAGCTAAATTTTCTTCTTTCCCAACATAACTACCATAAGTAATCATAATACCCATACCTAAACTCAAAGTATAGAAAGCATGTCCCAATGCTTCTAACACTCCTCCAGCTGACAGTTCTGAAAAGTCTGGCTTAAAAAGAAATTCTAACCCTTTTGAAGCCCCTTCTAATGTTAGTGATCTAACTACTAAAATTACTAAAGTAAATATTAAGATAGGCATTAATATTTTGCTATATTTTTCTATACCTTCCTTAATACCTGAAATTACAATAAAAGCAGTTATACCTATAACTATTATATTCCACAGTAAAACACTGGTAGTATTTCCAGAAAGTATTTCAAAATATGAACCTAATTTTTCTGGAACTACATTTGCTAATTTTCCAGTCACTGATTTAGCAAAATAAGAAAATACCCAACCTGCTATTATAGAATAAAAAGATACTATTATAAAAGAAGTTAATACTGCTAAATATCCAGTTAAATACCATTTTTTGTTAGGCTGTAATTTTTTATATGAACCTACTGCATTTGATTGAGTGTTCCTACCTATGGCTAATTCCGAAATCATAATAGGTATTCCTATCAATGCTACACAAACAATATAAACTAATATAAATGCAGCACCTCCATTTTGTCCAGTTACATAAGGAAATTTCCAAATATTTCCTAAGCCTATAGCCGAACCTGCTGCAGCTGCTAGTACCCCAAATTTTGAACTAAATTTATCTCTCTCCATATTTTATCACCTTCCTATTTAGAATATTTCGAATATTCTAATATTGTTTTTTTACTATAGATTAATTCTATATGCTTACTTGGTAACTTTTACTCCTTTCATAATAAAAAAGCTTTCGTCTCTATGAACATTTTCATATTCATAGGGACGAAAGCTTTTTCGTGTTACCACCCTATTTTACGATTAAAAAAATCGTCTCTTTCAAGTCGAAGTAAACACTATAAAATTATTTACTTGAACTCTAGCTATGTATCGGTAGCAACCGGATTATTTTACTTTAATCTTCAAATAATCTGCTCTGGAGTGATCATTATATACAAACCTAATACTGCCTTTCACCACATAAGCAGCTCTCTGAGATTAGAAATTTGTATTTTTATCTCCTTCGATGCTTTATACTATTAACTTGGTATATCATTAGTAAATATTATATAATAAAACTTTATTTTTGTCAATAGAATAGCCTTAATTTTATTTTATTAAGTGATTAATTTATGATAATGTCCTATTATATCACTTTTGATTATGTCCC
>CAYUTQ010000038.1:0-17865 GCA_964447805.1 uncultured Clostridia bacterium
AGATGGGATTTATATTTTATTATAATGTATTTAAAAATATAAATCATATAAAAGTTTTAAGGAATATATTTCCCATTGTAAAAGATTTATTACCTAGTTTTAATTATGGAAATTATTTATTTTATGAAAGAAATAAAATAAAAAAAGAAATTCCTATAGAAAGTATGTCGATAAACAATGTTTTTTTAAATAAAATGGAAGAGAAACCGATTGATTCTAATAGAGTGTTTGTTGTAAGTGGTAAGGGGATTTATACTAATAAGAAATTTTTGGTGGATGTAAATAACAAAAGAAAAGTTAAATGGAAAGATGGGAAACCTATAAGGGTATATAAATCAAATTATGGAGATGGTACAGTAACTACTTTTAGTACTTTAGGCTATTTAAGTGGAAATAATGTAATATTGGAAGGAAATCATATAGATATTTTATACAAATCTAAAGATTTTTTAGCATATATTTTAGGTAAACCTTTAGTAAAAAATATAGAAAAAGATAAGATAGAAAAAATATGTATTATTTTTACAGAAAATTGTGATAAAATAAATATTGAAACTCTAGGATTTAATGAAATTTCTAATGAAAATATAAATATTGTTGATAGTAGAATTCAAACTGTAAAATTTGGCAAGAATAGTTTTTTTATTATGATTACAGGGGATAAAAATTTAAAAGTTAAGTTAGATATAAAGCCAACTGGAAAAGGTAAGCCAAGGATTTACAAGAGGGTTATAGAGAAGTAGAATTTTATATAGTATTATTATTTCTTTTATTAAGTTTAAGTTTGATATTATACGATATATTTTGGTAAATCAAATCTTTCAGAGAGAATATTTTTAAGAGATTGATTTTATTTTTGCTATATCATTTCAGTTTTTTACTGTTACAATTTCTGTAGTACTTAGTTCTTCCATTAACAAATCTACTTTTTTGCTAATTTCTTTTTTAAATATTGTTAAATGGGCAGTTTGTTCTACTCCAGCTTTTAAATTTCTTTTTGTCCAATTTCAAGGTTCTCTAAATTTTCTAATACAATTTGTTGAAATCTTTCGTTGGTCATAGCTATTTTTTTATTCCCTCTCGTTTTGAGTAATTTATTATTTTTATTAAATCACATTAAATTAATACTTATCTATAAAAAAGGTAAAAATAAAATTAATAATAGAGTAGGGTAGTGTAAGAAATGATTTTTATGAACTTTTATAAAGAAGAAATTATATTAACAAATATATATGATATAATGAAATTACAAAAGAAAATAAGAAATGGGAGCTTAGATAAACTTTGCTGAGAGGAACTGTGGAATCAGTTCGACCATGTAACCTGATTTGGATAATGCCAACGTAGGGATCATATTAAAGTATAATGAGACTTGCTGCGGCAAGTCTTTTTTATATTGAAAAATGGAGGGATTTAAATGTTTGAAAAAATTTTTAATAATGTACACGAACAATTACCAATGGTACATTGTATTACTAATTATGTAACGGTAAATGATGTAGCTAATATTATATTGGCATTAGGTGCATCTCCAATAATGGCAGATGACATTGGTGAGGTATCTGATATAACATCTATTTGTAATTCATTAGTTTTAAATATAGGCACACTAAATTCTAGAACTATGGAATCCATGATAAAAGCTGGGAAAACATCTAATGAATTAGGCCATCCTATTGTATTTGATCCTGTAGGTGTAGGAGCTTCTACCCTTAGAATGAAGGCAACATTAAAATTATTAAAAGAAATTAAATTTTCTGTAATTAAAGGAAATGCTTCTGAGATCAAAGCAATACTCAACAAAACTAAGACTTCTGGTGGAGTTGATGCGAGTTTAGAAGATATTATAAAGGAAAACAATATAAATGAATATATAGAGATAGCAAAAGAAGTTAGTAAAGCTAATAATGCAGTAGTAGCTATTACAGGTTCCATAGATATAATTACTGATGGTGAAAAGAATTATATTATAAGAAATGGACATAAAAATATGGGCAGAATCACAGGAACAGGTTGCATGTTAGCAGGTGTAATAGGAGGGTTTGTAGGAGCAAATCCGCAAAATATTTTAGATAGTACGGCTTTAGCTGTTGCAGCAATGGGTTTATGTGGAGAATTAGCAAATAAAAAGTCAATTGAAGAAGGGCTTGGAACTGGCTCTTTAAGAACTTATTTAATTGATTATATGAGTAAATTAAATGGTGAAAAATTAAATGGAGGTATAAAAATTGAAGGTAGATAAAAGAGATATGCTTCTTTATCTGGTTACAGATAGGACTTGGTTAAAAGATGAAACTCTTCCTGAAGTTGTAGAATCTGTTTTAAAAAACAATGTTACATTTGTTCAGTTAAGAGAAAAGAAACTTGATTACAAAAGATTTAAAAAATTAGCTATTGAGATAAAAGAGATTACAGATAAATATAAAGTTCCTTTTGTAATAAATGATAATGTTCAAATAGCAATGGAAGTAGATGCAGATGGAGTACATGTTGGGCAAGATGATTTAGGAGCTACAAAAGCAAGAGAAATATTGGGAGAAGATAAAATACTTGGTGTTTCTGTAAGCAATGTAGAACAAGCCATAGAGGCTGAAAAAGCAGGAGCTGATTATTTAGGAGCAGGTTCTGTTTTTACTACAACATCAAAATTAGATGCTACTAATGTGGAAATAGAAGAAATAAAGAACATTACAAAAGCTGTTAATATTCCAGTATTGGGAATAGGAGGTATAAATGAGAGTAATATATATTTACTTAAAGGTAGTGGGTTAGATGGAATTGCTGTCATTTCAGCTATACTTGCTCAAGAAAATATAGAAGAAGCTACAAAAAATTTGTACAAGCTCTCAAAGGAGGTATTTTGTGAAAGCAGGAATATTTGATTTAGATGGCACTCTTATTGATTCAATGTGGTTGTGGGAAAGTTTAGCTGAGAATTATTTATTATCTATAGGAATTGAACCACCAAAAGATTTAAGTGAATCTTTGAAAGAATTAACCCTCAAAGAAGCCTCTTTTTATATAAAAGAAAGGTTTGAACTTAAAAGCACACCTTATGAAATTAATAAAGATATGGAAAAATTAGTAGTTGATTATTATAGTAATCATGTTAAATTAAAGCCTTATGTTTTAGAGATTTTAAAAGCATTTAAAAGTAAAAATATAAAAATGGCTATAGCTACTGCTACAGATTCTCATCTTGTTTCAATGGCTTTAAATAGGCATGGTATAAAAGATTATTTTGATTTTATTCAAACTGCTGAAAATGTTGGTTTAAGTAAAAGTAAACCTGATTTTTTTCGAGTTGCTGTTAATAGATTGGAATTAGAACCTCAAGAAATATGGGTATTTGAGGATGCTTTCCATTGTATATTATCAGCAAAGAAATGTGATTTAAATGTTGTTGCAGTAAGGGATGAATCAGCTTTATCAGATTTAAAAAAAATAAAGGAAATAGCAGACATATATATTGATGATTTTAGTCAGTTGGAGGTTGAAAAATTGTGAAAAAGTTATTAACTATAGCAGGTTCAGATTCTAGTGGTGGAGCAGGTATACAAGCAGATTTAAAAACATTTATGGCTCATAAAACCTATGGAATGAGTGTTATTACTTCTGTAACTGCACAAAACACTATGGGTGTAACAGGTATAGTAGATTTGTCACCAGAATTTGTTGGGAAACAGATTGATGCAGTATTTTCTGATATTTATCCAGATGCAGTAAAAATAGGCATGGTATCAGATGAGAATATTATAGAAATTATAGCTGAAAAATTGAAAGAATATAATGGAAAAAATATTGTACTAGATCCAGTTATGGTATCAACTAGTGGAAGTACGTTAATGAAATCCACTGCAACTGAAACTTTAATTCAAGAGTTATTACCATTAGCAGATGTTATTACCCCTAATATGTCTGAGGCAGCAGTACTAAGTGGAATAAAGGTAAATGATAGAAAAGATATGGAAGAAGCTGCTAAAAGGATAGGGAAACATATAAAAGGTGCTGTATTAGTTAAAGGTGGACATTTAGAAGATTGTGCAGATGATGTATTATATGCTGATGGAAAATTTTATTGGTTACAAGGTGAAAAAATATTTAACACCAATACTCATGGAACAGGTTGTACTTTGTCTTCTGCTATAGCAGTAAATCTAGCTAAAAATATGGATATAATAAATGCAGTAAAAAAGGCTAAAAAATATTTGACTGGAGCAATAAAGCTAAATTTAAATTTAGGGAAAGGCCGAGGACCTTTAAATCATTTGTATAATAGTTAGGCAAAAATAAAACATTTTTGTTTGTACTATTTTTTGTAAATTGTTGAATATATTTTTTAAAATAACTTAATAATAGGGCCTAAATTGTGAAAATGAGTTTTGATAATAATTATAGGAGATAAAGATTTAGAAATATGCTTAAGTATAAATCTTAATATAAAAGTGAATTTAAAATTTGCAAGGAATTTAGTGAGAAATATAAGAAAAAAATAATTATTAATACATTTTCTTTTAAAAAATTACCAAAAATGTTATAATACCCTAAAAGAGATCTTGGGGGAGATAAGAATGGATAAGAAAAGAGGGGTATTATCTATTTTGTTAATTTTCACAATATTATTAAGTGGATGTAATAATA
Source organism: uncultured Clostridia bacterium (assembly GCA_964447805.1). Taxonomy (GTDB): domain Bacteria; phylum Bacillota; class Clostridia; order Tissierellales; family DATGTQ01; genus CAYUTQ01. The sequence continues at coordinate 4,642 of CAYUTQ010000038.1, forward strand.
AATACAAGCTAGATGATGATAGTTTATTAACTAAAGAAGATATGAAAATTTTGAGAAAGAGTTTTAAAGACTTAACATATGAGGAGGAAATACGGCTTATTACGATGCAATCAGATATGAGTACTGAAGAATTGGTACGATTTAAAGATGATTTAAAAAGATTATATGTTGAAGAAATGAAACAAATTTATGGTTCAGAAGAAGCAGCAGAAGAAGTATTTGAAGATAATTTTGAACGGGAATTAAAAGGTAAAACAGATCAGAGTGTGAAGGTAGAAAACAATCAAAATGCATATGTATATATTGATGAAGATGATGCAGAGGATGCCATAGAAGATAGTATAGAAGATAAGATAAAAGAATTTAAAAATGATGTTGGAGATGCTATTGATATAGATGTTGATACAGAGTTTGATAAAGATAAAGTTATTGTGAAAGTAGATTTAAAATCTATTAAAGATATTGTTGTAGGACAATTGACAGTTTTAAAAAATTTAATTGTAGATGAAGTATTAAACGTAGTTGATGCTAAAACTATTGAAGTAGAATTATATTTGGGAGGGGAACATAAAAATACATTTATATTCAAAGTTGGATCTGGATGGGATAAGGATTAGGTGAAAAAAGAATTAAAAGCTGTTATTGTAAAATTAAACAATAGAAGCTTTGTTTATTAGTATAGGTGTAATAAAAGAAACGATGATTAGATTTTAGAAACTAGGAAGGCATTTCACTATTTTTAGGAACATTATTTGATTTTTGTATAATGATAGAGATTGTACATTTTTGTAGCTATTTAAGTAGCATCTGTAGTTTAAATAGCAGGAAAATTAAATATTATTAGTTGAGTTGGAGGATTTGTACTAGTAATATTTAGCGGATTTTTAAGAAAATTATCTGCTTTTGTTTTCACTGCAACAAAAGCAGATATTATACTGGCAATAGTTTTTAGTGGAGTACCTAAAATTGTTTATAAATTTATTGAAATAATTATTGGTTGATTAAATAATAAATATCTATTTGGCAAGCTTTAAAAGCCCCTAAGGTTCATATGAACCTTAGGGGCTTTTAAAATATTATCATCCTTCCTCTTTATTTTTTCCACTTTTACTTTTAGTTTTTTTATTAGTGTTTTTCTTGCTTTTTTCCTTTTTCATTTTTTCCCTCCTTTTTAAAATATCTGTCTTTTATAGTATTCCACTTTTTCAAAAAAATAGTATTTAAATTGTGAGAAAATATTAAATGTAGTAAAATATATAGTAAGAGAAAATATATTAGAGGTGAACATATGTTTCTTCAATCATATAGTATTCCTGTAAAGGAAGTAATGAGTAAGGATGTATTTATAGTAAACAAGTCAGATAATATAACAAAAGCTACTAAATATCTTTCTGAGAACAATAAAAAAGAAGTATTAGTATGTGATGACAAGAAAAAACTAGTAGGGATAATTACTATTGTAGATTTATATAAAGTATTAGATGAGAATAAATATAAACTTTTTATAAAAAATATGATGAATAAAGATGTTATTTGGGTAAAACCAGAAAAAACTTTATCTGATTGTAGGACTTTAATGATTGAGAATAAAATTGGACGTATTCCTATATTAGATAATGGGGAAATAGTGGGGATTCTTAGAGAAGATGTAATGAGAGATTATTTTTATAAAGGGATAGATGAAGGTGAGGAAGCTTTAAAGCATATTTTTGATAATATTCATGAAGCCTTGTGTGTGGTAGATAGAAAGGGTAGAGTAATAATATGGAATAAGAATGCAGAAAATATGTATGGAGTAAAAGAAGAAGAATTGAAGGGAAAATATTTAGAAGACTTTTTTCCAAATGCTATAGATTTAAAAATATTCAAAACTAAAGAAAAAGTATCTAATATTTATCATTCACCTAAAGAAGGTCATCATGTAATTATTAGTGCTTCCCCTATAATAATTAATGGTAAAGTATATGGAGTAGTCAGTACAGAAAAAGATATAGTTGAAGTTGAAAAGTTAGAAACAGAATTAAATAAAGCAAGAAAAAGATTAAAGGAATTAGAAATGCAAATAGAAGATCAATCAAAATCTAGAAAAAAGTCTTCTTTTGGTAATATTATAGGTAATAGTGAGGCAATTCAGCAAAAAATAAGTATAGCAAAACAAATTTCCAAAACTAATGCCTCAGTATTATTAACGGGAGAAAGTGGTACTGGAAAAGAAGAGTTTGCAAGAGCAATTCATAAACATAGTCAATTACAAGGTAATTTTGTTCCAGTGAATTGTGGGGCTATACCTTCAGAATTATTTGAGAGTGAATTTTTTGGTTATGAAGAAGGTGCATTTACAGGAGCTAGGAAAGAAGGTAAAAAAGGTTTTTTTGAACAGGCAGAAAAGGGAACATTATTTTTAGATGAAATAGGAGATTTGCCTATACCTATGCAAGCTAAGTTATTAAGAGTTCTTCAGGATAAAAAAATAAAAAAAGTTGGGGGAGAAAAATTTACCCAAGTGGATGTTAGAGTTATTTCTGCAACTAATAAAGATTTGGCTAAAATGGTAAAGGAAGGAACATTTCGTGAAGATTTATATTATAGAGTTAATGTAATAGAAATTAATTTGCCACCTTTGAGAGAGAGAAAGGAAGATATAATTCTTTTTGTAGACCATTTTTTAAAAGAAATATGTTATGCCAATAAAAAACCAGTTCCTCGAATTGATAGGGAGGCTATGGAGATACTTATTGATTATCAATGGAGAGGAAATATAAGGGAATTAAAAAATGTAGTAGAATATATGTGTATTATGTGTAGAGATGGTGTAATAACAAAAGAATTAATACCAAAATATTTAATAAATAAAAGTTTAGAAAATATAGTAATAGATACTCCAGTATCTACGTTTGATTTAAATCAATCAGTGGCTAATTTAGAAATAAAGATGATTAAAAAGGCATTAGAAACTACAGGAGGTAATAAACAAAAAGCTGCTAAAATTTTAAATATTCCTAGAACTACTTTGCATTCAAAAATAAGCAAGTATAAAATTGGCGACTAATTTTAGCCAACTGTCTAAAAACAGTCACACTCATATATGCAAAAGTATTTTAGCAAATAAATGTGATAATTTAAGAAATATTGAGAAAACGCAAGATATGATATTAATTTAACAATTTAAAATTAAAAAGAAAAAATCATGTGATTAAAAATAGTCATATGATTTTTTCTTTTAGTTTAAAATTAAAATATAACACTTGAAAACAAGCCATTTTGATAATTGGAATGTATCTTGCATTATATAAAGATAGTATGTATTGGAATAATTACATGGGGTAAATGGAATTATTGATACTGTGATGAATGTAATTATAGGTTATATGCAATAAAAAGAAGGATAGGAGGGATATTGTGGCAATATCAGAAGAGATGGCAAGGGAGTATAAAGATTCTTTTGCAGTTACTTGTTGTAGATTTGAAGAAGGTACTACTATTGAACCTTCAAATATTGAAGATCCAAATATAATTCCTGATTTAGAAGACTCTGGTCTTTTAGAAGTACCAGAAAACACATTAAAAATTGGGGAAGTATTAGGAGGGAAATTAAAAAAGACAGTAGATGCACTTACACCTTTGACACCAGATTTGGTAGAAGGATATACTAAAATGGAAGAAAAAGAGGAAGTAGCAGAAGAAGAAAAAATTGAAGAAGAAAAAACAGAAATGAAACCGAACAAAGAAAGTACTGTAAAATATGGAAGGAATATTAAAATACAAATAGCTGAAGGAAAGGATATTGATATTGAAATTCCTTTTCCAATAACAGATGGTAGTTTAGGTAGTAGTGGAGTGAAAATAGAAGAAGTTAAAGATGCAGGAAAGTCTGAGGAAGCAGATATAGCAGAAGAAAAAGAAATTCGAAGATTAAAGAAGAAATATTTTCAAATAGATAAAGTGAAAAGAGGGGAAGAGACCAAAATTGAAGGAACTACCCTCTATATTAGGAAAGGTATAGAAGAAGATGCTATAAATGTAAGTGATTTAGTTGTAGATTTGAAATTAGATATTATTACCCCAGATAAATATGATCAATTTTCCAATACTATTATGGATGTTCAACCTATTGCTACAAAAGAGGAAGGTGAGCTAGGCGAAGGAATAACTAGAGTATTGAATGGTGTTGTTGTAGTTGTTTCAGGAACAGATGAAAAAGGAGTACAAATAGGTGAATTTGGTTCTTCAGAAGGAATTATGGAAGAAAATATTATGTGGGGAAGACCTGGAGCACCAGAACATGGAGAAATATTTATAAAAACAGATGTAACTATTAAAGAAGGTAAAAATATGGAACGTCCAGGACCTATGGCAGCTCACAAAGCTACTGATTTTATTACTCAAGAAATAAGATTAGCACTTAAGAAAGCTGAAGATAATTTGGTAGTAGACGATGAAGAGTTTGTTCAAAAAAGAAGATCAGGAAGAAAGAAAGTAGTAATAGTAAAAGAAATAATGGGGCAAGGAGCAATGCATGATAATTATTTATTACCACAAGAGCCAGTAGGAGTATTAGGAGCAAAGGCAAATGTAGACTTAGGAAATGTGCCTATAGTGGTATCTCCATTGCAAGTTTTAGATGGTTGTGTTCATGCATTAACATGTATAGGCCCAGCTTCAAAAGAAACATCAAGACATTATTTTAGAGAGCCATTAATTTTAAAAGCTATGGAAGATGATGAAATAGATTTAGCAGCAGTAATATTCATAGGTTCACCTCAAGCTAATTCAGAAAAGTTTTATGTCTCTAGTCTATTAGGCATGACTATAGAAGCTATGGATGTAGATGGAGCTATAGTAACTACAGAAGGATTTGGAAATAATCATGTGGATTTTGCAAGTAATATAGAACAAATAGGAAAAAGAGGAGTACCAGTAGTAGGTATGACTTTTGCAGCAGTACAAGGACAATTAGTAGTTGGAAACAAACATATGGATGCTATGATAGATTTGAATAAATCAGAAGAAGGAATTGAAAATGAAATATTAGAAAATAATTGTTTATGTGAAGAAGATGCTGTTAGAGCACTATATATGTTGAAAGCAAAAATGGTTGGGGAAGAAGTAAAAGATCCTGAAAGAAAGTATAATCCAAAAGTAAAATTAAATAATATAAAGAAAATAGAAGAAGAAACAGGTCAAAAAATAGAATTAGTAGATAATGAAACTTCTCTTAATGTGGGCCAGGAGGATTAATTAAATGAATAAATTAAAATATATATCTTCAGAAAGATACTATGAAGGTATAATAATTGAGGTAACAGATGGCTCTGTAGTTATAGATTTTAAAGGAAGAATGGGACAATTAAGACTTCCTAAAAGAATGGTTATTAGTGAAGACAATCTAAAGGAAGGTCAAGAAGTAGGTTTTTTAATGACTTATCCTGAAGTTATAAGCGAAGAAATAAATGAAAAATATGCAAGATCCTCTAAGGAACAACTTAAAAGGAGAATGGATGGAGGAAGTTTATTATAAGGAGGGGTAAAATTGAATTACACTATAGTAAAAGGGCTTCAATCGGAAATATATGTACCTATAACACCAAAGCCTGTATGGACACCAGTTACAAAGTCATTAAATGAAATGACAATAGCTATAGCAACAGCAGCAGGTGTTCATCTTAAATCTGATGAAAGATTCAATTTGTCTGGAGACACTACTTATAGAATTGTTCCAGCAGATGTTAATAGCGATGATTTAATGGTGTCTCATGGTGGGTATGATAATACTGATGTAAATAGAGATATAAATTGTATGTTTCCTATAGATAGACTTAGAGAATTAGTAGAAGAAGGATTTATTAAAGCCGTTGCTCCTAAACATATAGGTTTTATGGGAGGCGGAGGAAATGTAAAAGTATTTAAAGAAAAGACAGGAAAAGAAATAGCTAAAATATTAAAAGAAGAAGGAGTAGACGGAGTAGTTATGACAGGTGGGTGAGGAACATGCCACCGCTCTGCCGTGATTGTGCAGAGAGCAATTGAGGAAGCAGGAATTCCTACTATTATAATTGCTGCTTTACCTCCAGTAGTAAGACAAAATGGAACTCCAAGATGTACAGCACCTATAGTTCCTATGGGAGCTAATGTAGGAGAGCCTCACAATGTTGAAATGCAAAAAGGTATACTTAGAGATACATTGACCCAGTTAGTAGAAATTACTACACCAGGGAAAATTGTACCCTTGCCTTATGAGTATGTAGCCAAAGTATAATTATAGGAGGGGATGAATATGGAGATTGTTGATTGCATTAAAACTATTGATACTCATACTATGGGAGAACCAACTAGAATTATAGTTGATGGTGTACCCCATATACCTGGGAATACAGTGATGGATAAAAAGAAGTATTTAGAAAAAAACTTAGATCATATTAGAAAAATGGCTATGCATGAACCAAGAGGTCATAGAGATATGTTTGGTGCTATATTTGTAAAACCTACTGTAAAGGAAGCAGATATGGGTGTAGTGTTTATGGATAGTGGAGGATATTTAAATATGTGTGGTCATGGTTCTATAGGAGTATCTACTGTTTTAGTAAATGAGCAATTTGTAGAGGTAAAAGAACCAATTACAAAATTGACTTTAGAAACACCTGCAGGACTTGTAAAATCAAAGGTAAAAGTTGAAAATAAAAAAGCAGTAGAGGTATCAATAGAGAATGTGCCTTCATTCTTGTATAAAGAAAATATAGAAGTAGAATTGCCTGAAATAGGAAAGATACCAGTAGACATATCTTTTGGTGGAAGTTTTTTTGCACTAGTAGACAGTAAATATTTAAATTTGGAAGTGTCTTTAGAAAATATAGACAAAATAACTAAATTAGCTTTAATAATAAGGGATCAATTAAATAAAAATATAGAGGTTATTCATCCCACTAATCCAAATATAAATAGAGTAGATTTAGTAGAAATATATGATGAACCAACAAATGATAAGGCAGATTTTAAAAATGTAGTAATATTTGGTGCTGGTCAATTTGATCGTTCTCCCTGTGGCACTGGCACTAGTGCTAAATTGGCATATTTATATGCTAAAAATAAATTAAAAATAAATGAGCCTTTCATATATGAAAGTATAACTGGTACAATATTTAAAGGTAGGATATTAAGAGAAGAAAAGGTAGGAGAGTATAAGGCTATAATTCCTGAAATAACAGGTAAGGCTTTTATAACAGGTTATAATAAATTAATAGCTCAAGAAGAAGATTTTCTTAAATATGGATTCGTAGTATAATAAAAAAGGACTTAAGGAGAAGGGTTGAAGTTTAAATCCTCTAGTTCGGTTACAAATCTAGAGGGCTCAACCCTTTTTTCATTTTTATAATCAAAAATAATTAAATCTAATACTTTCATAGCTCTAGTCATTCCCACATAAAATAGTCTTCTTTCTTCTTCTAAAGGTTCAATATTGCCTTTTTCAAATTCATCAATAGAGCCTGATATTGGAAATTCTCCATCGACTAAGTCAATCATATAAACATTTTCATATTCCAAACCTTTAGAAGAATGTATTGTAGATAAATTTACTCCATTTTGATTGTATTTTGAATTGTAAGTTAAGTTATTTAGATATTTTAATCTATTAGTGAAATCCTCATGATTGCGAGTTTTAGATGCTATTAATTTTAAATTGTATAATATTGTTTTTAAAGTATCATAAGTATAACCTAGTTTTTGAGAGCTTTCTTTTAGATAATTATCATATTCTAAATCGTATTCAATGAACGATATTGCATCTTGAGGGTTAAGTTTTGATAATTTTTTAAAATCCATTTTTAAATTTTTAATTTCTTTTTTAAAATTTTCATTTAATCCGGGATATTTTATCATTCTATCAAAAACAGATTTATTATAATTTAAAGTATATATAAAATTAATATAATCTTTTCTGATATAGCCTCTAGTTTTATAATATATTTTTTCAAATGCTTCTATATTAGTATTATCATGAGCTAAAGTTAGAAAACAAAATATATCCTTAACAACCCAATGATTGAAAAAATTAAGTTTTGTATCCTTCATTTGAAAAGGAATATTATTTCTTTCTAGATATTCAATTATACCTATGGCAGAGATATTATTTCTATATAAAATAGCTGTAGTATCAAAAATATTTTGCTTCAATAGTTGTTCTATTATATATTCATACTGTTCTATGATGTTTTTTGTTTTTACAATATGTATTGGGCGATAACTGTCATTGTTTGTAAAAATATTTTTATTGAATCTAAAGGTGTTTTGTTTTATAAAATTATTACATATAGATACAATATTACTAGAGGAACGATAATTTTCTTCCATGAAAAAAATTTCCCCATTAGGATATATTTTTTCAAAATTAAAAAGATCTTTAGGATAAGCTCCTCGAAAGCCATAAATCGATTGATCATCATCAGCTACAATGAATAAATTATTTTTAGGACTAGCAATAGCTTTTATTATTTCATTTTGGATTTTTGAAGTATCTTGTCCTTCATCTACTTGAATAAATTCACATTTATTTCTATATTTGTTCAATAGATATTCATCTTCTTTAAGTATTTTCAAAGAATGAGTAAGCATATCATCAAAATCTATTAAATAATTATCTATTTTATAATTTTCATAAGTATTAAATATACTATTAAAATTTTTAATATCAATGTTCACTGTAGATAAGTATTGATCTACAGGTAAAAGCATATTTTTAATATATCCTATAGAGTTAATCAAAGTGTCTAATTTTTCTTCTGTAATATAATCATTATTTATACGGTAGTATATTTCTCTTAATAACTTTTTTTTACTTATTGGTTTTCTTTCATCTTCAATAAGAGTAAATTTAATATTATTTTTAAAGGCATATTCATTAAGTAATTTAAAGGCAAAACTATGAATAGTAGAAAATTTAATAGGAACAGGTGATATAGATCTAAAAGTATTGTTAAATCTATTTTTCATATCTCTGGCAGAGGCACGGCTAAAAGTTATGGATAATATTTTATTAGGATTTACACCATTATTTAATATTAAATTAGCAGTTCTATGAATAATTACTGTAGTTTTACCAGCACCTGGTACTGCTAATACAAGTGCGGGACCTTTTGTATGATTAATTGCTAATTTTTGTTGAGCATTTAATTTATTTATCATATAAAACACCTACTTTAGTATTTTTCAAGTATAATTGTAACATAGGAAATTAGATATTTAAATATATAGACTATATTTAATAATATTTTATTTGAAATACATAGGACTAATATCTACCTCTTTATAATAGTTAAAAATTAAGCTATAATATAATTATAGGATATTAAGGAGGAATTTTATGGCTAGACCTATGAAATGGAGAAGGGTAGAACATATACCTAAAGTTAAGTACTTCATTCCAGCAGGAATTGAAAGAAGAAACTTAGAAGAAAATGTATTAAAAATAGAGGAATTGGAAGCTATTCGTCTTAGAGATTTAGAAAAATTGGAACAAGAAGAATGTGCAAAAAGTATGAAAATATCAAGGCAAACTTTTCAAAGAATATATAATGAAGCCAAAAGAAAAATTGCTGATAGTCTGATAAATGGAAAGGCAATAAGGGTAGAAGGCGGACATTATACTCAAAATATTTGTAAGTTGAGTTGCAAAAGTTGTGGTTATATATGGAAAGAAAGAATTGAAGAATTAGAAAAAGAAACCAAAATTTGTCCAAAATGTGGAGCTCAAGATTATAATTGTGTAGAAGAACAGAGTACAGGTTTTTGTGGGAGAAGATGTAGAAGAAGAGGGCAATGTTTTAAGGACTAAATTATCTAAAAGAATGTTTCGAGACTATTGAAGAATGATGTAAATAAATTAAAAATAGTACTCTGTCAACTAGACAGTGAAAATAATAAAGATAACTCTAAATAGCTAAGGTTCGATATTTCATCGGGCTGAGGCTGTTTAAATTTTTACAGAAAAATTATAGCTTAATAAAAATAGAGAGTCATGGGAATTTTTAAGAGGTCTCGGACGGTTTGTTTGGCGATTTTAGTGATCAAGGTATAAATGCTATGAATAAATATTTTTAACATCTGTCAAGGAGTTTGTCTTCTTGGGAAATGTTTTTTAAAAAAGTCTTGACTTTTATATTTTTAAGGATTATACTGTATTTAGTGTACTAGTTCCAATAATACACCTAATACATAACACATATTAGAGATGAGGTGAAAATTTGATTGATATTGATTTTACTAGTAGTACCCCTATTTATATTCAAATTATAGATGGGGTTAAAGAAGGAATATTGAAAGGAATATTGGAACCAGGGGAAAAGTTACCTTCAGTTCGAGAGATGGCAAAGCTTATGACATTAAACCCCAATACAGTGCAAAAAGCGTATCAGGAATTGGAAAGACAAAAGGTAGTTGAAACTGTTAGAGGTAGAGGTACTTTTATATCTAAGGAGTATGAGCCTAATAAAGATAAGGACAAGTTAATAGAAATGGAGGCGATTTTTAAAAAAGGGATTATAGAAGCTCTTTATTTAGGATTAGAAAAAGAAGAAGTTTTTGATTTAGTAAGAAAGTTGATTGAAGAAATGGAGGGATTTAATAGAAATGATTAAAGTAGAAGGTGTGGACAAATATTTAGGTGGAAATAAAATATTAGATAATATAGATATTAATGTAAAAGAAGGTTCTATATATGGGCTTATTGGGCCTAATGGAGCAGGAAAAACAACTTTGATAAAAACTTTAGTTGATATTTATGAACCAGAAAATGGAGAAGTACAAATAATGGGGGAAAATATTAAAAATAATAAAAAAATAAAATCTAGGCTTGGATATGTATCAGATTTTCAATATTTTTATCCTTCATTTAAAATAAAAGAAATGGTAGAATTTTACAAGGAATCTTATCCAATGTGGAATGAAATAAGATATAATCAATTGAGAATATTATTTAATTTAGATGAAAATAAAAAAATTAAATATTTATCTAAGGGAATGAAGACTCAATTAGCTATAATGTTGAATTTTTCAATTATGCCTAATGTACTTATAACAGATGAGCCTACATCAGGTTTAGATCCTGTAATTAAAAGAAGAGTTTTGAATTTAATAGTTGATGAAGTGAGCAAAAATAAGACTACAGTTTTGATTTCTAGTCATAATTTAGGGGAATTAGAGCAGATATGTGATCATATAGGTATTATTTATGAAGGTAGAGTTTTGTTGGAAGATAGTGTAGATAATTTGAAGAAAAATGTGAGAAAGATACAAGTAGCATTTAAGGATGGATTGCCAGATGAAATAAAAAATAATGAACATATTTTGAAGATAGAAAGTGTAGGTAAAATTCATCAGATAGTAGTTAAAGATAATTTGGAAAAAGTAATGGAAACTATAAAAAAATATGATCCTATATTACTAGAAAAGATAGATATGTCATTAGAGGAGATATTTATATACAAGATGGGAGGAGAAGGCTATGGATTTGAAGATATTTCCATTTAACAAAACTTTATTTAAAAAAGATTGGAAAATGACAAGATGGGTAGTTTATATTGTTGCAATTATGCTATTTTTTACTATGACTATGGGAGTAATATCAGTTAATAGCAATTATCAAAAATTACTAAAAGATGTAAAAGAGAATCCAGAAGATTATGGAGATTTTGATGTAAAAGAATATGGAGAAAGTTTAAAAGGTTATATTAAGAATAGATTTAAGTTTCTATCGGGTATGGAAAGTTTTTTAATTATATTTATGCCTATTGCAATTGCAGCTCTTTTGTTTGGTGAGGAAAAAAGAAGAAAAACTTTTGATGTTTTAGCAACTATGCCTTTTACTCGACGGGAAATATTTTTTAATAAATTAATAGTAGCTATTATAAATAATATTTTACCTATCATAATTAATGCATTAATTATGGCAATAGCTTTAGCATTGGGAGATGGGTTGCAAGATTTTTATTCTATAGATTTAGTAAGATCTTGGCTAGGGGCAAATATATTTAGAACATTTATTACTTTAGGTTTTTCATTTTTATTTGCAACTTTAACTGGAACTACTATATCACAAGTAGTTTTAACTATGATATTTTTTGTATTTCCCTGTGGATTTATGGGATTAATAGATTTTAATATGGATATATGGGGTTATGGGTTTCAAGTAATTGAGGAATATTTTAATTCTGTTATTAAATATACCCTTCCATTTATAGTAAGTAGTATTGATAATATACCTATAGCTTTTCATCTTATATCAGGAATACTAATGTTTATATTTTCAAAAATATTATTTGATAGAAATAAATTAGAAAGAAATGGAGAAACTTTAGAATTTGAAGGATTGGAAACTTTCTTTAAAGTGGGGGTATCAATATGTGTTGGACTTTTAATGGGGCCAATATTTGGAGGAATCAATCAAGACTATAGTGTTTTAATAATAATTGGATATGTTGTAGGTGTAGTTTTAGGTTGGCTGGCAGCAAATTATAGTATAAGACTTAATAAAGGGAAAGCATAGCTTAATTGCCCTGTTTCTTTTTTTATTTAGGTGGTATAATACTTATACAGTCAAAATGTATAGGGGTGATATACTAAATGAAAAAGATGTTCAATAAATTTGATAGGAAAATATTATTTTGGTTTAATAATACTATTAGAAATAAATTTTTAGATAAATTTATGTATAATTTTACTCATGTAGGTGGATGGTTTATAACAACTAGTTTCTCCAGTTTATTATTTTTATTTGGGAAAGGTAAAGCTAGATCAATAGGTACAGAATGTTTAATGTCTTTAGGAATAAGTCAAATAATTGTTCAGATAATAAAAAGAATTTTGGAGAGAGAAAGACCATATAAAATATTAGAAAATATTAATACTTTTGGAATACAACTTAAAGATTATTCTTTTCCTTCAGGACATACTACTGCAGGTTTTGCTATAGCAACTATATTAGCTTTAAATATGGCATCTTTAGCTATATTGTTTTATTTAATAGCTTTAATAATAGGAATATCTAGAATGTATTTAGGTGTCCATTACCCTTCAGATGTGTTAGCAGGAATAATATTAGGTACTTCAACATCTATTATAGTTCATGATAAATTAGGAATAGTTTATAATCTTATAATTTAGTTATACAAGCCTTTTTTTAGTGTCAAGCACTTTTAAAAATGTCCCATAAATATTAAAATATTAGCACCAATT
>CAYUTQ010000039.1:0-17556 GCA_964447805.1 uncultured Clostridia bacterium
ATTGGGACATAATCAAAAGTGATATAATAGGACATTATCATAAATTAATCACTTAGAATAATCATATTCTTCTAAAATCCTTGACAAATATTATTTAATTCATTATAATGAAATACATAATATTTTAAAAACATTGACTGAGAAGAAGTAAGAATAATTATTTCCTTACAGAGAGCTACTGGTTGGTGAAAAGTGCAGGAAAAAATGTTCTGAATACATCTCAAGAGTTGTAAGCCGAAAGGATTTTCCAAGTAAGCTGTTACCGGGGACCTGTGCCCGTTATAGCACTAAAGTATCGTTGTATAAATACAACCGTACTTGATAAGGTTGATATTGTAAAATATCAATAAATAAAGGTGGTAACACGGGGAATAACCCGTCCTTTGAAATTTCAAAGGACGGGTTTTTTATTTTAATTAAAAGGGGATGGTATCATGGATTCTGACTATTATTATTATCGAAATATAAAAATTAATAAAAAACATTCAATATTAAATTCGGAGGGATGACTAAATGTCTAATATTAAATTTTTTAATGGTGAACAAATACCACTTGAAATGCACAAAGTACGTATTGTACAAAAACTAGAGCTTAAACCTGTAGAACGACGTCTTGAAGCAATAACAGAAGCCGGTAATAATACTTTCCTTCTTAAAAATAAAGATATATTTTTAGATATGTTAACAGATAGTGGTGTAAATGCAATGAGTGATAGACAACAAGCAGCTATGCTTATAGCAGATGATAGCTATGCAGGAAGTGCAACTTTTACTAGACTTGAAAATAAACTTAAAGAAATATTTAATACAAATTTTTTCTTGCCAACTCATCAAGGAAGAGCTTGTGAAAATGTTATTTCTCAAACTTTAGTTCAACCAGGTACAATAGTGCCTACAAACTATCATTTCACCACAACCCAATCTCATATTAATTTAAATGGTGGTGAAATGGAAGAGGTTATAACCGATGCTGGACTTAAAATTAAAAGTTCCAACCCATTTAAAGGAAATATGGATATTGATAAACTAACTAATTGTATTGAAAAAAATAGCCCAGACAAAATTGCTTTCGTTCGTATGGAAGCTGGCACTAATCTTATTGGAGGGCAACCATTTTCCTTAGAAAATCTCAAAAATGTACGTAAAGTATGTGATAAATTTGGACTTATACTTGTACTTGATGCAAGTTTACTTGCTGATAATTTACATTTTATAAAAACTAGAGAAGAAAATTGCAAATCTATGAATATAAGAGAAATTACCCTAGAACTAGCTTCACTTTGTGATATTATTTATTTCTCTGGTCGTAAACTTGGATGTGCACGAGGTGGCGGTATATGTACTAATAACGAAAAACTATTTGTGGAAATGCGTAAACTAATACCTCTTTATGAAGGATTTCTTACTTATGGTGGTATGTCTGTAAGAGAGATGGAAGCATTAGTTATTGGACTTGAAGAAACTATGGATGAAGATGTCATAAATCAAGGGCCTCAATTTATTGCTTATATGGTAGATGAATTAGATAAGAAAGGTGTTCCTGTTGTAACTCCTGCTGGAGGACTTGGCTGCCATGTAAATGCTAAAGAATTTGTAAGACATATTCCACAAAATGAATACCCTGCTGGAGCACTTGCAGTAGCTCTTTATATTGTAAGTGGTGTCCGAGGTATGGAACGTGGTACATTATCAGAACAAAGAAATCCTGATGGAAGTGAAAAACTTGCAAATATGGAATTATTAAGATTAGCTTTACCAAGAAGAGTATTCACACTTTCACAGGTTAAATATGCTATTGATCGAATTGTTTGGCTATATGAAAATCGTAAACTTATAGAAGGACTTACATTTGTAGAGGAACCAGAAATTTTACGCTTCTTCTTTGGAAGATTAAAACCTGTTTCTAATTGGCAAGAAAATTTGGTTAAAAAGTTCAGAGAAGATTTTGGAGATAGTTTATAAAAATTAAATGGGGAATTGAGGAACAACCTCAATTTCCTATTTTTATAATCATCTTCCATCAATGCATTTATTACATACTCCATGAAATATAATATCCATATCATTTATTTCAATATCATATTTTTCTTCAATCAAATTATTTATTTTTAAATACTTCAATATAACTTCTCTATCAACAACATCTTTAATTTCTTTACATTTTTCACATTTAAAATGAATATGTAGAGGTTTTTTTGCATACATTTTTAATTCATAATAATTTATATCATCAACTTTAAACTCTTTCAATATTTCTAAATTTACAAAAAGCTTTATATTTCTATATATTGTTGAAATTCCAATTCCTTTATATTTCAACATATCATATACTTCTTCTGCACTTAAATGATTTTGTCTATTTTTAATAAACTGTGCCAATATTTCTTCTCTCTGAATTGTCATCTTATATTCATTATCCTCTATTAAATCTTTAATTAATAAAAAAATTTCCTCTCCATGTTCATTAAATTTCGTCATAAAATCAACACCTTTTAAAAATAATAAAAAGCTTTTTTATTAAATATTTATGTATAATTATTTCGTTTTGGGCTTATGCTCTTATTATTATAAGCATATGTCAATAACTTCTCTTAATATTCTTTTTCCAAAATAAAAAAGAGCTAAGATTTTTAAACCTTAGCTCTTTTCTTGGGAACACAAGGGGACACTTCAAACCGTCCTTAACTTTCTTTAATAAAATTTTCAAAAATAAATTTATTCTGTAATAATTGTTTTTCCTCTTTTAAATCATTTATATAATATTTATTAAAATTATTAGGATTTTTTTTATGAAAATCTCTCATCATATCTTCTGTTTGTTTAAAAGTATATTCTGGATGAAATTGTAATCCCCATACTGGCAAATTTTTATATTGAAACCCATGAATGGAACAGTTTTCAGACGAAGCAATTATATTAAAATCTTCTGGCAAATTAAAGACTTCATCATAATGATATACTGTACAAACTGGTTTTTCTACATTTTCAAAAATTCTATTATGAGTTGTATCAATCTTAGCAAAACCAAATTCTGGTTTCTTGGATTTTCTAATATATTCCCTTCCTATAAGAGTTCTAACCATAAATTGATGCCCATAACATATTCCAAGTACTGGTTTTTTATTGTCAATAAAACAAAAAATCTTTTCTTCTAATTTCTTATTCCATGGATTATCATCTAATGCAGAAGCTGAAGAGCCTGATATTATTAAATGAGTATATTTACCTATGTCTTTTATTTTTCCTATGTCCTTTATACCTACTATTTCATATTCATCTAGGTCCTTATTTATCAGCCCTTCAATTGAATTATTAAATCCAATAATGCTTTTTTCACTTAATGCACAATTTAAAATAAGTATCATATATCCATCTCCTTTTTCATATTGTATCCATATGTAATATTCTACATATTTCTATTTTAACCTTCAAAAATACTAAAAAATTAAAAGTTTCATATTTCTATATACTGTTGAATTTCTAATTCAATATATCATTTGTCTATTTTTAATAAACTGTGCCAATATTTCTTCTCTCTGAATTGTCATCTTATATTCATTATCCTCTATTAAATCTTTAATTAATAAAAAAATTTCCTCTCCATGTTCATTAAATTTCGTCATAAAATCAACACCTTTTAAAAATAATAAAAAGCTTTTTTATTAAATATTTATGTATAATTATTTCGTTTTGGGCTTATGCTCTTATTATTATAAGCATATGTCAATAACTTCTCTTAATATTCTTTTTCCAAAATAAAAAAGAGCTAAGATTTTTAAACCTTAGCTCTTTTCTTGGGAACACAAGGGGACTGTCCCTTTGTGTTCTAAAAGAATCTTTCAACTAATACTTTTGAATATGCTACACATTCATCAATATTTCCAAAATTCATTACTTCTCCTGCATAATAAGTTCCTAATTCACCTTGCATTTTCTCTACTTTATCATACCAACCATGTTTTAGTTCATCAGAGTTTACATGTGGGAAATATCTCCAAGCTTTATGATTTACAACGTCTATAAGATTCATTCCAAGGATTTTTAAGTCTTCTTCTAAAAGTTGTCTTTCTTCTTTTACGCCAACCTTTTCTTGTGGATTTCCTAGTACATAGGCTGTTATTATTTGGTCTGGTTCATTTTCCCATCTATGATAGTATACCATTGTATGTCCAGCTCTACTTTGCATCATATTCTCTGGAATATAACCAGATATAGTTGGATAATTTTCTACTAAACAAGCAAAGACATTGTAGTCTTCACATTTAATTTTAGAGAATAATTCAGCTTCTTCTTCTGTTACATCTACATATAAATGTAAATCTTGTAATGGAGAAGTAAATATAATCTTGTCGTATTCTTCTTTACCAAAGTCAGTATATACATATACTTTATTATCTTTTCTTATTACTTTTTCTATTTTTGTACATAATCTTGGTTTTCTATTTAATCTATAAGAAAGTTCTTTCCAAACTTCTTGTGTTCCTTTCTTCCAAGTTAATAAATCTTTCTTAATAAATGAATTCATAGTTTCCCAATCTAAATATTTAAGTACATAAGCTGCTGGTACAAGATTGAAATAGCCATATCCATAGGCAGTATATGGATTTATCCAAACTTTCATACAAAGCGGTATTTCATTCATCATACAGAAATCAAAAAATGTTTCTGTTAAATCAGGATGAATATCTAAGTGTCCTGGATCATTATATCCTTTGTATTTTGTAGATAAAAGTTCATGCATTTTAGCCATTTGAGCCTTTAATTCTGGCATTTCTTCTTTTGAAATTCCTATCATTTCTGCACCTGTTCTATTATCATAGAATTTTCTATCAAGCTTTGGGCCATCTGCCTCTACACCTATTTCTGCCATTATTTCTCTTGTATCATGATAAGATGGAACTCCCATAATAGCTCCCATTTCATAATGTTTTCCCTTATATTCTGGTGAATCACACTTTCCTCCTACTCGATCTAATCTTTCCAAAACTGTTACATCTGTATAACCTTTCTTTTGTAAATACCAAGCTGCAGATAATCCTGATGGACCTGCACCTACAATACAAATCTTTTCATTTAAATTTTTAGCCATCCTAAATCATCCTCCCTTTTATTTTTTAAATATATCTTATTAAAAATAAGATATTATAATCTATTTCAAATTTAATATAATGGTATTTTAATTTCCAAATTACTTATTGGATAAGACGAACATGGATGAAAATATCCATATATCTTATCTGCTTCTCTTCTTCCATCATTTTCTGGACTTACAAATATCTCTCCATCTAAAAGCAATGAACGACAAAATCCACATTCTCCTGATCTACAATGAGAATCATTTTTTATACCATTTCTTTCTAGAGCCACTAATACACTTTCCGAAGATTTTGCTTCAACTTCTACTATTTTCTTTCCTATATAAACCTTAATTTTATATTTTTTATTCTTAGCTTCTTTAGGAAATTCTGGAAATGAATATATATCTGCTACTTCTCCAAATACTTCTCTTCTTATTCTTTTTCTTGGAATTTTTAACTCTTCCAATTCCTTTTCAACAAACTTATACATTATCTGGGGACCACATATAAAGAAAGTACTATTTTCTATATCTACATACTTTTTAATAATTTTCTTTGTTATAAATCCTTTTTCTCCATCCCAACCAGGTTCTTCTCCACTAAGCACAGGAACAAATTTAATTTTATCTGGATTATTTTTTTCCAAAGTCTTAAATTCATCATAAAACATAAATTCATCTACAAAATTACTTCCATATATAAGTACTAATTTTGCATTTAGCTTACCATTACATATTTCTCTAGCCATAGAATGAAATGGAGTCACTCCAGAGCCACCTGCCAATGCAACTATAGTTTCTGCATCTCTCAATGGTTCATAATAAAACTGTCCATGAACCATTGAAGCTATAACTTCAGTGCCTGGTTTCCAATTATTCCAAATATATTCTGTTACAAAGCCTCCTTCTTTTTTACGAATAGATACTTCTACAAAAGAATCTTTTCTACTATTTTGTAAAACTTCATAAGGTGCAGATGAAATAGAAAAAGGTCTAGTAACCCAAGATTTTCCTATTTGAAATTTAAAGCTAATATATTGTCCTGCTTGAAATATTGGTATCACTGGTATATCCTTTCCATATTTTTTAGACTTTACAAATCTAAATGTTTTAGATGTAGGTGTAGTATTTACAACAGACTCAATAGTCATATAAACTTTATCTGGATGAATTTTTCTTGCCAATTCATTTATAGGATCACGAGTAACTGGTTCAGGAGATGCTTTCTGAATTTTTTTTCTTCTTGTTTCTACTACAGTTTCAGGCCCTTTTATATCTTTAAAAAATCCCCTAACTTTCATTAATTTTCTCCCCTTTCTTCATAACCTTAAGTACTTCAGCTGCTGCCTTCCTGCCAGATGTTATAGCTGGAGCATAACCATTTCCTATAGACGCATGTGCTCCTGCAAATTCTAACCCTTTTATATATCTTTCCTCTCTTTCTGTAGCTATTCTGCCTACTAATGAATCCCACACTTGATGTTCATAGCCATATACTGATCCATTCCAAGAACCAGTGTATCTAGCTATTGTCACTGGTGAAGCAATTTCTATTTCTTCTATATGATCAAATAAATTAACATCAAGAACATTATTCATCATTTCAATCATTGATTTAGCCATAGTTCTTTTAATATCATAATAATCTTCTTCCTTCACATTTAGCCAACCTTCAGGCTTAGGAAGAGCCGTTATACTCATCTCAGTAGTTCCTTCTGGAAAACATTCTTTTGTAGCTTTATTCAGAACTATTGTGGTAATATAATTTGGTGGATTAAGGCCTTTATAATTTTCCCAAATAACATCCGTATCCATTGTTTCTCCTATAAAATAACTATAACTTTCTATGTTTAAATCTTCTGGTGGAGCATCTAATGCTAGGTATACACAAAGAGAAGTTACTCCTATATTTCTGGCATTAGTTAATTTGTGAGCAATTTTGGGAACTTCGCTCTTTGGATGAATCATTTTTGTATATACTTTATTAGGATATGAACCACATATTACATAACCTGTATTTATTACATCTCCAGTTGATGTTTTTACTCCTGTTACTTTTCCATTTTCAACTAATATATTTTCAACTCTTGTCTTGTATTCAATTTGTCCTCCAAGTTCTCTTACTCTTTTATCCATGGCTACACTTATAGCATGAGAATTATGTTTAGAAATCACTGCTCCCCCTTCAAAATAATCTCCCATCAAATAAGCCCATACTGTAAATGAAAGTCGACTTAATGGTACTCCTACATATATCCAATAAGGTGAAATAATATCTATAGCTTTCTTTGGCAATTCAAAGGTGTCAATTACCTCCTGTGCAGTATACCCTGCTGTTTTCACAAATGCTGAATGATTTTTCAGTATTTCAAATTTACTTAATTTATCTGCACCACCTATCTCTCCAAAGTAGTTAAGACTATCCATAACTTCCTTACAAACTTTCATAAGTCTTGTCATTTTATCTCTTGTACCTGGTACTTCACTTTCTACAAGTTCTATCAAATTGTCAATTCCATAAGGTACAACTACATTAATATTTTCATTAGGAAGAACTAATTGATATGCCTCAGGAACTTGAATCCATTCCACTGGAACTCCAGCTTTATCCAAAAACCTTCTTATTTTTCTAGGTTTTTCTGCAGTTCCTACACTTTGCAATTCATGAAGAGTTGCTTCAAACTCAAAAGGTCCTCTGACAAAACTTGTAGCTAATCCTCCCGGAAGATTATGCTGTTCTAATATAAGGCAACGTTTCCCAGAAAGACCTAACTGCAAACCTGCAGAAAGTCCTGCTAAACCTGCTCCAATTATGACAACATCATAAGACTTGTCAAATTTGGATAAATTTTTATCGGTTTTCACTTTATATCCTCCCCTTTTATATTCATTGAAAATTCTGCCTCTTTATTTACATACTATCTTTTTTGATTATATATTGTCAATTTGTAGACAATCTCATAAAATAGCCGTTCTAAAAATTTACATTGTAGTAAGGTTTGCAATATTTCAAATCATTCATAATACCTTTAAAATGGTATTCCATCAAAAAAACTTGATAAAAATATAATATAATAATGTAAATCATACTTGAATGTAAATTTGTTTTTATTATATATTTTTGCATAAAAAATACCTCCAAGTAGATAATCTATTTTTCAATTAGACTGTCTACTTTGGAAGTATCATATCATCCAAAAGTCTCCTTTTAATCTAAAAAAATCTATTTATTAAATCTTTTGAATACGCAATACATTGTTCTACGCTAGAAAAAGACATTATTTCTCCTGCATAATAAGTATTGTTTACAGATTGAAGTCCTTCTAATTTATCATAAAATCCATCTGCCATAGTTTCAGTATTTACATGAGGAAAATACCTCCATTTTTTATGTATATGTAATCTCTTAATTTTAGCTCCTAATTCTTTTAAATCTTCTTCAACTATTTTTTTACATTGTCTTTCATCTACTTCGCTACTTCCTAATGCATATACTGTTATCAAATCATTGTATGCCATATCCTGCCATCTATAATACCACACCAAAACATGTCCTGGTTTATTTTTGTTTATATGATCAGGAATATATCCAGATACTTTTGGTAATCCTTCTACGCCATAAGCAAATACATTAAAATTAGTATATTCAATTTTAGAAAACAACTCTCTTTCCTCTTTAGAAACATCCATAAAATCAATGCTCTCATCTAAAGGACATGTTAAAATAATGTCATCAAATTCTAAAGTTTCAAGTGAAGTAGTTACTTTAATAGTATTTCCTCTCTCTATTTTTATTACTTCTGACGAAAGACGTATATCATTTATTTTTGAAGCAATGCGCTCCCATAATTCTTGAAAACCTTCTTTAAAAGTTATTAAATGAGTAACTTCTATAAAAGAAGTCAAGGTTCCCCAATCAAGAAATTTTAAAACATAGGCAGCAGGAATTTCATCTAAATGTCCATATCCAAATGCTGTAAAGGCAGGGCTACATACTTTCTCTATAAGAGGAATATTATTTTTTTTGCACCATTCTCTATATGGTAGGCATAAGTCTTTATGAACATTAGTAAGTCCAGGTTCTAATATTTTATCATATTTATTAAGTATAGATGGAAGTTTTGAAAACTGTTTTTGAAACTCTTCAACTTCATCTTTCTTAATTTGTTGAGTCTTTTTCCCATCTGGTGTAAAAAACCCCCTATATAAAACAGGACCATTTCTCTCCATGCCAACTTCATCCATAAGTTCCAATATGTTTACATGACTTGGTACCGCCATCATAGCACCTAATTCATAAGTCTTATTTTTATATTTAATAGTAAAACACTTTCCACCGACTCGATTATTTTTCTCCAAAACGATTACATTTTTGTATCCTTTTTTTTCTAAAAAATAGGCAGTGCTTAAACCTGATGAGCCTCCACCTATTATGCCAATTCGCCTATTTTTATCTAACATTTTCCATCACTCTCCACAATACTATCTACATAAAACCATAATGGCAAAGGAAAATCTTTATCTTTAGTAGATACAATTACTTCAATAGGTGTTTTCCCTTTATTATGTCCTATTTTTAATGGTCTTTCAAAATTATAATATCTCATAAATTTATTCAATTCTGCTTGTATTTTTCTAATAGAATAATTTTCTTTTTCCCACATTAAAAAATCAGTATAAAATTCTTCATGAATTATAGAATTAAATTCATGTAAAAATTTAAAATATTTAATTTTATCAGAAGGAATAGCCCAATGTTTTATTCCCTTTTTTATCAAAAATCTATCATATTTATGTTGTGCCTTATCCCAGCTAGTTGAATACTCTAAACTATTATTAGTTATAAGATTATCTATTTCTAAATCCAAACTTTCTGCCATTGGGAATATTTTTGTCTCCATTAAATTTATTACATTTATTGATTCTTTATTTGGATAAACCTTAGCAAAAGCAAAATTAGAATAACAATCAATAGTAGCAATTTGATATATCTTTCCCAAACTTTCAAATTTTCCAATATAATTTGTTCCTTGTTGCATAACATAACCTGGATATGTATTAGCTATATTAGAAAAATTAATGTTTGGTTTTTTTACTTTTTTCTTGTTTTTAACTCTAATTCCTCTGCTTTTTGCATACTGTAATCTTTTATTTGAAGTATTCAAATTATATCTTTTTAAAGTATTATAAACTCCCGTTTCTCCTACATCTATACCCATATCTTCAAGTTCATAACTTAATCTTCTAGGACCATCCTTTGGGGATTCTAATGCAAGTTTTATTATTATATTTTCAATTTCTTTCGAAACTCTATTGGGCATTTTAGGTTTTGATTTAGGCATATCATTTAGCCCTTCTACACCCATTTTTTGATACCTATTATACCACTTATAATAACTTGTTCTAGATATGCCAAAAAGTTTACATGTTTTTGTAATGTTTTGAGATTCTAGGGCATATTTTATTATAATATACCTATTCTCAGGAGTAAATTTATTCATATTCATAATATAACTCCCCTATATATAATTTATTTAACCCTACTACATATTTCTACAAATATATCAATTTTCCTTCTTTAGTAAATTTAATCTTATATACTTATCATAAAAAATCTACAGACAACATTGTCTGTAGATTTCCTTTAAAAATTAAGAATTTACAATTTTCTTTTCTTTATTTCTAATATTTTTCTCCATAATTTTTAATATTATAATTGCTAATATGCTACCTCCAACACTACTTAATATAAAAGGATATACAAAAAAGAATACTACTACCTCTTTACCCATAAAATATTTTGCCACTGGAAAAGCTAATAATCCCCCAAGCACTCCTGTGCCAAATACTTCTCCTACAGATGCTATATATTTATTTTTAGTATACCTATATACTAAACCAGCCAACAATGCTCCTATCATACTCCCTGGAAAAGCTAAAAAGCTCCCTGTTCCCAATATATTTCTCAATAATGATATAGAAAAAGCTATCATTACACTATATATTGGTCCTAAAATTGTAGCAGATAAAATATTAATAGCATGTTGTATTGGAAAACACTTAGATACTCCTACAGGAATATATATTATATTACCTAGCATAACTCCTATGGCTACAAACATTGCAGCCATAGTTAATTTTTTAATTTTTTTATCTTCCATATTAATCCTCCAAATATATTTAATCATCTTTTCTTAAAATATTTATGTCCTTACCCTCCATTATTCTATTCATATTCCTAACAGAACACATTTTTCCACACATTGTACAACTGTCATTAAATTCTGGAGTTGACTCTTCTCTGTATTTAATTGCTCTTTCATTATCTATTGCCAATTCAAACATCTTATCCCAATCCAACTTTTTTCTTGCTTTACTCATTTTATAATCCCATTCTTTTGCTGATAAAATTCCTTTTCCTATATCTCCTGTATGAGCTGCAATTTTAGTTGCAATTATTCCTTCTTTCATATCATCTAAACTTGGAAGTCTCAAATGTTCAGCTGGAGTCACATAGCATAGAAAATCTGCACCAGTACTTGCAGCTATTGCACCTCCAATAGCACTAGTTATGTGATCATATCCTGGTGCAATATCTGTAACAATTGGTCCCAATACATAGAATGGAGCACCATAACATAATTTTTTCTCCAATAGTACATTTGCTTCTATTTCATTTATAGCTATATGACCAGGCCCTTCTATTATTACTTGTACATTTCGTTTCCAAGCTCTTTTAGTCAATTCGCCAAGAACTATAAGTTCTTCTATTTGTGGTGCATCAGTACCATCTTCTATACTACCAGGTCTCAAAGAATCTCCTAAACTTATAGTTACATCATATTCTTCACATATATCAAGAAGTTCATCATAATATTCATAAAAAGGATTTTCCTTATTATTTAACTCCATCCATGCATAAAGCAATGATCCTCCTCTAGATACTATATTAGTAACCCTTTCATTTTTCTTAAAAACATTGGCAGTTCTTTTATTTATGCCTGCATGAACTGTTAAAAAATCCACACCATCTTCTGCATGTTTCCTTGCCACATCTAAAAATTCTTTAGATGTTATATCTTTTAACTCTTTGTCATAAAAACCAACTGCATCATATACAGGTACTGTACCTACTATAGCTGGAGACATTTCAACCAGTCTTCCTCTAAACTCTTCTGTTTTCCCAAAGGAACTCAAATCCATTATTGATTCTGTATTCATATCTATAGCTACTTTTACTTTTTCAAGTTCTTTATCTACATTTGGACAATCCCTAGATATTCCCAAATTTACATTTATTTTTGTCCTAAGTCCTTCCCCTATTCCTTCTGGACTTAATGATTTGTGGTTCTTGTTTGCTGGTATAACTATTCTACCTTCAGCTATTCCCTTTTTTAACTTTTCTACATCTATATTTTCCTTTTCTGCTACTATAATCATTTCTTCTGTAACAATACCTTTTTTAGCAGCATCCATTTGTGTTGTATAACTCACCTAAATTCCCCCTCACTAATATTTTTAATAAATAACACTCTTCTATTTTCAAAAAATTAAAACTGTATACTCCCAACAGAAGCATACAGCTCAATATTTAAAAATACCCAAATCCCTCCGTTGGAATTACCCAAATCAGGTTCTTAGGGTCAGGAATAACATTCCTATCTCAGCCTATCATTATAGGCACCCCTTAGTACAAATATAAAATTTTTAATCCTATAATTATAATATCATTCTTTTTAAAAAATACAAATATTTACTTTATAAGTTTTTGCCCTATAAATTTCTTACACATTCCCATATCAAACCATTCACAGTTACTACAAATATCTTGAAATATTTCCACTGTTAATTTTTGCTTTAATTTTTCTAATAAATATTCATACGTATATTCTCCCGCTTCTAGTTCAAAATATTTTCGTACCTTTTCATCAATAGATAAAACCTTAGTATTATATTTACATTTTGATTCTCCTACATTATTGGGACATTTTAAACAAATATCATCAGTATTGTCTACTATCCTTATGGTTTGACTTTTGTTTTTTTTCAATTTATCTACTACTAAATTCATATTTTCTACAAACTCTTCACTATATCCTTTCCCTATATAAGCTTGCATACATAATAAATGATGAGGTCTAATATTCAACATAGTCATTCATCTCCTTTGCAATGTAAACCAAAAAATATTTATGGTTTACATTATTTTACCCTTTATTTTAATCTATGTCAAATACAGTACTTATCATTCGCATCTAATAAGATATATCTTCAAATGAAGCTATCAATCTCCTTATTTCAATTTGTTTTCTAAATAACTGCCTAAATATCTTATCCCTTTTAAAGTCTGGTATATTTGTATACTTAAAATCGCAATAATAACTATGACCTAATTTATAACTTTTAATGATAATACCAGTTACATCTACAGTATAATCATCAAATAATATATCTATTTTTAAAGGTATATTACTTAAATGTTTAAATATAATAGTTTCTCTTGAAGAAAATCGTAGAAAATTGCCTCCTATTTGAGATATATGTACTAATATTTCTCTATTCTCTTTAGATAAATATAATATACCTTCCAAATCCCAAAATAAATTAAAACTATTTGGCGAATCCATTAATTCAATAGAAGAAATAAAAAATTCATTGTTTTCAATATCCTTAATATTAACTTTATAATTAAAAACTGTAGTTGAATCCTTTACAACCATTTCAGCTGACATTATTTCTTTAAATTTCACCTTATCTGCCTTTAATTCATCATTAGGACTAAAAATATAATAATTTTCACGTTTCATTAAAGCACCTTGAAAAATATGAATATCTTTATCATAATTTATAATTAAATAACATAAACTTAATTGATTATCGAGTATATCTTTATAATCTCTCTGAGCCTTTGATAGTATATCTATCATTACATCAACTAATTTAGGATGAAATTGTTTCCCTTTATTTATATATAATTCTTTAATTACTTTTTCAATGCTATAACCTTTTTTATAAGGTCTCTCAGATAACATTGCATCTACTGAATCTGATATAGAAAGTATATAACTATAAAATGTTATTTCTTCTCCTTTTAATCCCTCAGGATATCCACCTCCATCATATCTCTCATGGTGATATTTTATAGTCTTAGGTAAATCGTGTAAATCTGGATATTCTGCTAGTAATTTTTTTGATATATTATAACTATATAATGAATGTTTTTTTACTTCATTATATTCTTCTTCAGTTAATTTTCCTTTTTTATTTAAAATTGAATCACTAATAAAAGTCTTTCCCACATCATGAAGCAAACCAGCTATATAAAGCTTTCTTATTTCAAGTTCATCTAAATTTAGTTCAGTACCTAATTTTTTACACCAATTAGCCACATTATAGCTATGAAAAAAAAGAGTATTATCTTTTCTTTCTAATATCATCAATAATACATGAATAATATTTATTATATTATGTGAAATTTTTGTTTTCGCCATTGAAAAAACTAAAAGTTGAGACATATTAAAAATATAATATTGTACTTTTTTTAATAAAGTATCAAATTCTAAATCTTTATCTTTATATGTGCCACAGTAAAGACAACCAATCAAATGCATATCTTTTTCTTTTAAAATGAAAAGTGGAATATATATTTCTCTTTTTATTCCATTAAAAAGACATTTACTATTATCTTCATGAACATATTCAATTACTTCTTTTTTATCTATTAAATCTTTTAACAAATATTTTGAATTTCCTTGAAAAAAAATTGAATTAGGTATTTTTATATTAAAATCTTGATACTTTTCTTTTAGATAATAACCCTTATTAACAGCAATATTTTTATTTAAATTAAATTGAAAAATTATGTAAATATCATAATCCAATAGATTATCTATTTTTTTAAGATAATTTCCTAATTTAATTTCAATAAATTGATTCTTTTTTTTGCTTACAGTTTCTACCATGGCACTACCTCCTTTTTGGTTATATAGTCCTATGTGAAATAGGGCTTAAGTCTTGTATTCGACATTATTCGTCTAATTCCTCCATTTTTATTTCTTTATTTTTCATATTTTCTTATTTCAACATTTTTTAAAAACATAAAAAGAGGCTATTTCAAAATAAAATTTTGAAACAGCTTTTTTGTACAAATAAAAAGGGGAAAAAGTTAAAAACTTTTTCCCCTAGTAAAATTTGATTATGACAAATAACTAATTTCATCATATGTATGCAAAAATACAGAGCTTGTATACACCAATTGATATTACCATTAAATTTAAAAGTAAAGACCCTCGATAATAATCCAGTAAGTTTGTTTAGTCAAATATTATAAATCAACTTAATTATAATACGCTTAATCCAGACCTACTATAACAAAGAAAAAACAACAGTCCCTTTAATTTATAAACAAATTAAATCCCTTGTAGTACCAGTAAGTCTTTCATATCCATCTTCTGTTACCAATATATTATCCTCTATTCTTACTCCACCCCAGTCTGGAATATATAAACCTGGTTCTACTGTTATTACACAATTTTTCTTTATAGTATATCCACCTTTTTGGCTAATAAATGGAGGCTCATGTAATTCCCTCCCTATACCATGTCCTATACCAGGATAATAGTACTCTATATAATCCTTAACTACCTCTCTTACAACATCATCAGGAACTTTTGAACTTATGCCATCTTTTATAGTATCTAAAGCTGCTTGTATAGCATCTTGAATTACATTATAAATTTCTCTTTGCTTATCACTTGGTTCTCCAACCACCACAGTTTTAGTCATATCAGAAGTATAACCTTTATATAATACTCCATAATCTAATGTTACAAAATCCCCCTTTTCTATTACTTTATCATCTGGTTTTCCATGAGGAAGCGAAGTTTTCTTTCCAGAAATTAATATGGTATCAAATCCCATTCCATCTCCGCCATTCATTTTTACAATATATTCCAATTTTGCTGCTACTTCTCTTTCTGTAACTCCTGGTTTTATATATTTTATAACTTCCTCAAAAGCTTTATCACTTATCTTTACAGCTTCTCTTATATTTTCTATTTCTTCTTCATTTTTTATGTATCTTAAATTTTCTATAATATCTTGAGTAGGAACTAACTCAACACCTTCTAAAACCTTTCTCATATCATCATACATATCATAAGATGTCCATTTTTTCTCAAAACCTAATCGTTTTATACCTACATCTTTGCAAAGTTTTGCAACAACTTCTAATACACCTTTATCAAAGTTTTGCCAATTTATAATTTCAAAACCTTGACATAATTTTTGAGCTAATTCAAAAAATCTTCCATCAGTTATAAAAAAATTTCCACTATTGCTGATAATAACAAATGATGCTTCGTCTGTAAACTTGCTAATATAATTGACATTAGGTTCTTTAACTATAAACAATCCATCTAAATGTTTTTCTTCTAACACCTTTAAAAGCTTGTCAATATTTTCCACAAAAATCGCCTCATTTCTTTGTTTTTATTGTTTTTATACTTATAACATTATGTTATCATATTTTGATTTTTTTTTCTATTACCTATTGTCAATTACACTCTTACCTATTACTTATTTTCCCAAAAGGAACAAAAGGATTTATTTTCTCATTATTTAATACATCAGGAATATCTATTATATTTTCTTCTCTAGGAATAGACGCTACAAGTTTATATGCTCTAAAATTAATTGCACCTATTACTCCATTGTTATTATTACTATCCACACTTAAACTAACAATAAATAACTTTCCAGGATTTGTCCTAACTTTTCCTAAAAAATCTATTAATTCTTCATATTTACATTCATAAGATAAAGAAATATCCATAGCTTTAATAGGTAGATCAGACATATCTTCTGTTTCTACTTCCTCAAAATCCATATTTAATAGTTTTAAATTAGAATCATCTGCTCTTTTATTTAATATATACAAAATTTCTTGTTGTTCCATACTAGAAAAATAGTCCATTGATAATTTTTCTTCATTTAATTTAGTGATTTTTTCTAAAATTTCATCTTCTTTAGCTAATACACCATTAATCTTTGTTAGTTCTTCTTTATATTCACTTTTCTTTCCTTCTAAAGAATTGATTTTATCCCTTTGAGGTGAAAATATAAATTTACTGAATATAACAAATACAATAACTACTGCCAAAATGATAAGAAGATTTTTTTCTCTCTTAGTTAGCTCCATCTTCTTCTGATTTGTGTTCGTCTCCACCGTCTTCTACCTGGTTTCTAAAATCATATTAAATAGTATCAATATGACTTTTCACTTAATAATAAGTGGTAGCATCACAGAATTCAGCTACTAGGATATAGTCTCTTAACTATAAATCTCATAAAGCCTTATTTACATTTTGTAGATAAGTACAATAAGATTAAAGGTGTTACCTTTCCCTTTAAATATATTTAAGTCGTTAAAGGCTTTTCCTTCTAGGTGGCCTTTAACAATATATATCTTATGAAACCAT
>CAYUTQ010000040.1:0-17388 GCA_964447805.1 uncultured Clostridia bacterium
CTCTTCCGATCTCTTTTATATGATTTATATTTTTAAATACATTATAATAAAATATAAATCCCATCTTTAATCCATAATAAAGAATATTATCCTCTACTTTTGAATAGGGAAGTTTTCCACCACTCCAAAAATAATAGGCATTTACAGCACCTAAATTGGGAGTTCCTATCATAATTAATTTATCTACTGAAGAAGGACTAAAATACTTAATATAAGCTCTTCCTAATAATCCACCTAAGCTATGCCCTATAAGTACCACTTTATCGGTTTTTGTTATCTCTTTAATCTTTTCTATATCTGGAAATAAGTATTTATTTACTGCTTCTAAAACAGACTTCTTCCAATCATAATAAGAAATAAATAAATTAATATCTTCTTCATAGCCCATAGCATTTAGTATTTTAATAAAAGGCCTATAAGTTTTTTCTGCAAATCCAAAAGAAAAATCTCCAGTTCCTTTTATGACATCATCGCCTAAAGAACCAAAAAGTCCTGGTATAAAAACAATAGGATAATTCATAATATAATCATTCCTTTCCCTTTTTATACCAGAATATTCATTTACTTATTTATTTTATACCTACTATTTTTTCATTGTTTTAAAAAATAGTATAATTAAATATATAAAAAAGGCCACTTTTTCAGTGGCCTTGAACTATATCTATTGTTTATCCTTATATGCAGTTCCCGTAACCATAACTACCAATGCTGAACCTTGTTGCATGTTTGTTATAGCATATTGAATATTTAGTACCCCATCTGCTCCTAATTTTTCCGCATTACTTTCTAATCTTTCTAAAGCTTTGTTTTTTGCATCTTCTATCATTTCAGTATATCCTTTTATTTCTCCACCAATTAAATTTTTAAAAGATGCCCCTATATCCTTACCAAAATTTTTTGCAAATATTGCTGTACCATCAACTATTCCCAACAATTCTACTTGTTTCCCTGGTAATGTAGGCAAATTTGTTATGAACATTAATATCAACTCCTTATACATTTTTCATGCAACTATAAATCTATTTTATTTTCAATTAAATATCCAGTACTTAAAAACAATATTATTCCTATAATTAAAATAAACAAACTACCTGCAATATTTAAATATCCAAAACCATCTACACTAAAAAATAGATTTTGATTTTCACCAATAAAAATTTCCGCATATTTATTTATTAACCCTGAAGTAACGATTTTCCAATTACTTATATCTAAATAAATTGGAAATTTTTCAACTATCTTAATTTCTAAATATCCTATTAATCCACCTAATATTACAAACACAATAAACCATAATCCACCTATTTTCTTATTTTTCAATGTGACTCTACTTAAGGTCATTGAAAAATAAATAAGAATTAAGCTTAATATTCCTGTTATAAATAAAGTCATAGTTCCCCAAAATACAATTTTACCATCCACATAAGAAGATGCTGCTTCTAGATCTTCCATTACTTCTGAAAAAGTTAATCCCATATTTTTCATATTTACAAACAAGAACATAAAAAAATTATAAAGAGTTGTTATAAATCCTAATAAAATAAACCAAAGCACGGCTACAATAAGTTTAGCACCTAATATTTGATTTCCTGTTAAAGGTAAAGAAAATGTTAAATATCCTCTATCTTCATATAACTCTTTTCTAAAAGAATTTACTATATAAAAAAATGCTGCTAAAAAAGTCCCAAATATCAATATATAACCAAGTGCCATAACAGGTGATTCTTCATTTTTAGCTATAGGATAAGTATACAATACTGTAGTTAGTATTATAACTATAGCTAATATTGCTAGTATTACTTTATAACTTCCCTTTATTTCATACTTTATTAATCTTCCCATAGTTTTATCCCCCTATTCACTAAATACTTCTTTGTATAATTCATCAATAGATTTACTTTTTTCTTCTCTTAATTTTTCTGCATTATCAAAAAGAATAATTTCTCCTTCATTAAGAAATACTACTTCATCAAATATTCTTTCTATATCTCTAACTAAATGAGTTGTTATTATCATAGAACTATCTTCATTATAATTACTTATAATTGCATCGAGTATCTGATCTCTAGCTACTGGATCTACACCCGCTATAGGTTCATCTAAAATATATAACTTAGCATTTCTAGCTAATACTAAAGCTAAATTCAATTTTTCTGTCATACCTTTAGATAGAGTATCAACTTTCATTTTTCTATTAAGCTTCATAAATTTCAATAACTCTTCTGCCTTTTTTACGTCAAAATCATTATAAAAATCATTATAAAAATCTACTGCATCTCCTACAGTCATCCATTTATATAAAAAATTCCTATCGGGCAAATAAGATACTATAGCTTTTGTTGCAACTCCTGGTTTATGTCCATCAATAATAATTTCTCCTTTAGACTGTCTTAAAAGACCTGTTGCTATTTTTATAAAAGTTGTCTTACCACTTCCATTTGGTCCTAATATACCAACTACTTTTCCTTTTTCAATAGTTAAATTTACATTTTCTAAAGCTTTCTTATTAAAATATCTCTTAGAAAGCCCTTTTGTTTCGAGA
This sequence comes from uncultured Clostridia bacterium, assembly GCA_964447805.1. Taxonomy (GTDB): domain Bacteria; phylum Bacillota; class Clostridia; order Tissierellales; family DATGTQ01; genus CAYUTQ01. Next base: position 2,543 of record CAYUTQ010000040.1, read on the forward strand.
ATTACATCCATTACTGTACCCCCTCATTAACCGTTTCTAATATTATTTCAACAATCTCCTTTGAAGTAAAACCTAATTTTTTCATTTCCAATATAAAATTACTAACAAAACCCTCTGCCATACTTTTCTTGAGACTTTTTATAACCTTTTTATCTTCTCCCACAAATGTACCCATTCCCCTTTGAGTATAAACAAGACCCTCTCTCTCCAATTCTTGATAAGATCTTTGCACTGTATTAGGATTCACTTGTAATTCTTTTGAAAGTTCTCTTACAGATGGTAGTCTCTCTCCTTCTTTTATTTGTTCAGTAACAATTTGAGTTTTTAAATAATCCATTATCTGAATATATATAGGTAGTTTCTCATAAAACTTCAATTCATCACCTCCAATGGCAAAGGGCTGTGTTAGTGTGTTACTTATATGGTACACTAATATAGAGTAATTGTCAAGAGTTTATTTTTCTATATATGTAACTATTGCTAAATAGATATTACCTTCCTGATTGTATTCGATATTAACTATTTCAACTATGTCTTCCTCATTATTATTAATCCAACTCTCTACTTCTTCTTTTAAATGAGATCCATCTTCATAAGATACAAAAGATTTAAATTTCATTTTCTCAACTCCTTTTATTCTTTTATACTACTATATTAAATCTTCTTAAATAATATAAACTAAAAGCTATATTATTAACAGTATAGATATTTACTACTTAATATGTTTTAGTAATTAATAATAATTTTTGGATGAGCCTAAATCACAATAATAAGTATGAAATTAGTTTTGTATTTGCTACCTTAGTAATGTGGGCTAAAAAACTAATGATATGTTTTGCATAATAAAAGGTAAAAAAGCATTGCAAAACTGTTGACAATATAGGATTCCATTAGAACTGTTGTAAAAAATATAATTTTGTACATACTAATATGGAAAATAAATATAAATAAGGAGAGATACAATGAAAAATCCTGAAACTATAAAAGAACTAATAAATCAAATTAAAGAAATTGAAGAAAATAATTTTAACAATATAAATAATTTAACTAATATGGAAATACTTATAACCTCTAATGATTATTCCACAACAAAAGATCCTGATATTTCTAAAACCTTTTATCGTTTACAAGAAAAAATTGAAGATGCCAATGCACTAACAACAAAACTATTATCTCATTTAGAAAACAAGCAATAAACAAACACTAGGGATATTAGACTGAGTAGAAATTCAATTGGTCGTGTATGCTAGCCCAACTTTGGGATTAGACATAAGAAATCAGTAATTTTTAAATAAATAGTCCCACTTTTAAGCAAATCAATGAAAGTTTCATCCATTTATATGCAACCTGACAGTTCTTTTTGTTTGAAACACCAAACAAAAAAACTGTCACTATTGTTATATTGGACAAGTTAGTTTTTAGCTAATTTTGTCATACCATATCCTAATAAGTCATTGTCTATATCTTAATTCTTATATATAATTGTCATATAGAAGACTTGATTAAATATTATAGTAAATATACCGATATGTATATTGGCTTTATAGACAAATAAGAAACATTATAAAGAAAGGAAGATATTATTTTGCAAAAGATGAAAGGTTTTTTAATAATTATGCTATCTTTATTCGTAGGACATATATTAAGTATTTTGCTTAATGTGCCAATTCCAGGAACAGTATTTGGAATGATTATTTTACTTATACTACTACTTACTAAAGTTGTAAAAATTGAAGATGTATCTAATATTTCAGATATTCTTATAACTAATATGGTGATAATGTTCATTCCAGGAGGAGTTGGACTTATTAATATATTAAATCAATTTAAAGGCAATATAATAAAATTGCTCATTACAATAATAGTATCTACTATTTTAATAATAATAGTAACCAGTTTTACAGCAGATAAACTAATAGCATTAAAAGAAAAAAGGAAGTGATAAGTATGAATACAATAAATGCAATATTTGACACCCCCATTTTTGGTGTTACTATAACTTTAATTGTATTTTTATTCTATAAAAAAATATTTGCAAAAGCTAAAAATCCATTATTAAATCCTTTGATATTTTCAATAGCTACTATAATATTATTCTTGTATTTAACAGGTATTGATTATGAATATTATAATAAAGGTGGTAGTATAATTACGTTCTTTTTAGGACCATTGACTGTATCATTAGCTGTTCCTTTGTACAAGCAAATTGATAAATTAAAAGAAAACGCAATACCAATATTAATAAGTATCTTAATGGGTTCAATAGTAGGTGTCTTAAGTGTAATAGGTATAGGAAAATTATTTGGTTTCAATAAAGAATTATTAATGTCCTTAACACCTAAAGCAACTACTACAGCAATAGCAATTGATTTATCAAACAGTTTAGGAGGAAAACCAGCCATGACAGTTGCCTTTGTTGTAGTTGCGGGAACTACTGGCTATATGATAGGTGAACCAATACTTAATTTATTAGGTATAAAAAGCAGTACTGCCAAAGGAATAGCCTTTGGAACTGCTTCCCATGCTTTTGGTACTAACAAAGCTTTATCAATTGGAGAAGAAGAAGGAGCAATGAGTTCTTTAGCTATAGGGATAGCTGGAATAATTACTGCTATAATTGCACCTATAATAGTTAAAATATTGAATTTGTAAATAATGGAAAACAATAGAGACAGTTATTTTTGTTTTTTGAATAGCACTCTATCAAATAGACAGTAAAAAATAATAAAAACGACCTTAAACAACTAAGGCTTGATATTCCATCGAGCTAAAGTTGTTTAATCTTTTTTGCAATCCTTTTTTAAAACTATAATATGTATATCGATAGTTTCTTATTTATTAGACTACCTCTAAAATTCAATCTTAAAGCTAAATCCAAAGTTTTAAACACTAACTAATTGTCATTTCTATTAGCAATTACATAAATTATTATACTATTTTCATATAAATCCAATATTTCATATGTTTTCTTGCCATATCTAAACCCTATAACATCTGTAACCCATCTCTCGTTTTTAAAAGTAATATTTATTATAGACTGTTTTTTATTCATTTTATCTATTAATAAGTATATAAATACTTTAATTATCATTTATTTATCATAAATTTTTCTTTTTTCTCAAACAAAATTAATCATCCCTATTGATTTGAAGATTAAGATATAATATACTATTAGTAACCTTAGGTAGCTACTAATTGCCTAAAGTATATTTTTCATGGAGGCGAAGGCCAATTAATAATTTAATTCATTTATTAGGTAAATTTAATTTTACAGAATCAGAAGCAAAAGCATATATGACATTATTACAAAATGGACCATCAACTGGTTATGAAATTAGCAAAATATCTGGTATCCCACGGTCAAAAATTTATAATTTACTGGAAACATTAATAGGAAAAGGAGTTGTCCTATGTACTAAAAATACTAATCCAGTATATTATAATGCAATACCCGCAGAAGAATTAGCAAAAAATTTAAAGCAGGATTATGACAGTGCAATATTAGAAATTAAAGAAGGTTTGAAAACTTTTGATAGTCAAATGAACCTTGAATATGTGTGGTTTATCCGTGGTTATAAAAATATTTTTAATAAGTATAAAAACATACTTCAAGATACAAAAGAAGAACTTCATATACAAATATGGAAAGAAGACCTTAAACACATTCATAAAGAATTAAAAACCGTAGAAAACAAAGGTGTTAAAATGCTAGTTATACTATATGGTGCAGATAAAAATGAAGATATTGGAATCAAAAATGTTTATAAACATGGTTTTGAAAAAGAAAAGCTACAAGAAATGGGTGGAAGATGGATAACCCTTGTATCAGATTCAAAGGAAGTATTATTTGGTCATATACAAAACCCACAACAAGCAGAAGTAATATGGACCGAAAGTAAACCCTTGGTACTACTAGCCAAAGAATATGTAAAACATGATGCTTATTTCTATAGACTAATGGGTGCATTGGGCAATGCAGTTGAAGAAACATTTGGATCTGATTTAAGTGATGTAAGGGAAATATATGAAAAATTTTCTAATAGACTGCAATATTAATTTTAATTATATACTAAATTTAAAAGGGAGGTAAAAAAATGATTTCAATTAGTAAAGATGATATATTTAATGTAGTTAATTTTAATGAAGTAATGGATGCTATTGAACTTGCATACAAATTATATGAAAAAGAAGAGTATAATATGCCTTCGAGAATTTCTGTAGAACATAAAAATAAAACATTGCTTTATATGCCATGTTTTATTAATGACTTTTTTGGAACCAAATTCCTCACAGTTTTTCCCGAAAATAAGGCTAAAAACAAACCAGTTATAAATGGAACTATGATATTAAATGATTATGAAACTGGTGAAGCTGTTGCTTTGATGGATGGCAGTGCATTAACTGCTTTGCGAACAGGTGCTATTGGTGGAGTTGCTATAAAACATACTACTCCAAAAACAGTTAAAAAGGTTGGTCTCATAGGTGCTGGAACACAAGGTTTTTATCAACTTTTATATGCTTGTAATGTAAGGGAGATTGAACAAATATTTGTATATGATATTAATCAAAAAGGGCTCCCAGCATTTAAAGAAAAACTTTCTGAAGCATTACCAAGTGTCAAAATTGAGATAGCAGAAAATTCCACAAAGGTAGTTAAAAATTCTGAAGTAATAATAACAACAACTACCTCTAATAAACCTGTTATACCAGACGATCCAAAACTTTTGGAAAACAAACATTTTATTGGTATAGGTTCATACAAACCAATTATGAGAGAATATCCAGATTGCCTATTTGAATTATTAGATAAAGTATATATTGATACAGAATATGCAAAAGAAGAAACTGGCGATCTTTCACAACCCCTATCAAAAGGATTATTAAAACCAGATCAAATAGAAACTTTTGGTCATTATCTTTTAAACGAAACTAACAAATCAAAAATAGTTGAAAAAACTACATTTTTCAAATCAGTAGGAATGGCACTTTTTGATTTAGTAGTTGCTAAAATTGTATATGAAGAATGTATAAATAAAAATATGGGTAAAAAATTAAATTTATAAAGGAGTGTCTCTTATGATTACATTTAAAAATATTATTTCATGTATTGATACACACACTGGCGGAGAACCAACTCGTATTATAACATCCGGTTTTCCACCAATACCAGGAAAAACTATATTAGAAAAAAGGAAATATGTATTAGAGCACTATGATCATTTAAGAAAAATGTTAATGTTAGAACCACGTGGCCACAGTGGAATGTATGGCTGTATTATAGTTCCTGCTGTTACTGATGATGGAGATTTTGGCGTACTGTTTACACATAATGAAGGCTTAAGTACAATGTGTGGTCATGCTACAATAGGTGTAACAACTGTTGTGCTTGATACAGGTATGATTCCTGCAAATGAAGGACAAAATGTAGTAAAAATTGATTCCCCTGCAGGAAGAGTAACTGCATATGCTGAAGTTGAAAATAATCGTGTACAAAACGTACATTTTGAAAATGTACCTTCTTTTGTCCTAAAAGAAAATGTAAAAGTTAATGTTGATGGATATGGTGAGGTTGTAGGTGATATAGCCTTCTCAGGAGCATTTTATGTATTTGTAGATGCAGAAAAAATGGGTATAGATATGGTACCAGAAAATGCTGAATTGTTTGTTAAAAAAGGTATGGAAATAAAACATAAAGTTATGGATGCAATGGATGTTGTTCATCCACTAGAACCAGGTCTTAATGGTATTTATGGAACAATATTTTATACTCCTTTAAAACGAGAAGGAAATAAACTTAAGACAAAGAATATTTGTATTTTTGCTGATGGTCAAATTGACCGTTCTCCTACTGGAACAGGAACTGGTGCAAGAGTTGCACTTCATCATTTAAAAGGAGAATTAAAAGAAAAAGATGAGCTTATAAACTATAGTATAATAGATACACCTATGACTGGAAAAATTGCTAAACTTACTAAAGTAGATGATTTTGAAGCTGTTATACCAGAAATCTCTGGAAAAGCACATATAACAGGATTTAATCAAATAGTTCTAGATCCTGAAGATCCACTACCAGAAGGTTTCAGAATAATAGGATCATAATCTAAACTCCTTCTCTATTAATAGAGAAGGAGTTTTTTAACATAACTATGATTCATCACCTAATATATATTTAATAAACCACTTGAAATTTTGTTCCATAATAGCTCTATTAATTCCAGGCTTATCTGGACCATGATTCATTCCTTTGAAAACAATTAATTCAGTTTCAATTCCCATATCTTTTAATCCTTGATAAAGTTCGTATGCATTAGGCAAAGGAACCCTTGCATCTTTTTCTCCATGCTGAATAATTACTGGAGTACAAGCTGATTTAATATATGTCATTGGTGAAGTTTTTTTATAAATATCTGGATCATTCCATGGATTATCTCCAAGATACATTCTAGTAAATTGATGTATATCTGTATTTGCATAATAAGTAATCCAATTACTTATTCCAGCTCCTACTGAAATAGCTTTAAACCTATCACTATAAGTTGCACAAAATGCAGAAATGTAACCTCCTTGACTCCAACCCATTATTCCTACTTTGTTCTTGTCTACAAATCCTTTTTCAACTAACATATCTACTCCACTTATTATATCATTATAATCACCAATTCCCAATTCCCTATAATTTGCCTTTAAAAAATCCTTCCCATATCCTGAACTTCCCCTATAATTTGGCTCAAGAACTAAAAATCCTGCCTCTATAAACTGCTCTATTGGATAAATTTTATTTAAACCATGTACTGGAAAAGAAGCCCAAGTTGGTCCACCATGTACTATAACTAATAAAGGATATTTTTTCGATTTCTCAAAATTATAGGGCATAGATAAAACACCTTCTATTTTTAATCCATCGCTACTTTTCCAAGAAATTATTTCTTTTTTACTTTTTAATTTATCCTTAAAAATATTATTTTCATTAGTTATTCTATTGCCATCTAAGTAAACTTCAAATGTTTCCTGAGGTTTTGCCTTTATATATGCTATATGTTTTCCATCTTTTGTTGCACTACATCCCATCGTAAAACCATCTTTATTAGTATCCAAAGTATTTAGTCCTTCATCAATTTCTAATATTCCAACTAAATAATTTGTTTTATCCTGCCATTTAACTAGTATCCCATTATCAACCCAAGCTATTGGCATTATATTCCTATCAAAATCTAACATAGGATGTATTGTTTTATCTAAATTAATATCATATATTTCTAATATTTCATCAATTATATTGTTTTCATAATATTCTCTTTCTTTTGTAGTTCTTATATAACATATCTTAGTACCATCAATAGAAAATTTAATGCCTCCCATTACTGATTCTTTTTTGTCAATTTTTTTTGTAATTTTAGTTTCAACATCAAGTATATATAAATCTCCATTTTGATAATCTTCCATAGTAGGAGTTGGAATAGCTACAAATGCAATCTTTTCCCCATTAGGAGAAATATCAAAATCTATTATATGAAACTTTTCTCCATCTATTAATTGACATACTATACTTTTTTCATCATCTTTTTTTAAAAAATCCTTAGGAGTTTTATAACTCTTTCTAAGTTCCTGTATTCCCTCCTGTATATCAATGTAATATAAGCAATTACACTGGTATTCTTTGTCCACATACTCAAAATCTCCATATATTTCTTTACGTTTTTTTATTTTCTCATCTTCTGGAGCTTTAGATAAAAAATATAATCCTTTACCATTAGGTGCCCATTTAAATTTACTAACTCCTTCTTTTTCATCAGTAACTTGAACTCCGTTATATCCATTGACATCTTTAATGAAAATTTGTTTTTTCTTCTCTTCCTTATTCTCTTCTCCAACAATAGATAGATATGCTATATTCTTAGAATTTGGTGACCATGAAGGATTAGTGCTTTCAGTTTTACCAAAAGTTAATGGATAACTTTTTTTATTGTTTTTTTCATATATCCAAATATGTGATCTGTATTTATTGTCTCCCCAATCTACAGTTGTCTTAACAAAAGCTATATTTTCTCCATCATTACTTATAACTACATCATTAATAGTTGGCATATAAACAACCTCTTCAATAGTTAAATACCTTTTCCCAACAATACTCACAATAACACCTCACTTTAACATTCATAAAAATATCTTTTAATATTCTACCACAATCTGTTATTTAACTTTTAGAAACCTTATTGTTGTACTTTATCTTAAAATAATAAAATATCCTCCATATATCATAATAATTCTTTAATTTATTAATTTTATTATTTTTTTGCCTGAAACACACAAAATTCAACTTTTGTATCCACTATTGGAAAGCCATCAATCCCTGCCCTCTTTAAAATTTCACCTTTAGGTGTTGGTTTGATATTTGCCAAAAATGAATTAGCTATATTAACACTACTCCATCCTGCCTTCTTAAATGTTTCAAAAGCATTACGTCTTGTAGCATAAGCGGTGCTTAAATATTTATCGAAGAAATCCATATGAATTTTGTCATTTTCATCTATAAAAAACATAATAGACATAAATATACCCTTGGTTATTCTATTCATCTCTTTTATTACATCCTCTGGTTGATCAATATTTTGAAGTCCCATATTACTGGTCATTATTTCAATTGAATTATCTTTAAAAGGAGTTTTTCTTGCATCAAATGCTATTAAACTCAATCTATCATATAAGCCTTTGTATTTATAATATTCTTTATTTCTAGCAAGAACTGTAGGACTAAAATCTGTAGCAACAACATAATTATTTGTTTGTTTTAACAACTTTTCAACAAGATAACCTTTACCACTTGCTATATCTATTATAGTTTTATTAGATTCAATATTATTAATTATAAAGTCTATTTGACTTTCCTGCCCTTCAATAGCATCTTGAGTGTATATTTTTTTAAAGGCATTTTTAAACATCCTAGAACTTATCATATAATCTTTCTTCATTTCAAAATATGAAGCTTTAAACCAATAATCAGCACCATTCAATTCTTCCTCTGGTGTGTTCATTAATTTTTCACAAATATCTGGATTCTCCTTAAAATATTTTTCTATTTTATATTCGTTTTGTTCCCAAAGATCATTTCTAGATAATTTATTAGTCAAAAATACTGCAATTTCATCTCTAACCTCATATTCTGATTGACATGATAGACAAACTATATTTGCATTAATTATTCTATCTCTATTCTCTTCTTTTATATGCCATTCCAATTGATTATGACACAATGGACATATAAGCATATCAATATAACGTTTATGCATTTTTCATTCCCCCTTAATAATAAAATATATTACCTCTATTCACTCTTCTCCACATTAATTCCTTCCAATTCAAGTAGATATTTTTTTACATTCGTTTTATTCCCAGCAAATCCTACTAAATCTCCATTTTTCCCTATAACTCTATGGCAAGGAATAATTATAGGTAGTTGATTGGCTCTATTGGCTTGGCCTACTGCCCTCACAGCTTTAGGATTTCCTATTGCTTCTGCTATTTGCAAATAACTTCTGACTTCACCATAAGGTATTTCTCTTAAAGCCTTCCACACCTTTTTTCTAAATTCTGTTCCTTCAATAGACAAAGATAATTCAAATTTTTTTCTCTCTTTCCTAAAATATTCATCTAATTGTAAAACAACATCTTTACAAATTTGTTTACTTATTTTTATATTTAAATTTTCTTTTAAATACTCATTCCAATCTTCTTCAAAAAGAAATATCTTTTTAACTCCAACTTCATCTAATACTACATGAATCAATCCTATTGGTGAATCATATGTATCGTATACAAGTCTCATATAATACATCCCTTCTACTTAAACACTAGAACGGTTCAAGACCACTGAAAAGTGATCCCAAACCATCCTTAGTATTTATTTTATATCTTAAATTTTTGTACCATTGCATTTAATTTTTCAGCTAATTCTGCTTGACTTTGAGCTGTTCCTAATATTTGTTTCATTCCATCATTGGTCTCATCTATATTACTAATTATATCTACAGTAGTTGCCGAAGTTTCTTGTGAAATTGCAGACATGTTTTCTACAGCATCACTTACTTGGCTAGTTGCTGCAGACAATTCTTCCGACATAGATGCTAAATTCTCTGACATTTCACTTATATAATTAGCCTGTTCATAAAATTTATTTCCAGTATCAATAAAGTTATCAAATTGTGGTCTAATATAATTATTAATAAACTCTAATACTTCATTACCACTATTAGATAAATTATCAAATGCCCCTTCAACTTGTCCAATTACTTCCTGGATAGTTGATACTGCTTCTGATGATTGCTCTGCAAGTACCCTCACTTCTTCTGCTACAACTGCAAATCCCTTTCCAGCTTCTCCAGCTCTTGCTGCTTCAATAGCTGCATTTAAAGCTAATAAATTGGTCTGTTCTGCAATCTGTGAAATAGTATCAGTCATAACTTTTATTTTATCAACTACTTTCCCATCCTCTATAGCTTTTATTATCATTTCCTCTTTCTCTGTATATATTTTTATTAATTCCTCAGTTGATTCGTTACCACTTTTCTTCACATCTAATGCTAAACCTTTAAATTTATTTGCATTATTATTACTATCTAAAGCTCTATCTGATAAATCACTTACACTTGAATTCATTTCTTCTATAGAAGCATTAATTTCTTCAGCAGATGTACTAGTTTCTTGAGTAGCTGTAGCAATTTCTTTTGATGAATTGTTTATTACATCAGCTCTTGATGTCATTTCTTCAACTATAGCAAACAATTCCTCTGATGAAGCACTTAAGTTTTGAGAATTGTCAATAATATTTTCAATAAGCTCTCTAATGTTTTTTTGTGCTAAATTTAGAGACCTACCTGTCTCCCCAAATTCATCTTTTCTTTTAATTTCAACGGGCTTTTCAAAATTATACTCTGACATTCTTTGAGCAAATTCTTGAAATCTATTAAGCGGTTTGGTAATATCATTTGTAATAAAAATACCTGCTAATATAGAAAAAACAATTCCAACTATCATAAGTACAATAAAGATATTTCGTGAATTATGGTATGTTGTATCAATATTAGAATCATCCTCACTAGCATAATTTATATTTAAATCTATAAGTTCTTCCATTTTATCCTGTATATCCTCTTTATTCTTAGTAACTGTATGTAAATACTTTATAGCTTCTTCCTTTTTATTTTCTTCTATAAATTGTATTAATTTGTTGTTTTCTTCTATGTAATCCTCCAAACTTTTTTTAATCTCATTATTATAAAATTCTTTTGTATCTTGCTCTTGATCTATTTTTTCATATTGAGATACATCATATTTAAATTCTTCAAAAGAATCGTTCATATTTTTTAACAATTCATTTTTATTAGAACTTTTATTTAATAAAATATCTAATGCCCTAGTATTCATTTCCCACATTTCTTCATTCATATCATCTAAATAATGAATAGCCAAAAGATGTTCTTCATATATACTGTTTCCACTTTCATTAACTTTGTATAACGAAGATATACCAATAACTCCAATTAAACCAATCAATATAACAATAATTAAAAAAGAAATCAATAACTTTGTTCTTACCTTAAATTTTCCTAAAAAATTCATCACTATCACCCCAAATAAAATTATTTTTATTTCTCTAAAAACTCTTATAAAATACTTAATATGTGTGTATCTCCACTATCTTTCCCCATTTTCCAATATACACATAATATCACATTTCCTAAAACATTGACAGAAACTAGGGACAGCTCTTTTTGTTTATATACACAAAAAGAGTTGTCCCTAGTGTTTGACTAAATTGTTGCTACTATATTATTAAAATCTTTTACTATATTTTTAATTTTTTCCTCTCCAATTTTTGGTATGCTCTTGCCTATTTCTTCATAATATTTTTGAAAAAATTCATCTATTTTTTCTTTGCTATTGCTGTCTATTTTATTATAAAAATTGCCCAATACAATAGATATAGCAATAAAAGGTTGTTTTTCTATAAAATCTGTATCTACTATACCTCCAAAACCATATCTGTCACAATTAAATACTGCTCTTGTTGTTGTTTCTATTTGAAAGGCATAATCATGTGGTTTAAACATAAAATCACCCCTCTTATATAATAATTAGATAAAAGATGAAATAATCCTTTATTTATTATAATACTATTCTTGTATCTACTATAAACAATATTAAAAGTTAAATCTCAATAATATTGATGTCTCTATTGATCTTTAACTTTTCCTAATTATTGTCTTATTATGTGAGGTATTTTATATTATGGAGTGTATAGAATAATTGAATATATCTTAAAAAATAATTAATTATTTTTAAAAACATATCTATATAACTAACTTTACCTTTTTATCATCTATCTCATATACTTTTATGCATAATAAATCTATATCCTTTTGATTATGACTAGTAACAAATATTATTTTATTTTGATCCTAATTTCTAAAATCATATTAAATAGTGTAAATACAATTTTTCACTTAATAATAAGCGGTAACATCACAGGATTCAGCTACATAGTAGATACAAACATTACATAAAATAATAAATGGAAAACATTTAATTGATTTTTAATCATCTTTTTCTTCTTTCCAACCTTCAAAATATTACCCTATTATTAAAAAAGAAAATAATATTTATATTTTTCTAATCATTTGAAATCTGATACTTTCTAAACATAACATGTTCAAACTCACGAGAAAATTTAATCTTTTCTCCAACCTTTTCTTCTATAACTTTTCTTTTAGTTGTTGCATAAACTGGTATTAATCCTTCAGATATACAATAATTTACAATGTACATAGTTGCACCATAATCTCCTTGAACCAATACATAATCACCATTTTTACTATTCTTTTCAATCCATTCTATTATATCTTCTAAGTATTTTCCTAAATCTTCTAAGTTAGGGGGAACATTGGACCATTTCTCTAATAATCCATCTTCTAAACCTACAAAATTAGTAATACCAAATTTTTCCTCAGCTTCTTCCTTCTGTTTATCCATAATTTGATGAGAAAAAATTAAAAGCATATTTTTTCCCTCACATTTGTCAGCTTTAATAGTTTCAGCTACTTTTATATATCCTTGTAAATTTTCCTTAAAATTAGATGATCTAGAAGGATTTTGTCTCCACCCAGCATGATTTATATCATTTCTCATTGCACCAACATCTTGAATTAGTTTGAATAAATTATTGGCTTTATTTTCTCCTATTTTTAATGGTATAAAATTAATATCTATATCATTTTTAGCTACCTTATACGCATATCTAGTCACTATTTTTCTATGTTCTTCATTAGTCTCATCTAAATTCCATTTTTCACATACATAACTTATGAGACCCTCTTGTAATATAGTAAATCCTTGTTGATACATTCCATTATCAAGACACCATTTAGAGGTCTCTATCATATTTACATAATCATCATAATAACTAAAATTATTAAAACGTTCTTGTAACATTTCCATTAAAGGAACTAAAGGCTTTACCTTTTCATGAGTAGCACTTTTTATTACATCATCAATGTTTTTCTTAAGCCATGATACTCTTTTTGTAATTTCTTGTCCTCTACAAGTAAATACTACATCACTAAAATTTTCCATTGCTTCTGAAAGTCTCTTCAAAGATGTTGAATCTTTAAATAATAGGGATTTGTTTTTTTGTGAAGACATATTTCCCATATTCATTTTTTCTTTGTCTTTTATTTTGACAGCTTCTGCTTCGGTCATATCACTTACTATTGATGCATCACCTGTAGATAAATATCTGTCAACCCCTATAATCCAATCAAATAAAGTAACAAAAGGAGTTAAATTAAATATTGGCGCATTCCTCTCTTCTAAAGGAAGACTTTTTACCATTTCGTGAGACCCTAATACTTCAAATGCACCGTAATATATAGCTCTCAAACTACAGTTCTTCACAATACGTGCATAATTTATTATAATAAATGTCAACATTGGCAAGTACCTAAAAGAATGAGTTATATCTAATATTATTTCATCACCTTCTTCTATTTCAGCTAATATTTTTTCAAATATATCCCATAACTCATCTTCACTATATCCATCAGGTATAAATACATTTTTCACTTCACAAAGTTCATCTTTGGTAATATCATTTAATTCACATTCCAAGCCTAATCTCTTATTATCATATTTATTCCTTTCCCAATTACCTTCCTCTGCCAATTTAGTTGTAAATATAACTACTTTATCAGGCATCATACCTTGATTTTTTAATATATTCAATAAAGCATATTGAATATAACAACAATCCATTATTTTATTATCTTCTAAATAATAATTACAAGGTATATAACTGCCTGGACCTAATAAAGAAATAAATTTTAACACAATTTATCACCTGCTTAAATATTTTTAAAATCTTCAAAATATGTAAATACCATTATAAACAAACTATATATATTCTTATAATACTAGTCATCTGCATTCTATCATAATTTAACACTTTATGAAACTTTTTCAGTGTAAAATAGTTATATAAAAAATAATTTGTTGGCTATAAGATTTTTTGCACTACCAATCATAGACAACAAATATAATAACATTTCTAATAATCCTAAATTATTCAAAAGAAAACCATCCATTAGGATGGTTCAGATTCTAATTCCTTTATTTTATCTTCTGTTAAACCTGTTGCCTCTATTATTTGTTCCATTGAAAGATTCATTTTTATTAATTTCTTTGCTATTTCTTTTTCTTTTGATTCCATACCTTTTTCTATACCTTTTTCCATACCTTTTTTCATTCCCTTTTCCATTCCCTTTTCCATTCCCTTTTCCATTCCCTTTTCCATTCCC
>CAYUTQ010000041.1:0-17216 GCA_964447805.1 uncultured Clostridia bacterium
ACCCTGCTTCGCGGAACTCCTCTATACTGGTTGCACCGTGCCTCTTGCTCAGTTTGCTTCTGTCCGGAGCCAGGATCATTGGCACGTGAGCGAACGCTGGCGGCGTCATACCGAAGGCTTTGTAGAGCATGACCTGGCGAGGCGTGTTTGAGACGTGCTCGTCACCCCGTATTACGTGCGAAATCTCCATGGCAGAGTCATCGACAACGCACGCGAAGTTGTACGTTGGCATGCCGTCAGACTTCATAACAACGAAATCCCCGATCACGCTGTTGTCGAAGGTGACGCGCCCTCGTATGAGGTCATCCACTTCCGTTATGCCTTCGTCGGGCGTCCGAAGTCTGAGGACAAATCTCCTGCCTTCAGCCTCGAACCTTCTCACCTCATCGTCTGTCAAGTGCATACAACGCCCATCATAGATAGCAATAAATTTTATATGTATTTAACTCACCAACCTATAATGTTATCAATTTTAGTAAGAATAAAAAATATTGATATAAAACCAATAACAGTATTTACTTTACTTTTTTGGGCAACCTTTTTTATATCGTTATTATTGTCAATATTTATTACTAAAGCAAAGAATATTTTGACAAATTTTTTTAAAAGAGAAACTTATGGGTATTGATAAAAAAGTAAGGGGGAAGATACTAATGAATAAAATTGCAATAGTAGGTACTGGATATGTAGGGTTAGTTACAGGAACATGTCTATCAGATTTTGGTTTAAATATTATCTGTGTAGACAATGATAAAGAAAAAATTGATAAATTACATAATGGAATTATTCCTATTTATGAACCAGGTTTGGAACCAATAGTAGAGAGAAACGTTTATTACAAAAGATTAAGCTTTACTACAGACATAAAAAAGGCAGTAGAAGAATGTGATGTTGTATTTATAGCAGTAGGCACACCTCCTGCTGAAGATGGTAGTGCGGATTTACACTATGTAGAAGAAGTAGCAAGAGATATAGGAAAGCATATGAATGGATACAAAGTAATAGTAGATAAAAGTACAGTACCTATAGGGACAGGCCAAAGGGTTAAAAAATGGGTTGGAGAAGAATTAGAAAAAAGAGGAGAGTCCTATGATTTTGATGTAGTATCTAATCCAGAATTCTTAAGAGAAGGATCAGCAATTCATGATTTTACTCATCCAGATAGAGTAGTCATAGGAACAGAATCTGAAAAGGCATTAAATATTATGAAACAAGTATATAGTGTACTATATTTAAATGAAACGCCTTTTATAGAAACAAATATTGAAACAGCAGAAATGATAAAATATGCCTCTAATGCTTTTTTAGCTATGAAGATTACCTTTATAAATGAAGTAGCTAATCTTTGTGAAAAAGTAGGGGCAGATGCACAAGATGTAGCAAAAGCTATGGGGAGAGATGGAAGAATTAGTCCTAAATTTTTAAATCCAGGTCCAGGATATGGGGGAAGTTGTTTTCCTAAAGACACATTAGCTCTTGCAGAAATAGGGAAGGAATATGGTTCGCCAGTAACATTAACAGAACAAACAGTAAAGGCAAATGAAAAACAAAAGAAATTAATGGCACAGAAAATAGAAGATGAATTAGGAGATTTAAAGGACAAGCAATTAGCTATTTTAGGACTAGCCTTTAAACCAAACACAGATGATATGAGAGAATCTCCAGCAATTACTATATTAAATGAACTAGCTAAAAAGGGTGCTAAATTTAAAGTATATGATCCTCAAGCTTATGAAGAAGCAAAATGGAGATTGGAAAATATACGAGATAGAATTACCTATTGTAAAAATGAATATGAAACAATGAAAGACAGTGATGCATTAGTTATAATTACTGAATGGAATCAATTTAGAAAATTAGATTTAGATAGAGTTAAGAAATCTTTAAAACAACCATATTTCTTTGATTTTAGAAATATATATAGAAAAGAACAAATGGAGAAACAAGGATTTAAATATTTTGGAGTAGGTCAAGGCATTAGGACTATGGATAAAGTAGTAAATACTAAAAATCAATAGTTATAAAAATTAGGAGAATAATGATGGAAAAATTTTTAAGGGGAATACTTAACTTTTTATCCATAGAATTTACTGTAATACTAACAGCGGCATTACCTATTATAGAACTTAGAGGAGCAATTCCTGTAGGAATATCTATGGGGTTATCTCCTATTCATGCAACTGTTCTTAGCTTTATTGGCAGTATGATACCTGTACCTATACTTTTATTTACTGTTAGGCCGATGTTTGATTATTTGAAGAAAACAAAAACATTTAAAAAAATGATAAATAGAATAACTAGTAGATCACTTAGAAAAAGTGATAAAATACGAAAATATGGTTTTTGGGGACTTATTTTATTTGTGGCTATTCCTCTTCCTGGGACGGGGGTTTGGAGTGGGACTTTAGCAGCCGCATTATTGAATATGAGTTTTAAAAGAGCATTTCCAGCTATATTGATAGGAAATATAATAGCGGCTATAACTATTATGGTACTAAGTAATGGAGTAGTGAAAGTATTTTATTAGCAAACTAAAATGGAGGGAATCACAAATGCGAGTACGTAAAGCGGTTATACCGGCAGCAGGATTGGGAACTAGGTTTTTACCTGCTACAAAGGCACAACCCAAGGAGATGCTTCCTATTGTAGATAAACCTACTTTACAATACATAGTGGAAGAAGCAGTGGATTCAGGTATAGAGGAAATATTAATAATTACAGGAAGAAATAAACAATCAATAGAGAATCATTTTGATAAATCAGTAGAATTAGAACTTGAACTAGAGAAAAGTGGTAAAATTAAATTTTTAAAAGAAGTAAGAAGAATTTCTAATATGATAAATATTTATTATATTAGACAAAAAGAGCCATTAGGATTAGGACATGCTATATATTGTGCAAAATCTTTTATTGGTAATGAACCTTTTGCAGTATTACTTGGAGATGATGTAGTTTATGCAAAGAAACCTTGTTTAAAACAGATGATTGAAGCTTATGAAAAATATGAAGCTACTATATTAGGTGTGCAAGAAGTGGCTAAGGAAAATGTAGATAAATATGGAATAGTAGATGGAAAGCAAATAGAAAATAGAGTATATACAGTAAATGATTTAGTAGAAAAACCTGAAGTAGAGGAAGCACCATCAAATGTAGCTATATTAGGAAGATACATAATCAACCCTACAATATTTGATATATTAGAACATACTAATCCAGGAAAAGGTGGAGAAATTCAATTAACAGATGCATTAAAAGAGTTAGCTCAAAAAGAAGAAATGTATGCATATATTTTTGAAGGAAGAAGATATGATGTAGGAGATAAACAAGGATTTTTAGAAGCAACTGTTGAGTATGCATTGAGAAGAGAAGATTTGAGAGAGGAATTTTTAGAGTACTTAGTTGATGTTGTGGAGAAAGAAGCATAGATATTGATGCTCTACTGCATGAATCGGGAAGCTTTAAAGGAATACAAAAAAGCATAGGGCAAAGCATTATGAAATAGACTAAACAGAAAGATTAGTTTAGTCTATTTTATATATTCAAAAATAAATAGATGAAAATACTTGATTTTTATTAGCAGGTCTATATTTTTTATATAATAAGTATTAACTTTTATTAATGATTGCCGATACACATAACAGAGAGGGAAATAAAAATTAGAAGGTTATTATTTTAATAAACTTATAATTAATTTATTAAAAAAATTACATAAAAACTATAAACTATTTTTTAAATTTGTCGACTTATATAATAAGAGGAAATCAATAATGAATTTATATTTTGATTTTAAAGGAAAACTTGAGGAATATTACGACCTTTTATAAGTATTTCAATGACAAGAGAAGAAGTCTATTAAGAAAATAAAAGGTTAAAGAATGAAACTGATTAATAACTATGCTAATAAGCCAATAGGCTTGTTAAATAAATTGCGAAAATGGAGTTTCGCAAAAACTTTAAAAATCAAGGAGGAATAGATAATGAGAATTAATAACAATCTAATGGCTATGAATACTCATAGACAATTAGGAATCAATAACACAGCAACAGCTAAATCCTTAGAAAAACTATCTTCAGGATTTAGAATTAACAGAGCTGGAGATGACGCAGCAGGATTAGCAATATCAGAAAAAATGAGAGGTCAAATTAGAGGATTAAATATGGCTTCAAAGAACGCACAAGATGGTATTTCACTTATTCAAACAGCAGAAGGTGGACTAAATGAAACACATGCAATCCTTCAAAGAATGAGAGAATTAGCAGTACAATCAGCAAATGATACAAATGTAGAAGTAGATAGAGGAGAAATTCAAAAAGAGGTAGACCAGTTATCAAAGGAAATAACAAGAATAGCTGATACTACTGAGTTTAATACTCAAAACTTATTGGGTAAAGGATTCGAAGCTACATTCCATGTTGGAGCAAATGCAGGACAAAATGTTGAATTGAAAATTAACAAAATGGATGCTAAAAGCTTAGGAGTAGATGGAACAGTATATACAGCAACAGCTGTTACAGGTGTTGATGGTCTTCAAGTTACTAATATGACTGATGGTGAAATAACTATTACGTTTGCAGAATTTGAAAGTGAAACTGAAAATTTGCCAACAGAAACAACAGCTGATTTTAAAGATGGTACTATTACCATAACTCTTGCACAAACTGAAGCAAGCAAGTCTACAGCAACAAATGCTGATATTAAAGCTGCATTAGAATCAGTGGCAAAGGATGCTGGAATAGTAGTTTCTACAGAAGAGACTTATGCAGGTGAGACTGTAGTTGCAACTAAACCAACTGAAGATACAACAGTATCTGCAAAAACTGAAGATACTACTAAAAATCGTGATGGTGGTATAAATGTTTCCACTCAAGAAGATGCAGATGGAGCAATAACAACTATAAATAAAGCAATTGAAACAGTTTCAGCAGAAAGATCTAAACTAGGTGCTATGCAAAACAGATTAGAACATACAATCAAGAACCTAGACACATCAGCTGAAAACTTACAAGCAGCAGAATCAAGAATAAGAGACGTAGACATGGCAAAAGAAATGATGGAATTCACAAAACAAAATATATTACAACAAGCAGCAACAGCAATGCTTGCTCAAGCAAATCAAGCACCTCAAACAGTGCTTCAATTATTAAGATAATTAAGTATGATAATAGGAAGAATCCCAAGAATCAAGGGGTTCTTCTTTTTTTGTATAGAAAACCAAGGTTATTAATATGGCAATATTATCAAAATGAATTGTGAGTAGTATTATTTCTAAAATAAATAAAAATATGTGAAAGTAAGAATTGTTCATTTTATAAAGCCAGAGAGCAATTGCATTGGGTGAAGGTTATATAGCTTATAATTAGGTGTAAGGATTGCAATAGAGGAATATGGAAGAAGGTAAATGGGATATAAAAGATGAAAAATATACTTAAGTCCCCACCAGCTTTAACTGTGGGGGTTTTGGTATTGTGTACCTTTTATCAACATTCCTAATGGTATAAATAAATAAATTAGTATCAAGGCTGAAGCTATTGTTCCTGTATCGTTAAATAAGAATATAACTATTCCACCTAATAGAAGTACAGTAAATCCCTTATATAAGAGTGGATAATTTTTACGAATATTTATTAAAACTTCATTTTTGTATTTATGTAATAAAATCATTAAAATAGCTTGTACAAATAAAATAATATTCCATGAAGCATGGGTTAAATTCCAAAAGACTTGATTCAGTTTAGAACCAATTATTTCAAAGAATTTACTCCAACCATCTATTGTTAAAGCTTCTAATGCTTTTCCTGCATGAGTGGGATTTGGATTAAATAAAGCATCCAATGTAGCTAGTGCAATGATTCCCACAAGGACTCCAATAACTATAATAATTATTTTTTTAAAGGAAAAATTTTTATCTAAGATTGTTAGTAAAGCCAATAAAGCAATCAACATAGCAGACAATGTTCCACCCATATTAGCACCGAAGAAAGGACTAAGGGCTACTATTACCAAAAGCATATAAAAAGTTATAATTATAATCATAGTGGACTTATTAGTTTCATGTAGATGAAATAATGAAAAAAAGCCTAATAAAGTAGAACCCAACAATATCCCCATATAGTCATTGCCTATTCCATAAAATCTACCACCTGCAATAGCATCAGATCCTAAAGGAGAAATAATCATCAGTTTTCCCACAAAATAAATATCAATCAATAGCAATATGCTAGTTGCTAATCCCAAAATAGATATAGTTATTAAATTTTGATTAAATATTTTATTTAAAATATAGGCTATAATAAAGGCACCACCAAAGACATAAAGAATATCTAAAATTATGGATTTATAGCCAAATAGTGAAACAGTCATCATTGTTAAAGGTATCGCCATTACTGTTAGGCTTAGATAATTAAGAATTTTGCTTGGAAATCCATTCCATTTTGTAAATTGAGGTAAATAAAATCCAATTAAAGATATGCCTACTAAAATAATAAAAGCCCAGTGAAAAATACTGCGATATTTCCTCAAATATAAAAATTGTGCTTGATTATTTAGTAAAATTTCTGTAGGATTTTCATTATTTACCGTTTGCATTGGTTCACCAATAAAACTTTTAGATTCAGTAATGTCAAAAAAATTAAGGATAGTAGGTCCAAAGTCAAAATTGGTAGCCAATCCTTCCCTACGAGTTGTATTTGAGGTTATTAATCCTTTTTTGGTGTTAGTACTTGACATAATGACAGGGGTTAAGGCAAAATTGCCTTGCTCAACCATTTCTTTTGAAGGATTAGGAGTTATGACCATAAATAAAGTTTCTTCTAAGTCGACTTTTTTGATAACCTGACCAAGGAATGAATCAGCTCGTTCAATAGCTTTAATTTTTTGTTCCTCCATAACAGAATCTGTAGCCAATTGATCGTCAGTTGCTTGTATTCTTACAGTATCTCCATAATCTATAAATAATATATTAATATGGGGTAAAATACGTTCAACCTCTTTTAACAGTTTTTTTTGATCTAGCTTAATTCCCCCTAAAACATTGGGATCAGTAGTTAATAAATAAGAGCCTACAGAACCAAAAGGAATTACACCATTTTCATCCATAGATAACAAGGTGGTTTCTCTTGCTGGTTTATTTAAATCACTATTTCCTACAACTCCAATTACAAGGTTTTTTTCTTTAGCTATTTTACCTAGAAGACCAACTTGGTTATTAGGGGTAGTATCTAAAGCAGTTTTTTCTATATCTCCAATAGCAATATTTATTATTTCACCATCTGGAGGAGTTTTGCCTGTATATAATTTATAAAGGTCACTAGCTTTAACATATTTCTGTACTAAATCATAATCTGATAGAGGATACATTTTATTCTTTTCAAAAGCTAATCCGCCTTGAGTTGATGCTAAAGTTCTTGTACCCATACCTAAGCTAAGATAGGAGCTGCCTCTGTTGAATAAGTTTGAACTTGTCCGTGTGTTCATAAGACCTATAGCTCCATTTTCCAGCAACATGTCAATATTTGGAGTATCACTATTGAGTATTTCTTCTAAGCTGACTTCATCTAATATTAATATAATAGCTTTTTTGTCTTTGGTAGTATCAGAAGCGGCCTCTGATTTGAAAATTGGTGTGCCTAAAATTAGGCATATCACTAAAACTAAGTTTAATGTGCATTTAAAGATAGTCTTCCAATTTTTTAGCAATTTGATGTTCCTCTCTTAAAGTAAATTTTGTAAGACAATTTGAAGGATTAACATAATAGTTAGGACAATGTCCTTGGAATATTAATGATTTTATTAAGGATTTCAATATTGTTTTTTAATTTCTTTGCATTAATAAAAAATATCTTGAATTTTAATAAATCAAGATATTTATTTCACCTTATAAATTTTCTGAATCATATAAATATAAATTTATATTAGCACAAAATGATACATATTTCAACTTATTCCACTTGTGGTTTCTGCGTTTTTTTGACAAAGTTAGTTTACAAAAATTCCTAACGAAATGTATTTATTCACATATTTAATTATTTGTATATAGGAATATTAAATAGATAGAAAAATTAAGAATACTAGATATTTTGAGTATATCTGGAATAAGGAAGAAGAAAAAGACAGAATAATGTCAAATGGGTATAAAGCTAAGAAATTAGTTTGTTAAAGGAGGAGGTAAGAGTATTGAAAAAAATAGGATTTATTTTTACCAGAGAAATCAATACTTCACCATTTTGATTTTAAAACTTTAATGGATAATAAGATTAAAATATTTTCACAAGATACTAAGATATCTTACATAATAGAATAGGAAATTAGAAGAAGTATAGAATAGGCATATTTAGATATAAAATAGAAGAAAATACTTTGTGATAGATGTTTAAAGTGATATAAAAGTTTAAAATAGGGAGTTGTGAGGGACTCTTTGATATGTTTTTCAAAAAAGATCAGCTAATCATTAGTTGATTTTTTTTATGTCTAAAAAATGAGAGAATATTATAATTTCGACATAAAACTGGCAAACGTGACACAATTTAGTATATAGTGTATAATATATGTATTAGAGTATAGAATAAATTTTATTATTCTATATCAAAGAAAATATAATTTAGGTGAAAGCATAATGGGACAATATATCAAAATTTACTAAAAACTAATGAAAAATATTTAGAAAAAGCGATTAAACTAGATTTGACTTTAATAAACCACCAATGTATGTGGAATTTACATGTTAGCCTATAAAAAAGGTAGTATTATTACACTATGTTATGTAGGTAGAAACTTTATGTAGATTACAAATTAGAAATGAAGTAATACAATGTTTTAGGATTAAAAATGACAACTTGCTTGACAAATTTTGGAGGTGTTTTATTTGAACAGATTTAGTTTTTTAAAAATAGAATGGCCTGATGTATGTAATCTAATGTTTGATGCTGAAGAAAAAGTAAATGAAGATTCTAACATAACATTAATTAAATTGAGACAAGTGGTTGAATTTATTACAAATTACATATTAAATCAAAATAATATTGAAGAACCTGTAGATTTATCAGATGCAATAAATTTGCTTGTTGATTGTGAACATTTAAGCATTAAAACGGTAAATTTATTTCATAAAATAAGAATTGCTGGTGATAAGGCTGTTCATGAAAATTATACTGATCCAATTGCTGCAAAGGCATTTTTAAATGAAATATTTGAAATATTAGTATGGTTTGTAATAGAGTATGGAGAAGAAGATTATTCTAAAATTGATTTGAGTGATATGCTTCCAGAATATAGAGTTATATTTTATGAACATCTTATGAAGAAAAAGTTTAACAAAGATGATGTTCAATCGGCAGAGAAAGATAGTAGTAATGATAATGAAATGTTTGTGCATCCATTTACCATAAATAATAAAGAATTTCTTAAAGATGAACAAGAAGCTAATATTAATAGATATAAGCAAGATGTGTTTGAAACAAAAGAAGAGTTTTATCAAAGGATAAAAAATGATGAAATAATTAGCTTTGGGAAAGCATTCGTAGAGTCATCGTCTATTAATGAAATAGATGATATTATTGTATTCCCATTTTCTATATATCAAGAGGTTCCAGTTAAAGTTCCCGATATAGATATATTATATATAGAAAAGAAAGAATTTGAAGAAATATTAGTTGAACCTAAAAAATATATTCTTTTTGCAAAATTAGATATTATAGATGATGAAGTTTGTATTGATATTAATGATATTTATGTTAAAGGGCACAATGGTAAATGCAAAGTGAATGCTTTAATTTTAGATAGATCATGGTATGAAAGTGATTTAGAATATAAAAATGCTGTTTGTGCAAAAAAGCCTATTCCTGTTGGAGTGGTGAAAATTAATAAGTATAAATATAATGTTGATAAAAAAGAAATGCCAGTTACAATCAACTATTACAAATGGTTAGATAAATATATTCTAAATACTGAGGGTTACATAACAATAGATATGTATGAAGCAAAGATGTTGTGTGAAGAAAATTCATACTATACTTTGATAGGTAAATTGGATGTATTTAATGGACAGTTTTTGATAAAAAAATATTATATTCAATCTAAAAATTTAAATAAGAATACTGAGGTAAACCTCTACAAAAAAGCCTCAATACAAAAGTTGTATGAATTGGTAGAAAAGGCGGAAGCAGGCAGTTCGTCAGCTATGAATAATATAGGATATATGTATGACAATGGAAAAGGTGTAGAACAAAATTATGGAAAAGCTATGGAATGGTATAAAAAAGCATCAGAATTAGGCAGTTCATCAGCTATGAATAATATAGGGTATATGTATGACAATGGAAAGGGAGTAGAACAAGACTATAAAAAAGCCTATGAATGGTATAAAAAAGCATCAGAATTAGGCAGTTCATCGGCTATGAATAATATAGGATATATGTATCATTTTGGGAAAGGGATGGAACAAGACTATAAAAAAGCCTACGAATGGTATAAAAGAGCAGCAGAATCAGGCAGTTCATCAGCTATGAACAATATAGGGTATATGTATGACAATGGAAAGGGAGTGGAACAAGATTATAAAAAAGCTTATGAATGGTATAAAAAAGCAGCAGAATTGGGAAGTTCAGGTGCTATGTTTAGTCTAGGTGATATGCATGACCATGGAAAAGGAGTAGAGCAAGACTATAAAAAAGCCTATGAATGGTATAAAAGGGCAGCAGAATCAGGTAGTTCACTGGCTATGAACAATATAGGATATATGTATGACAATGGGAAAGGCATAGAACAAAATTATGGAAAAGCTATGGAATGGTACAAAAAAGCAGCGGAACTAGGCAGTTCATCAGCTATGAACAATATAGGCTATATGTATGATAACGGAAAAGGAGTGGAACAAGATTATAAAAAAGCCTATGAATGGTATAAAAGAGCAGCAGGATTAGGTAGTTCATCAGCTATGAATAATATAGGCTATATGCATGATAACGGAAAAGGAGTAGAACAAGATTATAAAAAAGCCTATGAATGGTATAAAAGAGCAGCAAAATTAGGAAGTTCATCAGCTATGAATAGTTTAGGTGATATATATAATAGTGGAAAAGGAGTAGAACAAGATTATGGAAAAGCCTATGAATGGTATAAAAGGGCAGTAAATCAGGGTGATGTAGATGCCATGTTTAGCATAGGTAATATGTATGACAAAGGGCACGGAGTAGAACAAGACTATAGGAAAGTATATGAATGGTATAAAAGGGCAGCAGAATCAGGTAGTTCATTGGCTATGAATAGTCTAGGTGATATGTATAATAGTGGAAAAGGTGTAGAACAAAACTATAAAAAAGCCTATGAGTGGTATGAAAAAGCAGCAGAATTAGGTAATTCAGATGCTATGAATAGTCTAGGTGATATGTATAATAGTGGTAAAGGCGTAGAACAAGATTATGAAAAAGTATATGAGTGGTATAGGAAAGCAGCAGAATTAGGCAGTTCGGATGCCATGAATAGTTTAGGTGATATGTATCGTTTTGGAAAGGAAATAAAACAAGATTATGGAGAAGCTATGGAATGGTATGAAAAGGCAGCAGAGTTGGGTAATTCAGATGCTATGTTTAGCATAGGTTATATGTATGAGAAAGAACGAAGAGTAGGGCAAGATTATGAAAAAGCCTATGAATGGTATAAAAAAGCAGCAGATCAAGGTAATTTAGATGCTGCGTCTAGTCTAGCTGATATGTATCGTTTTGGCAAGGGAATAAAACAAGATTATGAAAAAGCATACCAATGGCATAGAAAGGCAGCAGAAGCAGGTAGTCCAAGTGCTATGTTTAATATAGGGTATATGTATCATTTTGGCAAGGGAGTAGAACAAGACGACGAAAAAGCCTATGAGTGGTATAAAAAAGCAGCAGATCAAGGTAATGTAGATGCAATTAAAGTATTGGATACGTGGGGTGAGTGATATAAAAACAAGATAGTAAATTTAAGGAAGAGAATGTGATAAAAAAAGATTATTTTTAATAAAATCACCTAGTAAGTAATATTACTTATTAGGTGATTTTATTTGGTACTTGGAATATTTATATTGTATCTTCATATTTTTTTGTCATTTCAAATATCAAAGGGCTAAGAGCTATAAGTCCTATTAAATTTGGGATTGCCATCAAACCATTAAACATATCAGAAATATTCCAAACTGTATCCAAAGAAGTAGTAGCTCCTATAAAAGTAAGTATTACCCAAATCCATTTATATATTTCAGTAGCTTTTAGTCCAGCTATATATTCAATACATTTGGATCCATAATAATACCATCCTATTATAGTTGAAAAAGCGAAAAAAACTAATCCCATAGATACAATATATCCTCCTATTCCAGGAAGTAATTTATTAAAAGCAGTATTTGTTAAAGATGCACCATTTAAATTTCCTTTTATAACCATAGCTCCTGAATTATCAAGTTGTACGAGGTCTGAACTGAGTATGACTAATGCCGTCATAGTACAAACTATTATAGTGTCTATAAAAGCTCCAAGAGAACCTATAATACCTTCAGATACTGGGTTATCATTTTTTGATGCTGCATGAGCTATAGGTGCACTTCCAAGCCCTGCTTCATTTGAAAATACTCCTCTAGCCACTCCATATCGGATTACACTACCAATAAGTCCGCCAGCAACTGCTTTGCTTGAAAAAGCAGTAGTAAAAATCATTTTAAAAACTGTTGGAATCATCTGTATATTATTAAATATTGCTATTAATGAGCAAACTATATACATAAGTGACATAGCAGGTACTATTTTTTCTGTAACGTTACCAATGTTTTTAATACCTCCAACAATAACTAATGCAGTAAGTATAGCTATTATAATCCCAGATACTGTAGTACTTACACCAAAAGTTAATTCTAATGATTCAGAAATAGCATTTGCTTGAACCATATTTCCAATACCAAAAGAGGCTATAAAACCAAATAGTGCAAATAGCCAACCAAGCCAATTTGCATTGATTCCATATTTATCTTGTATTCCACTACCTATATAATACATAGGTCCTCCAGATTTTTCACCATTTTCATTAGTAATTCTATATTTTATAGCTAATAGAGCTTCTGCATATTTTGTAGCACCACCAATAGCACCGCTAACCCACATCCAAAATATTGCACCAGGACCACCCATAGTAATAGCAGAAGCAGTCCCAACGATATTTCCTGTTCCAATAGTTGCTGCAAGAGAAGTAGAAAGAGCTTGAAAAGAACTTATATCTCCATCACTATCTTCATCTTTTATAAATAATGATTTTATAGCTACTCTTATTTTTCTGAATTGAATAAATTTAGTCCCGAAACTTAGGTATATTCCTGTTCCAATTAGTAAGGCCACTGTCAACGGACCCCAAACTATTTTTGCACCTTTTGCAAAAAAGGTTTTAAGAAAGTCCATATTCATACCTCCTATACTCTATAGTAAATAAAGTATAAGGTATGAATCTCAAAAAACTACAGAAAACTACAGAAGTACTTTCAGAAAATTCCTAATCGTCTAAATTTTCACAATAGGCTATAAGACCTAATATAAATTTTTTCATATTAATAGATCCACCTCTATTGGATTTTTTTCTAATAAAATCCATTTCTTTTTTTACTTGTTCAAAATTAAATAAGCTACTGGAATATTCTACAAAAATATCATTCATATAGTCTTCGATGCCCAAACTAGCTATGTTTGACATTGCAATAGAAATAGACCTTCTCATTCTCTGTTCCATAGATTTAGAATTTCCAGGAAATTTTTCACAAAGTTCTTTAATGGTTACCTTTGTAATATCTATATTGTTATCAATAATATGTTTACATACATTAATAATATCTTGGGCTCCTTTTTCTCCCATTATACCCAACTTTATTAGTACATCTTTGATACATTGTTCACAAAATCTATTTGTCATTATTTCGTTATTAGAAATTTTTTTATTTTGAAATAAAGATTGAATTTTGGCAATTGTTCTATCTATTTCAATTCGTTCTTGAACTTTTTTAATAATAGATTCAACTTCCAATGCATTTAAAGGTTTATAAATATAATATTCAACTCCATATTTATAAGCTTTACCAATCATATCTTTTGAAGATACTTGAGATATCATTATGAATTCAATTTCTGGAAAATTCTTTTTTATATCTTTGACAATAGAAAGACCATCTTTACCAGGCATAAGCAAATCTACAAGGACTAAATCTGGTCTTGAATTTTGAATTTCATTGTATCCTTTAGCACCATTTGTAGCTTCTCCTATAACAATTCCTAAATTCTTATCATCAATTATTTTTTTAAGTATTCTAATAGTATTTTTATTGTCATCTAATATAAATATTTTCAACTTTTTATCCCCTCCAATTCTATTATTGGAATAGATATTTTAAAAGTGGTACCTTTATTTTTTTCAGAAAAGACTGATATATTTCCATTTAATTGATTTTCAACTATATTTTTTACCAAACTTAATCCTAGCCCTCTATTTATTTTTCCAGTATTGTAATTTATTTTAGTAGAGTAACCAGGAGAAAATATATGCTTTAAATCTTTTTTATTTATTCCTGATCCATTGTCTTTTATTATGAACAAATGTTCTTCATCTGATATTTTGTGAATAAATACAATTTTACCTTTATGTTCAATAGAATCAATAGAATTCATAATAATATTTCTTAAAATAGACATTAAATAATAATGCTTTTCTGTATAAAAATTTTTATTCAAATCAAAATTAAGTATAATATTTTTATTTTGATATTTTATTTCTGTATCCATACTTTCTTTTAATATAAGTGCTAATTCATGAAAATACATGCCTTTGTCATCTAATTTATTGGCAAGAATGTCTTCAATGCCTCTAACTACTAATCCATATTCTTTTTTTATTTCATGAACATCTTTTGAGATTTCAAGGGATCTATTTGCCCAACTCTCTCTATCTTCTTCGTTATTAATTTTTAAAAATAATTCATAAGCATTAGACATAACATTTTCAATATTATCCATATTTTTTTGCATCCAATATATTTCTGTTTTAAGTCTTGAGGTCATCCAAAGAAGTTTTTTGTATCTTTTTTCATGTTCTTCTTTAACTAGAAACATTCTATAATATTTAAATCCTATGATTATCAATAGAGCTATTCCTGCTCGTACAAAGGCCACCATTGCTAAAAATTTTATTATATACAAATTTTTTGAAAATAGATCCATACCAATACGAATAAATACTTCAACTATATTACTTAAAAAATCACACCCTAGAGCTATGAAGAATATTTTTTTAATAGATAATTTAGTGAATAATTTTCCAAAGATATAAAATACAATACTATAAATTATATAAAAAATTGCTTCTGGGAAAAAGTTAATAATACCCTTTTTTAAAATTCCTCCACTAATAATACAAAAAAGTATTCTGAAGAAATATAAAGAAAAGGCAGAAGAAAAACCTAATAATATAGGATTTATTTCATCGCACATATATAATAATATTGGAAACATTACTGCTGCAAAAGAAAATTTAAAATTTGATATATAAAAATCTATATATAATTGTGCTGATAATCCTATTATGAGTATTGTTAAAATAATTTTTTTATTTTTATTCATTTTATCACCATTTGTATATATTATAGCATTTATGATATATAAGTGAATTAATGATATTTTATTAACATATTTAGCAAAGGGATATTTTGTTTGGCAGGTTTTGATTATAAGAGATTGCTAAAAATTTTAAGCTTAAATTAATTATTTTTATAATATAAATATGAATATTAGTATTGTAACCATATACATGCTTTGGTATTATTAAAATGTCGAAAAAATAAAAAATATGGAGGTAAAATATGAGCATACTTGATTTTTTGGTTAAAGCAGGAATGGCATTTATGGATCAAGCAATGGAAACACAAAAAGAAGCTCATAGAGATATGGGCAGGAGGATGAATAATTATGAAAGAAAACTTAAAAAAGCAGAAAAAAATATTGATAAAATGAATCCAGAGCAAAGGGCAGAAATAGAAGAAGCCCGTAGAAAGCTTAAAAAAGCTAAACTAAAGATGAATGAAAAGGGTATCAAGGTAAACAATATTGGCAAAATCTTGTATGGAGATAAAACTCTTGAGCAGTGGAATTCAGAATGGATAAGTATAGGGCCTTTAAAAACAGCTAATTTGACCCCATATAATAAATATGTAGGATTATATCGCCATAGAATAGGTGGTCAAATAATGTATGTTGGACGTGCAATAGAATTACATAATGGTGGATTTAGAAAAAGATTAAGTGACTATAGGAGAGATAATAATAGTGCTAGGAAGCACAAGTCTGGGAGAATTATACATGAAAACTTAGATAGAATCACTACTGATATATTAATTGTAGGAGATACAGAGAAATCAATTGAAATAACGAAGATACTAGAAGGACAATTTATAGCAAAATTCAATCCTGAATGGAATAAAATGTTAAAAATATAAACCTGGCAAAGGGAGCATCCCCTTGCCAGGTTTTATTTATATGTTACATAAAACGATATAATGCTTATTTTAAGGAATTTAAATTTTAGTTATTACCCTAGTTTTTCCATTTTCTATTTATCAAAAATGCATTAAAGGGACTTAAGTAATGATATAAGATAATACATTTGTAACAAAAAAATATAAAAAAAGAAAGGTCTCTGATACAATGTTGTTTACCATATCAAACAAATATCGGAGGGATCCTTTTTTATAAAAACAATTATAACAGAAGAGATGAGGTTTCGTCAAAGGGTAGTTAAATATGCAATCAAACATAATAATAATGCAAAGGCAGCTAGAAGATACCACACCAGTCTCCAGCAGGTGTGGCGTTGGAGAAAAAAGTATGATGGGACCGTACAATCTTTGGCAAATAAAAGCAGAAGACCTCATTTCCATCCTAATCAACACACAAAAGAAGAATTGGACTTAATACGCCAAAAGAACCGTTATCATCGCCATGAGGGCCTGGCACAAGTATATCGTAAGCTAAAAGACGCAGGCTATACAAGAACCTATGATTCCATGTGTAGGCAAATAAGAAAAATGAAATTAAATATACCAAAGAAACAGAAAAGTTATCCTAAATCTAATTACCGTAAAGACCTAGCTACTTATCCAGGAGAACGAGTGCAAATAGATGTAAAATATGTACCTAATGAATGTATTGGTTTTGCTAGTCAT
>CAYUTQ010000042.1:0-17192 GCA_964447805.1 uncultured Clostridia bacterium
TTGGGACATAATCAAAAGTGATATAATAGGACATTATCATAAATTAATCACTAATTTAGTTATACAAGCCTTTTTTTAGTTGACAAAACTTAAAAAGAGGCTTATAATTCAATCAAACATATCAATACTTGTTCATATGTTTGATTGATGTGGAAAGGGGGGTTTTTCTATGACGCAAAAGGAATTTATATTAGAAGGTTTGAATTGTGCAAATTGTGCAGCTAAAATTGAAAAATTAACTAATGACATAAATGGGGTATATGAGGCAAATTTAGATTTTGTATCTAAAAAATTAAAGGTAGCTGTAATAGATGATAAAAATATTAATGGAATATCTGACAAAATCATAACTATAGTAAAAACTTTAGAGCCTCATGTAGATGTAATTGATGCTAGTGAAATAAATCTTTATGAATATGATCATATTCATAATAATATAGAAAAGCAAAATATAGTAAAAATAATAATTGCTTCAATTTTATTTTTAATTCCAATAATATTTAAATTAAATGGAATTTATAGATTTATATTTTTCTTTGCTAGTTATTTAACTGTTGGGACAGAAATATTATTGAGAGCAATTAAAAATATTGCTCATGGACAAGTATTTGATGAAAATTTTTTGATGGCAATAGCTACTATGGGAGCTTTTGTTATAGGAGAATATCCTGAAGGTGTAGCGGTTATGTTATTTTATCAAATAGGAGAATTATTTCAATATTTAGCAGTAGATAATTCAAGGAAATCAATTAAATCATTATTAGATATACGACCAGATTATGCAAATATAATAAAAGATGGTGAACTAGTAAAGGTTAATCCAAGTGAAGTAGAAATTGGAGATTATATAGTGATAAAACCTGGAGAAAAAATCCCCTTAGATGGGATAATATTAGAAGGAAATTCTTTTGTAGATACATCCAATATAACAGGTGAGAGTGTCCCTCAAAATGTAAGTGAGGGAGATACAGTATTAAGTGGATTTATAAATACTAATGGATTATTAACTATAGAGGTAAAACAAAATTTTGGAGAATCTACAGTTTCTAAAATACTAAATTTAGTTGAGAATGCATCTAGCAAAAAAGCACCAACAGAGGATTTTATAACTAAATTTGCAAGAATTTATACTCCTGTAATTGTAGTTAGTGCTTTATTTATTGCTTTTATTCCTCCATTGATATTAAAACAAGAATTATTTAATTGGGTATATAGGGCATTGATATTTTTGGTAATATCATGTCCATGTGCTCTTGTAATTTCAATACCTCTAAGTTTTTTTGGTGGCATAGGTGGAGCTTCAAGGCGAGGAATATTAATTAAAGGTGGAAATTATTTAGAGGCATTAAATGAAGTAGATACTATAATATTTGATAAAACTGGAACTATTACAGAGGGAATATTTGAAGTAACAGAAATAGAAAGTGTAGAAAATTATACAGCTGAAAAAGTTCTAGAAATAGCAGCTTATGGAGAAGCATTTTCAAATCATCCTATTGGGAAATCTATAATAGATGCTTATAGTAATGATATAGACAAAGATATTATAGGAGATTATAAGGAAATATCAGGGAAAGGCATAGAAACAATAGTAGGAAAATATAAAGTGTTGGTTGGAAACAAAAAATTAATGGATGAAAATAATATTCCTATTGTTGAAAAAAGGTCGCATGGAACAATTGTTTATGTAGCTAAAGATAATGAGTATATAGGTAGTATAATTATATCTGATGTAGTAAAAGATGGAGCGAAAGAAACTATAAAAGAATTAAAAAAACTAGGTATAGATGAAGTTATTATGTTATCTGGTGATAATAAGCATATAGTGGAAAAGGTAGGAGAAGGTTTAGACATGGATAAAGTCTATGGTGAACTTCTTCCTCAAGATAAAGTAGATATAGTAGAGAGAATTATTGAAGAAAAACCAGGGAATGGTAAAGTTGCTTTTGTAGGGGATGGTGTAAATGATGCTCCTGTATTAGCAAGAGCAGATATAGGAATAGCTATGGGTGGGTTAGGTTCAGATGCAGCCATAGAAGCTTCAGATATTGTAATAATGACAGATGAAATCAATAAATTGATAACAGGAATTAAAATATCAAATAAGACAGAAAAAATAATAACCCAAAACATAATTTTTTCTTTAGGAGTAAAATTAATAGTATTAATTTTAGGAGCTTTTGGGAAAGCTACTATGTGGGAAGCAGTATTTGCAGATGTAGGTGTTTCTATAATAGCAATAATGAATTCTATGAGAGCATTGAAATTAGAGGAGTGATATAACTCCTCTTTTATTTTTGATAAAAATTAATGCGAAAAACATAAAATGTGATAAACTATAATAAGACTACTAATAGGTAAGAGGTGTCATAAGTAATGAGAAGTAATTTAAGAAACAATGATAGAAGAAATAATTATATAGTTTTAGCAGAAAATTTTTATTTAGACGATCATAGAGAAGAAGCAGTAGAGCTTTTTAAAAAGGCATTAAAGTTTTCAGGAGACAAATATGCAAATATAGAAATATTATTTAATATTGCTTTTATTTATGATGAAATGGATAGGGTTCAAGAAGCATTGAAGACATATAAAAGAATTACAGAATTAGATGAAAATGAATATGGTGCTTTTTATGGAGAGGCTACTATGTATGAAAGATTAGGAGAAAAGGAAAAGGCTCTAAAGTGTTATTTGAGGGCAGTTGAAAAAAATGCTGAATACGATAGAGCTTATTTTTATATAGCAAATCTTTATGATGAATTAGGAAAAAAAGAATTGGCTATTCAGTATTATAAAAAAGTTGTGGAGCTTGTACCTAGGGATTATATTGCATATAATAATTTAGGTTCTATTTATGAAGAATTAAATAATTATGAAATGGCTTACAATATGGTTAAGAAAAGTATAGAGTTAAATCCATGTTACTATAAAGCATTATTTAACATGGGAGTAATTTATAAAAAAACAAAACACTATAAAAAGGCTGTAGAATATTATAATAAAGCTATAAAAAACAATAAAAATTATCCATATTCTTATTTAAATAAATCTGTAATATATATTGAACAAGGTAGATTAAAAGAGGCAATTGAGGTACTTACTGAAGGAATAGAGTACAATCCTTCTGCAGAATTTTTATATTATAATAGAGCTTGTTGTTATGCAAAACTAGAAAGGATAGATGAAGGTATTAAAGATTTGAGAAAAGCTATTATACTTTATCCAGGTTTTGTAGAGATAATAGAAAATGATGATGATTTAAAAAACTTACATAAGGATGAAAGATTTATATCATTTATTAAACAACAAGATGATGAATAAGTATAAAGGAGTTGTTAGTATGATAATATTAAAAACATCACAAGAAATAGAAAATATGAAAAAGGCAGGAGAAATATTGGCAAACTGTCATAAAGAAATAGCTAAAATTGTAAAGCCAGGGATATCTTCATATGATATAGATCAGTTTGTAGAAGAATATCTAAAAAAACATAATGCTACACCAGAGCAAAAAGGATATCAAGGTTATCGTTATGCAACCTGTACATCAGTAAATGATGAAATTTGTCATGGCTTTCCAAACAAAAAATCATTAAAAGATGGAGATATTGTTACAGTAGACATGGTTGTAAATTTAAATGGATGGTTAGCAGATTCTGCTTGGAGTTATGGAGTAGGGAATGTATCTGAAAAAGCTAAAAAATTATTAGAAGTAACTAAGAAATCTCTTTATATAGGAATTGAACAAGCAGTAATAGGAAATCGTATTGGAGATATTTCTCATGCTATACAAACTTATGTAGAAAAACAAGGTTATTCAGTAGTAAGAGATTTTGTAGGACATGGTATAGGTAGAAATATCCATGAAGAACCTCAAGTACCTCATTTTGGACGTCCTGGAAGAGGGCAAAGATTGTTAGAAGGTATGGTTTTAACTATTGAGCCTATGGTCAATATTGGTTCTTATAGATGTACTATAGATGATAATGGCTGGACTGCTAGAACTATAGATGGAGAATTATCTGCGCAATATGAACATACTTTAGCTATAACTAAAGATGGCCCTATTATATTAACAGAGCAATAAAAAAAGCCCTTAATCCAAGGGCTTTTATTGTTGCCATTTCATGTATTTGTTTTCTAATAAAGTTATAAGTTTATACATTATTGCAGATATTATAGCAAGAATGAGTACGCTCATCATTACTAGGTCTAATTTAAATACCTGTCCTCCATAAACTATTAAATATCCTATTCCAGCCTTTGATACTAGGAATTCTCCTACTATTACTCCAACCCAAGAAAGTCCAATATTAACTTTTAATGTACTAATAATAGCAGGAACACTAGAAGGCAAAATTACTTTTTTAAAAACTTGAAGTTTTGTAGCACCAAAAGTTTGGAGAAGGCGAATTTTATCTTTATCTACATTAATGAAGCTAATATAAATATTCATTATTGTAATGATTACACTAATAGTTATGGCAGTAACAATAATACCTGAATATCCTGCACCTACCCATAATATGATAATTGGTGCCAATGCTGTTTTAGGTAAGCTATTTAAAACTACTAGATAAGGTTCTAAAACTTTTGCCCAAAACTCAGACCACCAAAGTCCAATTGCTATTAGTATTCCTATTAATGTGCCTGCTAAAAATCCAATTATAGTTTCAAAAACAGAAATACCCACATGGTAATATATATCTCCATTTTTTGAGTAATTAATAAAAAGTTTATAGATTTTTGAAGGTGAGCTAGTTAGAAAAGTATCTATCCATTTAAATTTTGCAGCCAGTTCCCATAAATATAATATTAAAATTAATATTGTAATTTGAGTTATGAAGATGATTTTTTTTCTTTTTTTAAATTTTTTAATATATTCAATATGTTCTTTTGATATTTTATTAGACATAATTCGTCAGCTCCTTTTAAAAGAATATATATTTTATAATATTCAATTTAGGAGTAGCTGGTGAGAACAAAAAATATCCATTTGTATATGCTATAATATTACTAATTAGTAATAAAAATACTTATTATAAGGAGAATAATATGATATTTGGTTGTTTAATTACAATTTTAGTATTTGTTTTTGTTATAATAACTTTATTTGTAATAGGAATAATAGTATTTAGTTTAATGTTTAGATTGCTATTACCTTTTACTTTAATATTTTTGGGAATAATATATATTTTAAGTAAAATTTTAGCTTAACCCTAGGGCTAAGCTATGCTTTTCTTAAAGCAATTAAATCAATATTTATATTTAATATATTTTTATAGACTATCTCTCCTCGTTTAATTGGAGCTGATACTTCTATAGAATTTAATAAATTTAGGCATTCATTAATTTTGTCATTTGGAATAGGACCACTAGTTTTTACTGGAAGACGACTAATATGAGAATTTTTAATTTTGATAGTACCAGTGATTACTCTATTTGGATCAGTCATTTCTTTTATTCCATATTCTTTTCCTCTTCTGCAATTATAGCCTTTAACAGAATATCCAAGAGGAGCATTATTATCTTTTTTAATTGTTAATTCACAACCCATAGGACAACATATACAAGTTTTTTTGATTGTATTCATTTTTTCCCCTCCATTATAGTTAATATTCTATGTATTATTAATAATAACATATTAAAAATAGCAGGGTAATAAATATCCCTGCTATTTTTAGTTCCTATTCAGCTAAGAATTCTTCCATTGCTTCAATGGCAAAACCGCCATAAACTGTTGAAGGGCCGCCTCCCATTAGAATAGCCATATCTACTGTTTCAGATATTTCTTCACGAGTAGCTCCAGCATCAATAGCTGCTTTTGTATGGTGTTGGATGCAGCCAGTACATTTAACAACGATAGCAATACCTAGTGCAATTAATTCTTTTGTTTTTAAGGATAGGGCTCCATCTTTTGTGGCTTTTTCATGAAGTTTACTAAAGGCTTGCATTACATCAGGGCAGTTTTTTGCAAGAGTAGCTGTGGATTTTTGTAATTCTTTTAAACTTTCAATATGATTAGTTGACATGGTAGAAAAAACCTCCTTTTGTCTTATTTTAACTGTATACGTAAATTATAATACTTTGTTTAAAAATTGTCAAACAAAAATAGTACATTTTGAAAAATGTAATTTTTTAAAAAATTATTAGAAAAATTAAAGGATATTTTTAAAATATATAGAATTAGCAATGTAAAAATGAAGTTTAATAGGTTATAATATATATGCTATGTAGTATAATGGAATATAAAAAGTATTTGCGACAGAAAATTATGGAAATATATGAGAAAAAATGGTTAAATATGTGTGATAAAAAAGAAATAAAAGTTTTTTTCTGGACATTTGTAGAATAATATGGTATTGTATACATAATACATAAGAAAAGCTTTTATGATAAATTATCATAAAAAAGGTGATATATAATGAAAAATAATAAAACTAAATTAGGAGATTTTCTTATTTATGCTGGTAAAATAACACAAGAACAATTAGAAAAAGGACTAGAAATACAAAAAACAACTAATAAAAGAATAGGAGAAATATTGGTAGAGTTAGGTTTTGTAACGCAAAATGATATTAACGAAGTATTAGAGTTTCAATTAGGAATTCCTCAAGTAGATTTAGAAAAGTTTTTAATCAATCCTAAAATAGCTAAACTTATTCCTGAAAATTTAGCAAGAAGATATGAATTGATTGCTATTGATAAAAAAGGAGATTTTTTGATAGTAGCTATGGAAGATCCATTAAATATATTTGCTATTGATGATATAAAGTTGACTACAGGTTATGAAGTTCAACCAGTTATATCAGTGAAAAAGCATATTTTAAATGCCATTGACAAATATTATGAAGAGGAAACAGCAAAAAAACTAATAGAAGAATTTGAAGAAACCTATACACCTACTAATATAGATGATATAGATGAAGAAGAATTAACGAATGTAGATAGTGCTCCTGTTGTGAAATTAGTCAATTCTATAATTGCTCAAGCAGTAAAGATGAAAGCTAGTGATGTACATATAGAACCTTTTGATAATGATATAAGAGTTAGATATAGAATTGATGGAGATTTGCAGGAGATAATGAGATTACCTAAAAAAAGTTTATCTCCCATTATTACTAGAATAAAAATTATGGGTAAAATGGATATTGGGGAAAAGAGAATTCCTCAGGATGGAAGAGTTGAAAGTATTATAGAAGAAAAAGAAATAGATATGCGTATTTCAACTTTGCCAACAGTTCATGGAGAAAAAACAGTTATTAGACTTTTAGATAGAAGTGGTTTTATGTTTGTAAAAGACGAGTTAGGATTTTCCAAAAAAGATTTAGAAAATTTCGACAATATCTTAAAACAACCCTATGGGATTATTTTAGTGACAGGGCCTACAGGAAGTGGCAAAACAACAACTTTATATAGTGTATTAAGAGAATTGAATCAAGAAGAAAAAAATATTATTACAGTAGAAGATCCAGTAGAATATAAATTACAGGGGATAAATCAAGTTCAAGTAAATAATAAAGCAGGTCTTACTTTTGCCAATGGTCTTCGATCGATACTTAGACAAGATCCAGATATTATTATGATAGGAGAAATAAGGGATTCAGAAACAGCACAAATAGCAGTTAGAGCAGCCATTACAGGACATTTGGTTCTATCTACACTACATACTAATGATACTGCATCAAGTATAGCTAGACTCATTGATATGGGTGTTGAGCCTTATTTAATTTCATCAGCAGTAATAGGAATAGTTTCTCAAAGGCTGGTAAAGAAACTTTGTAATAATTGCAAGGAAGCATATTCAGCTAGTGGTACGGAGAAGAGGATATTGGGTGTAGATACAGATGAAGAATTAGTATTATATAAGCCAAACGGGTGTAATATTTGCAATAATGGCTTTAAGGGAAGGACAGCCATTCATGAGGTTATGATAATAGACGAAGGAATTAGAGAACTAATAGATAAAGGAAGTACTACTGATGAGATTAGGAAAATGGCAACAAAAAATGGAATGATTCCATTACTAGACAATGGTAAAAGATTAGCATTAGAAGGTATTGTAGCTATAGATCAAGTATTAAAAGTAGGATATACGTTGGGATAGGAGGAATAATATGAATTTATTGGATTTAATAAAAATTGGAATCAATAAAAATGCATCTGATATACATATAACTGTTGGAATTCCTCCAGTATTTAGAATTAATGGTGCTTTACATAAGTATGGAGAAAATATATTGAGTCCTGAAGATACAAAAAAATTAGTTAAATCAGCTTTAAATGAAAAGGAATTAGTAGAATTAAATACTAAAGGTGAAGTAGATACTTCATTTTCGAGTCCAGGAGTTGGAAGGTTTCGTGTTAATGCATATAAACAAAGAGGTAGCTATGGAATGGCACTTAGGATTATTCCATTAATAATACCTACTATGGAAGAATTAGGCTTACCTTCAATAGTAAAAGAATTAGCAAGAAAACCAAGAGGACTTATATTGGTGACTGGACCTACAGGAAGTGGTAAAACTACTACATTAGCATCTATTATTGACCAAATAAATAGTGAAAAAAATTATCATATTCTTACTTTGGAGGATCCAATAGAATATTTACATAAACACAATAAAAGTATTGTAAATCAAAGAGAAATAGGAAGTGATTCTTTAAATTTTGCAAATGCACTTAGAGCAGCATTAAGACAAGACCCAGATGTAATTTTAGTAGGTGAGATGAGAGATTTGGAAACTATAAGTATAGCTTTAACTGCAGCAGAAACAGGACATTTAGTATTATCAACATTACATACATTGGGAGCTTCAAAAACTATAGATAGAATTATAGATGTATTTCCTCCATATCAACAACAACAAATAAGAATTCAATTTGCATCAGCAGTACAAGGAATTATATCTCAACAATTATTACCTAAGACTAATAAAAAGGGTAGAATAGCTGCATTTGAAGTGATGATAGCTACACCTGCTATTAGAAATTTAATTAGAGAAGAAAAAAGTTATCAAATAGGTACGGCAATTCAAACTGGAGCTAAATATGGTATGATAACTATGGATAATTCAATTTTAAATTTATATAAAAAAGGATTAATATCGAATGAAACTGTTCTTAATCAAGCATTTAATACAGAATTAATAAGAAAATATGTCTTATAGGGTGGTGATATATTGTTTTTTAAATATAAGGCAGCTACAGATAGTGGACAAGTAGTGGAAGGTACTTTTGAGGGCAAGAATTCCCAAGAAGTTTTATCTATGCTTGAAAGTAGAGAATGTTTACCTATTTCAATAGAAGAATTGAATGAAAGAGAAATAAAAAGTAGTACGTCGTTTAGTTCATCAGTAAATAAAAAAGATATAGCTGTATTTTGTAGACAATTTCATGCAATGTTAAGTGCAGGTATAAGCATTATTAGTTGTTTAGATATATTGGAAAAACAAACAGAGAATAAGCTTTTGAAAGAGGCTATTGGAGAGGTTTATGAAGATGTTCAAAAAGGGATGACTTTGTCTGTAGCTATGAAAAAGCACAAAAATGTATTTCCAACACTTTTGATAAATATGATAGAAGCTGGTGAAGTTAGTGGTAATCTTGATAATATAATGGATAGAATGGCAATTCATTATGAAAAAGAAAATGAAATAGAAAATAAAGTTAAAACAGCTTTTGTATATCCAATTATACTTATTATTGTATCTATAGCAGTAGTTATATTTTTGTTGACTGTAGTAATGCCTAATTTTGTGAGTATGTATGAAAATAGTGGTACAGTATTACCTGGTCCTACAAAAGCGTTATTGAATATGAGTTATAGATTGAAAAATTATTGGTATATTTATATAATAACTATTTTTTTAATTGTATTTGGTATTAAATATTATGGAAAAACTTCATCAGGGAAAATTTTTTTTGATAGTATAAAAATTAAATTCCCAGGAGTAAAA
The DNA here is from genome assembly GCA_964447805.1 of uncultured Clostridia bacterium. Taxonomy (GTDB): domain Bacteria; phylum Bacillota; class Clostridia; order Tissierellales; family DATGTQ01; genus CAYUTQ01. The sequence continues at coordinate 9,960 of CAYUTQ010000042.1, forward strand.
AAAACTAATATAAAAATTATAACTTCTAGGTTTACAAGAACTTTATCAACATTATTATCTAGTGGTATTCCTCTTATTCAAGCTATAGAAGTTGTAAGCAGTGTTGTATCTAATGAAGTTGTGAAAAGAAGTTTAGAAGCTGGAATAAAGGATATACAAAAGGGTGTATCTCTTTCGAAGACTATTCAAGAAATTGAGATATTTCCTCCTATGGTATATTCTATGATAAATGTTGGTGAAGAATCAGGTTCTTTAGATGAAATACTTTTAAGAACAGCCGATTTTTATGATGAAGAAGTAGAGGTATCTTTGGAAAGGATGACAAATGCATTAGAACCAATTTTAATAGTAATAATGGCATTTATTGTTGGATTTATAGTTATTGCAATGGCTATGCCAATGTTTGGAATGGTAGATACAATTTAGACATATTATTGACACAACATAAGGTATAATGTAAAATAATTAAAAAGAAAGTCTAACAATTTTATATCCTATATTATATTTATTAGTGGCAAAACTATTGAAAGATAGTGGCGCAAAGCCAGAGTCTAAAATTGTCATAGTATTTGGTGATTACGATCGATCGGCTGCATAAAATAATAGTCTATTATTTATGCAGCCTTTTATTATACAAAAAATAAATTATTAAGGGGGAAGTAAAAAATGTTTGAATGGTTAAGTAAAGAAATTGGAAAGGATGACAGGGGTTTTACATTAATTGAGTTGGTAGTAGTAATAGCTATAATTGCAATTTTAGTATTAATTGCAGTACCTAAATTAGTTGGAACAACTGATAAAGCAGCTAAGAATGCACATAATGCAAATGTTAGAACTTTAGAAAGTGCAGCAACGATGTTTATAGCTGATAATCCAGGTCAGACAGCTACATGGACAGGAGATGCTAATCAAAGCTGGAAAGATTATGTTCAAAAATGGCCAATAGTACCAAAGGGTGCTGGAACCGATAAGGATGGAGAAAAGTATGAAGTGACTATAGATACAAAAGGTACAATAACGGTAAAACCAGATTAAGTGAAATAAAAGCCAATAGAAATATCATCAACTTAAAGGAGTACAAATATGCCAATAATTATATTCATCCTAGGCACAATAATTGGTTCATTTTTAAATGTATGTATTTATAGAATACCAAGAGAAGAATCAATAGTCTTTCCATCTTCTCATTGTACAAGCTGCAATACATCATTAAAATGGTATGAGCTTATACCTATACTTAGTTATGTTTTTCAAAAAGGGAAGTGTAGATATTGTGGAGAGGGTATTTCTCCACAATATCCCCTTATTGAAATATTGAATGGTTTATTGTATTTAGTAGTATTTCACTACTTTGGATGTAATTTAAATTTTATATTTTATGGAATTGTATTCAGCATTTTAATTGTTATTAGTGTTATAGATTTTAAATTTCAAATCATACCAAATTCACTTAATATCTTTTTGATTATTATTGGTATTATATACAAGGGACTATATTTTACATTATATGGCATATTACCAGATATTCTCAATAGTATAATAGGACTAATTATTCCAAGTATTATATTTTTAATTATAGCTATTGTATCAAAAGGTGGTATAGGTGGTGGAGATATAAAGCTTATAGGAGTATTAGGATTTATTTTAGGATTTAAATTATCTATATTAAATGTATTTTTATCATTTATATTAGGTGCAATTATTTCTATATTTTTATTGTTATTTAAAATAAAAGGAAAAAAAGATGCGATACCTTTTGGACCTTTTATATGTTTAGCTTTTATGATTACAGTTTTGTGGGGACAAAAAATTAGTCTGTGGTATTTTTCTCTATTTTAGGAGGGAGAAAAGTGTTTGACAAAAATAAAGGCATGTCACTGATCGAAGTTATTGTTTCAATTGCTCTTATAGGAGTAATTTCTGTATCTATTCTCCCTATGTTTGTTATGGCAATAAAATCTAATAGTCATAATGAAGTAAAAATGAATGCTTTAAACTTAGCTTATAGTCAGATAGAATGGGTAAAAGGATTGGATTATGAGGACATAGGTTTGAAAGAAGAAAAATTTATTCCATATGGAATAATAATTAAAGATAAATATATGAATGCTGATGATGTGGTTAACATTAATGGTGTAGATTATTTTGTAACTACTAACATATCTTGGAAAAATGAAGAATCAGTTTTAGAAGGTAAGATAGCAAATGCTATAAAAAAAATAGAAGTTACAGTATGTGCAAAAAGTAAATTTAATAATGAAAAAAAAGAATATGCTCATTTAGATACTTTAATTACATATGAACATGAGAGAAAACATCAAGAATTGGGATATTTAAATATATATACATATAAAAAGAATTGTGAAAATCCATTACAGGGTATGAAGATTAGAGTGACTCAAAATAACGGGCGAGAATATGTAGCTTATACAGATAGAAATGGAAGTGTTACTTTTGGAGATTTAAAAGATGGAGAATATGTAATTGTTCCTGAGATAGAAAATCAATTATTAATATTTGAACCAACAGAAGTAGTAAATAATACATATGTATCGAGAGCAAAAGTTAAAGTAAAAGGGAATATTGAAAATAAAGAAGTATTTTTCTATGGGGAGGAACCAGTATATTTAAAATTGGATAGAGAATATCCAGAGGATTTTTTAATATGGCTTAAACCAAATGAAAATTCTGTTGAATCAGGGCAAAATCAATATTTAAAAATTAATAAAAAATTAAATGACATTAGTAATACAAATTTATGGTGGAAGTGGATTTATAATTATGGTATTTTACAAAAAGATACAAATAATGAATATTTTTTAATGGATAAAGAAATTGGTGAGCTATGGAATGGCGTTTTTCAGGAGCCTACAAATAAAGCTATTAAAGGAAAAGAAGTTTTTATTGCTATAGGAATGAATGATTTAAGTAGTTTTGAAGTTATAAATGAAGATGATATTAATACGGTAAAGTTGAATTTAAAGTTTTCAGCTCCTGTAAAAGGATTTGATAATATGAAATTTAGTATTAATGGTATGCCTATAGTAAATAATTCTTTATTTGAATATGAAATTGAAGAAGTTGAAGATTATTCAAAGGAAGTAAATATTAAAATTTATGATAAAGAAAATAATTTGAATATAAATGAAGATACTATAATAGAAATATTAAATCCAGAGGTAATAGAAGGGAAATATGGTATAAAATTAGCACCATGTATGAATAAATCAGTGCTAAAAAATAAAAATGGGGAGTAGTTATTCTTGAAAAAGCTACTTAAAGATAAAAAAGGTTTTACTCTTGTAGAGTTGTTACTTACAATTGCATTAATAAGCATTGTGTTTTTAATTATATATAATATGTTATTTTTTTCTACTACTAGTTATGGAAAAATATCTGATGAAGTAGAGACTAATAGGGAACTTAGATATTTTTTAATAAACATACAAAAAGAAGTAGGACAAGCTAAGAAAGCCAATGAAGAAGGACCAATTTTTATAAAAAACAATAAATATTTTTGTATACATGTTGATTTAGATAATGATGATAAACCAGAACAAGTAGAATATTTTATAGAAGACAATGAATTGAAGAGACAAGTAAGAACTTTAGTAAATTTAGAGGAAAATTATCCCTATACAGATTTTAATAACATAAAGGATTGTAAGGTTGTATTAAATAATTTAGTTCAAGGACAAAATATTGAAGATATTTTTACTGCAATTAAAGATATAAAAAAAGAGTCAGAAAATAGCCAAGATTATGAAGGAACAAGAAAAAGTGTAATTCTCAAATTGAAAATAAAGGATAGTAATGAGAAAATAAGTGAATATGAGTATTATTTATTTACTAAGAGTAAAGTGCAATTTGAATAGGAGGGAAAATATGGACAAATTTTATAAAAATGAAAAAGGAATGGCCCTTCCTATTGTAGTAATTGTTTTTTCTATAATGATTATCTTAGGAATATCTTTAATTGATACAACTGATAGCGAAGTTAAGGTCAATAAAGCAGATGAGGTATCTAAAAAAGCCCTTCAATATGCTGAAGCTGGATATAATGCTTATTTATGGCACCTTAATGATGATATGAACTTTTATAATATAGATATTAATAATATTGAAAATAAAGATACTTTAGATAAAGAGACAAGTAAATTATTGAAGGGTGAGCCAATAGAAATTCAAGATGGATATTATAAAGTTGAAGTTGAGAAACCTTCAGATAGAGATAGGTATGTCAAAATAATTTCTACAGGTTGGACTAAGGAAAAACCATCTGTTAAACGTAGAATTGTGGCGAAAATAAGGAAAAAACAATTTACCCATCATGCATATGTAAGTAATGATGATGGACCAAACATATGGTGGACTTCAGGAGAACAATGTCATGGACCTTATCATACAAATGGAGTATTTAAGGCAGAGGAAAGAACGAGGAGAAGTCATGTAAACTATCCAATATTTTATGATACAGTTACCTATGCTGAAGGGAAAAGAGATGAAATTTCAAGAAGGAATAGAGATAAAGCCTATAAGATGGGGGAGCCAAAAAAAGTTGAGCCATTGATTTTTCCTAAAAACAATAGTGAATTAAAAAAATGGGCAGAGAAGGATAATTCTAAGAGAAATGGTGGTATGGTTTTTTCAGGAAGAACTTGTATATATTTAGATGGAGATAAAGTAAAGATCAGAAATGGCAATTCTACAGAAACAAGAGAGTATAGTATATCAAAAGACATAAGGCATGGAGTAATATATGTAGAGGGGAGGAGAAGAGATAGGGAGTATAGTAATTTTTATGAAAAATTTAGTTTAGATGATGCCAATGTTTTTGTATGTGGAACACTGAGAGGAAAACTAACTATAGCAGCGGAAAACAATATATATATTACAAGTACTGATCCAACAAATTGGAGTAGACCTGATAATATTAGTATTCCTCAAAAAGGTGGTATCCAATATTATGGTACTAAATTTAATGGTAAAAAAGATGGAACGGGAATAGGATCAGAAGAAATGTCTGCATTTGATGAGAAAAAAGGAATTTATACTAGATATGCAATGAAAAATAATAAATTAGGGGCAGATGGGAAAGATATGTTAGGGTTAGTAGCAAATAATGATATTATGATAATGCACTATGGATGGCTTAAGCAGCAAGATGAAAATATTTGGTATGATCAGCCTTATTGGTATGGAATGGTAAACTATTATTATTATCCAGTACCAGTACCCTACAAGAAAGATATGGCAGCAGATTATGTAGATATTCATGCTGCAGTTTTTGCTATTAATGGAGGATTTGGTTTTGAAAATGCTTTTGAAGGGAATGAAAAAAAATATATAACTTTGTGGGGAAGTATAACCCAAAAAACAAGAAAACCTGTGGGACAACTTGATTCATATTGGTATGGTTATTCGTATGAACATGGTTATAATAAAAAATATGCCCATGATCCACGTATGTTCTATGATTATCCACCTCATTTTTTAGAGCCTACTAATGTAGGCTGGGAGTTAATAGAATGGAAAGAAGTGAATCAAAATATGGTAGAGGGGGGAAATTAATGTTTTTAAAAAACAAAGTAATTTCTATAGATTTAGGTACTTATGAAACTAAAGTTATAGAAGGAAAAGTGACTAATAAGGGAATAGTTATTGATAAATATTTTTCTTTTTTAACTACTGAAGGTATTTATAAGAATGGCTATATAATAGATAGTGAACGTTTAGAAAATTTACTAGAGAAAGAGCTTCATAAGCATAAAATTACTGCAAATGATACTTATTTAACTATAAAAAGTTCTGCTATTTTCACGAGGAAAATAACTTTGCCTAATGTTGGGGAAAAAGAGATTGATGGTATATTGAAATACAAAATGGATGAGTATTTGCCTATAGATATTGAAAATTATGTAGTACAATATAGAGATATGGGAAATTTTGAAAGTGATGGACTTGTTAAACAAAACATTCTTTTAATAGCTATACCTAAGGAAGTAATAAAAAGTCATTTTAAATTGTTAAAAGATCTAGAGCTTAGACCTACAGTACTAGATTTTCAATCCAATAGTGTTACTAAACTTATAAATTATAATTCCCTTATAAATGGTAAATATGAAATAGGAGAAGAAACTTTTGCATTGGTAGATTTGGGTTTTCAGAATACAAATGTGACAATTTCGAAAAATGGGAAAATGCAAGTAAGTCGTATTATTGAAAAAGGGGGAGATGATATTGATAAGAATATATTAAATTTTTTTGAATATACAAGTGAGCAAGTAGAAGATAGTAAGAAAAGCATTAAAAATATAAATGAAATAGGTGCAGAATATACAGATTATAATAGGTTGGTAAATATAATTAGGACAAGTGTAGAAGATATAATAAAAGAACTTGAGATTATATTTAAATATTACGAATCTAGAGAAATAGGAAATAATATTCAAATGATTTTATTATATGGTGGATTATCAAATATAAAAGGGGTAGATGAATTGTTTTATAATTATTTTAATATTTCTACTATGGTAGTTGAAAAATTAGAGAAAATATTTATGGATGAGGAATTAAATAAATATTTAAATTGTATTAGTTCACTAATAAGAATTGAGGAGCAATAAAAATGAGAGATTTAAATTTTTTTGAACCTTACATAGAGAAAAAAGAGTTTAAAATTGGGAAGGAAAGTATATTTTATTTCATTATTTTAGTCTGTATTTGTTTTTTTGTAGTTCATAGTATATTAAATCATGTTAAAATAAGTAAATTAAACAAAGAAAATTTACGTTTGAAAGATCAAGTAGAGAATGAAAGAGATAAAGAAAAAGTAGAAAAGTTATTAAGGCAAGAGGAAGAAATTAATTTATATGAAGAAAAAATGGGAAAAATAAGATTATTGGAAGAGAAGTTAGTTGAGGATGATTTAATAGATGAAGAATTACTACCTATTATTGCTACTAGTATTCCAGATAGTATTTTTTTAGAGTCAGTAGATATAAATAATAGTGTTATAGAAATAAATGGTGTATCAAGAGATAAATATTCTATTGCAGATTTTCAAAATAGTTTGAAGAAAAATGGAGATTTTTTAGATATATTCATTTCAAATATAGCTACAGATAATGTAAATTATAAATTTTCTTTAACTATAAAATTGAAGGATGAGGAGGAGAAAAACAGCATATAAAAATAGTGTTAAAGGATATTAAATAGTTATAAACTCTATTT
>CAYUTQ010000043.1:0-16917 GCA_964447805.1 uncultured Clostridia bacterium
TATTATTAAGTGAAAAATCATATTGATACTATTTAATATGATTTTAGAAACCAGGTAAGTGAAGTGATATATTTTGATAATGCAGCTACATCTTTTCCCAAGCCAGAAATTGTCTATGAAGAAATATTTACTGTTATGAAAAATTATGGTGCAAATCCTGGGAGATCTGGACATAAATTGGCATTAGAAGCAGGAAGAGGAATTTATGAAACTAGGGATATTCTTTCTCAATTATTTAATATAGAAAATCCTATGAATATTATATTTACTATGAATTGTACTGATAGTTTAAATTTAGCTATAAAAGGATTATTAAAAAAAGGAGACCATGTTGTTACAACATCTATGGAACATAATTCGGTCTTAAGACCTTTGAAAGTTATGGAGAAACGTGGAAGAGATCTAACAATTGTAAAAGGAGATAATAAAGGTAGAATAAATCCATTGGATATTGAAAAAAGTATTCAAAAAAACACCAAACTTATTGTTGTTACTCATGTTTCAAATCTTACAGGTACAATAATGCCTGTGATGGAAATTAGTGAAATAGCTAAAAAACATGGAATAACTTTTATGTTAGATGCAGCTCAATCAGCAGGAGTTTATGATATAGATGTAGAAAAAATGAATATTGATTTATTAGCTTTTCCAGGTCATAAAGGGCTATTAGGACCTCAGGGAACAGGAGGGCTTTATATAAAGGAAGGTTTAGATGTAGAGAATCTTAAAGAAGGTGGTACAGGTAGTATTTCTCACTCTTTAGAGCAACCAGATATATTGCCAGATAAATATGAAAGTGGTACACCTAATACTCCAGGTATAGTTGGATTAGGAGCAGGTGTTAAATATATATTAGAAAAAGGTATTGATAATATAAAGAAACATGAGGAAGATTTGACAAAACATTTTATAGAAGAAGCATTGAAAATAGATAAAGTAAAATTATATGGGCCATTAAATATTGATGAACAAGGAGCAGTTGTTGCCTTGAATATTGGTGATGAAGATTCTTCTGAGATTAGTTATATATTGGATGAAGCATACAATATAGCTGTAAGACCAGGTCTTCATTGTGCACCTTTAGCTCATAAAACTATAGGGACTTTTAAACAAGGAGTAGTAAGATTTAGTTTTGGTCCATTTAATACTCATGATGAGGTAGAATTAGGAATAAAAGCTATAAAAGAAATTTCTAATGAATTGTAAGGAAGGAGAAAGACCTATATGGAAGAATTGAGAGAAATAATAATAAATTATAATGTAGAAGTATTGATGGGTCTAACAGTAGCTTTTTTTGTTCTTTTAATATTGTATTTAATTGCACAATTTAGAATAGCCCATATTACAGAAAAATACAAAAAATTAGTTAAAGGAATAGATGGAGCAAATTTAGAAGAAATTATGTTTAAAAATTTAGATGAACTAGGGGAAGTTAAATGGGATATAGAAAAATTGGAAGAGAGTATAAATATAATGGATAAAAAAGTTAAAAATGCTATTCAACATATTGGAATTGTTAGATATGATGCCTTTGCTGATATGGGTAGTGAGTTAAGTTATTCTATTGCTCTTTTAGATGAAAATTTAAATGGATTTGTCGTAACAAGTATTTATGGAAGAGAATTTTCTACTACATATGCAAAGCCAATAGAAAAAGGGGAATCTAAATATTCTCTTTCAGCAGAAGAAATGCAAGCTATTGATAGAGCAGTAGGAAAAGATTATTCTTTGTTAGAAGGATAAAAATGAAAATTATTTGTGAATAAAAAACTTTCCTATGAAAAATAATATTAAGTAAAATATTTGATTTTGAATATAGGAGGGTTTTATGGCAAAGATAGTAGCAGTTCAAAGAGAATTAGAGAATATCAGAAAAGAACTTTCTAGTTTAGGTTATATAGTTGTAGATTTGAAGGAAGGTTGTAGTGCGGATGTTATAGTTTACATTTGGCAAGATGAAAAGATACCTTATATGGGTATAGGTTTGTCACTGAATATAGGATTGGAAACAGGAAAAGGAGCATTGTTAGTAAATGCAAGGGATAAGTCAATAGAAGAAATAGAAAGAATAATAGAAAACAAATTATATTCGCCATTATTTTAGCAGCCTATCATAGGCTGCTAAAATAATGTAAAATTAGACTACTCGTAAACTATTTGATCCTCTTCTTCATCCTTAAAATACATCCAAAAAGCTATATTTAAACTTTTGGAAATAATATCAGCCATATTCATTACTAAGTTAAGTCTGGTATTTTGAAGAATTACATATTCCATTATTCCACTGATATTGACTATTCCTGTAATACTTATATCTCCAATTTTAGGAAGTCTTTTATTAACACCTAAACCAGGTTTCAATGAGCCTTCTCTTATATTTATATATCCTATTTTATCTAAGCGTCCAAGAGAAGCATCAATTGCTAAAACAAAAGGGTTTTTAAAATTAGAATATATATAATTTATATTATCCTTAAGGTTTTTTGCATGTACTGGTTTATCAAGTGTACCTAAAAGCTCCATATTTCCATAATTAGATATAATTGGTTTTAGTTTATATCCAACTAAAGGTCCTAAAGCATCTCCTGTAGATCTATCTGTTCCAATGCATACAATTACAAATTTATCGTGGTTATCATCATATTTGTGAGTTATATAATTATAAGCAAAATTGCTAAAATTGTAGATAGCAAAATCAGATTTAGAATCTACTGAATTTGATTTAGTACTTAAATTCATTTTTGCCTCCTAAAAAGATTTTATAGTATATTTTTATTATGAAATTTCCTATATTAGAAGTATTACCATAAAAGATCTTAGAAATACTAATAAATAAGGAAATAAATAATGGAATAAGAATATTAAATTTTTGTAATATTTTTTCAAAGAGAAATATTAACGTAAAAACAATATGGGAAGAAATAACTATTTTAGAAATAAAAGAAGGAATAATTTACTTTTTATTGAATAAAATATACCATGAAGGACATGCTATACAATAATTTGAAAAATAGACTGGTTATGGTATAATATAGAAACATTAATACAAATAGGTAAAAAATTGTAAACCCTAAATTAACAATAGGAGGAGACTAGTGATGAATAATTCCATTAGAACATATGAAGAAAAGAATAGTCTTAGATCCGATAGTTTCGATTCAAAAAGTCGTAACACTAATAGTCTTAGATCTAATAGTCTTAGCCTTAGTAAAAAAGAAGTAAGACGGAAACTTAGGAAAGAAAGTGCTAAAAAAACTAAGCATGTAATATTACTAGTTGTTGTAATAGTAGGATTCTTACTAACTATATATAAAGTCAATGAAGTTCGAACGAGAGCATATGCTGTTTATTTTGGAGAAAAAAATATAGGTATTGTAAGAGGAAAAGAAGAAGTATCAGGTTTAGTAGATAAATTTCAAAGAGAGATTTCAGATACATATGATATAGATGCAGTAATAAAGGAAAAGTTAGATTTTAAAGAGACTCATGCGAAAGATACTGAACTCAGTACTGTAAAGGAATTAAAAGAAAATATAAAGTCTAAATTAACATTTTTAGTAAATGGTTATGTAATACTTGCAGATGGAAGAGAATTAGGTGTTTTGAAAACAAAAGAAGAAGCAGAAGAGGTTATAGATAGATTTAAAGAACCTTATATTGAAAAGGAAGAAGAAGACAAAAAAGAAAGTCAAAACACTGAAGTTAAAGAGATGAAAATATTAGAAAATGTTGATATTCTAAAAAAAGATGTAGCTTTTTCTAAAATAAAGAATGTGGAAGATGTTCTAAAGTTTATTCAAACTGGAGATGAAAAAACGGAAACTCATATAGTAGAAGCTGGAGAGAGTTTGACAACTATATCGAGAGCATACGAAGTAGATTTAGAAGATATAATAGAAGCAAATCCAGATTTGGAACCAGACAAAGTTTATCCTGGAGATGAAATAAATTTAAAAGTACCAAATCCTATGTTGACTGTAGCAACAGTAGAAGAAATAAAACATGTTGAAGATATAGATTATGAAACGAAAGTAGAAAAAGATGATTCTATGTATAAAACAGAAAAAAAAGTAAAAGCTAAAGGATCCTTGGGTAAAAACGAAATTTTAGAAAGAATAATAAAACATAATGGAAAGATTGTAAAAAAAGAAGTATTAGCTGAAAATGTAATTGAAAAACCAGTAGAAGAGGTAGTAGTTAAAGGGACAAAGGAAGTTCCTAAAACAGTGGCAACAGGTGCATTTGCAGTACCTACAAGAGGACGAGTTTCTTCTGGATATGGACCTAGGGGAGGAAGATTTCATTATGGCCTTGATATTGCAGCACCTATAGGGACACCAATTACAGCAGCAGATGGAGGAACTGTAACATATGCAGGTTGGAGGGGAGCATATGGTAAATTGGTAGAAATAAATCATGGTAATGGTTATGTAACGAGATATGGCCATTGTAGTGAAATTTATGTTAGTACAGGACAAAAGGTTTATAAGGGACAAAAAATAGCAGCTGTAGGTAGCACAGGTAGATCTACAGGTCCACATGTTCATTTTGAAGTAATTAAAAATGGACAACATGTAAATCCTAGTGGATACTTATAAAACTGGAATAAAAATAAACCTCAAATGTGTTTGAGGTTTATTTTTTGTTGAGAAAGAAAAAAACTAAAAGTAACACTATAAAGGTTTCTATTATGTCATTTTGATCATTAGGAGAATGAGAAGGTGAAGATTTTGAAGGACTTTCATAAAAAAGTTTTTCCAAATTTATTATGCCAGCCCCTTGTTTGTCTTTACTATTGTTTAAATCTATACAAGAGTTTATTAGTTTGTTTTTAATATTTTTTTGGGACATAATGCCATTTTTGCTCATTAGTAAGGCTACGCTACCAGATATTAAGGGAGTAGCCATACTAGTTCCACTTAAAGAAGTATATTTATCTAAATGTAAATTAGAAAGAGATGTAATGTTGACTCCTGGAGCTACTAAATCTGGTTTTTGAAGTCCTTCTTTTGTTGGGCCTCTACTGGAAAAGTCAGCTATTATATCATCACTAATATCAGGTGTTTTTTTATCATCTACAGCCCCAACGGTTATTGCTTTAGGACTTACTCCTGGAGATAGTATTGTACTAGCATTAGGTCCGCTATTACCAGCTGCTACAACAACTATTAATCCATTATCAATTGCCTTGGAAACAGCTCTGCATAAGGGGTCAGTAGTACTTGGATTATTAACAGGACTACCTAAAGAGAGATTAATAATTTTTGTATCGTATTCATTTTTTGTTTGCACAATCCAGGATATTGCTTTAATAATATCTGATGTATTTCCACTGCCATTTTCATCTAAAGCTTTTATGCCTAATATGTTTGCTTTAGGTGCTACCCCGCTATATTTCCCATTTGATGAATATCCATTTCCAGCAATTATTCCAGATACATGAGTGCCGTGTCCATTGTCATCATAAGGTTCTGTTTTAGTATTTATAAAGTCTTTAAATCCAATAATTCTATTAGATGGCATAGTTAAATCTTTATGAGGTGCAACACCAGTATCTATTACTGCTATAGTTATACCTTCGCCTAAGTATCCTCTATCATGGGGAAATTTTGTATTAATAGAAGTAGTAGCAATATCTAAAAGTGCAAATACTTTTGAGTCAAAACTAATGTATTCTACATTGGGATCTCTTGCTAGCCTATAAATTGTATCTGTAGTTAGATGACATGCAATTCCACCAATAAGAGGAAGGTTAGAATTAACTTTATTTGTCATATTGGAAACTAGATTTTGAAATTCTTTATATTTATCATTTTTCACTTGTATTATTACGGGCAATTCTTCTAAAGTTTGAGATGTTAGTTTTGCACTTAATATAGGACATATTTTAAGGTTTTTTATTCTCCTCATAATTAAAATCACCTTCCTTGTTTTAGTCTATGCGGAGAATTTTAGAAATGTGCCAAAACCTTTAAAATTTAGTTGGTAAATACCCTTGTTATATTTAGCAATAAATAATATTTTAAAATCACTTGTATAAGTAATTTCAAGTTTACTTACTGATTTTACATATTTATTCTTTGATAAAATATTAATCTCTTCATCAGAAAATAATTTTTTACTCATTATATTCAAAACTTTTCTATTTATATTGTACAAAACTTATACAATTCACTTATTAATAAAGGTAATATTGAGTAGCTTAAAATTATACTCCAATCTTTAAAAGTTAGAGAGAAAGTTTTAAAAATAGGTTGCAATATAGGTACATAAACAACTAGTAGTAATAATATGAAAGAAAAAAGTGTTGCAGAAACTAAATATTTATTAGAAAAAATGCCTAATTTAAATATAGAATCTTTTAAAGATCTACTTGAATAAGCTCTAAATAGTTCTGCCATTACGATAGTTACAAAAGCAATAGTTCTTCCCTTCATAATATTTTCTATTCCATAATTGTTAAGTCCCCATTTAAAAGCTAGAAGTACACTTAATGTTAAAGTTGTACTTTGAATTAAAATTGCTATAGTTATATTTTTATCTAATATAGGTTCTTCAGGATCCCGTGGGGGAATATTCATAATATTTTCTTCGCCTTTTTCTATTCCTAAAGCTAAAGCAGGGAAACTATCGGTTATTAAATTTAACCATAATAGTTGTATGGGTAAAAAGGGAACATCTATATTAAAAAGTATGCTTAAGAATACAATAAGTATTTCTCCAATATTACAAGAAAGCAAGAAAAATACAAATTTTTTAATATTAGAATATATTATTCTACCTTCTTCAACTGCAGCTACAATACTTGTAAAATTGTCGTCTGTTAAAATAACTTCAGCTGTATTTTTTGCTACATCAGTACCAGTGATTCCCATAGAAACGCCTATATCTGCTTTTTTTAATGCAGGAGAATCATTGACTCCATCTCCTGTCATAGCAACTATTTCACCATTTTCTTTCAATGCATCTACAATTCTTACTTTGTGTTCAGGAGAAACTCTTGCATAAACAGAAGTAGTTTTTACTTTTTCTTTTAATTCTTCATTAGATAAATTATTTAAATCTTGTCCAGTTAAAATTTCCTTAGGTTTTTTTGCTATTTTTAATTCTTTAGCAATAGCAAAGGCTGTTTCTTTGTGATCGCCTGTAATCATAATTGTTTTAATTCCAGCATTGTGACAAAGTTTTATTGAGTCTTTTGCTTCTTCTCTTGGAGGATCTATCATTCCTACAAGTCCTAGAAATACTAGGTCTTTTTCAACAGATTTATGAGAAATTTCTTTTGGTAATGAATCATAAGTTTTATATGCGAAAGCTAAAACTCTTAATGCTTCTTGAGAAAATTTTTTATTTACATCTAATACTTTCTTTTTAATTTCATCATTAAAGTCAAATTCTTGTCCATTAAAGTATATTTTATTAGATTTATCTAATATAACATCGGGAGCTCCTTTTGTGAAAGCAACTACTTTTCCTTTTAAAAAATTTTTATGAAAAGTGGTCATAAGTTTTCTATCTGAATCAAATGGGATTTCACTAATTCTTGGGTAACTATTTTCCAATTCTTTTTTTGAAAAACCACCTTTAGCTGCTAGGGATAGTAGTGAACCTTCTGTTGGATCTCCTACTATACTATAACCCTCTTTTGAATAATTTAATATTGCATCATTACAGAGGGCTCCTTTTTTAAGTAGTAAATTTAAGCCTTTGTTCTTGTTTAAATTTATCTCTTTACCATCTACAAGGAAAGTTCCATGAGGGTCATAACCTTTTCCTGTAACATCGACAATTGTATTTTCTATATAAACTTTTGTAACAGTCATTTCATTTTGAGTCAATGTTCCAGTTTTATCAGAACATATTACGGTAGTACTACCTAAAGTTTCTACAGCTAATAATTTTTTAACTATTGCATTTCTTTTAACCATATTATTCATACCTAAAGCCAATACTATAGTCACTATAGCAGGAAGTCCTTCTGGTATTGCCGCTACAGCTAAACTTACGGCAATCATAAACATATTTAAAATATTTCTTCCTTGAAAGGAACCAATTAAAAAAATTAAAATGCTAATAATTAAACAACTAATTCCCAAATATTTTCCTAATTGGTTAAGTTTAATTTGAAGAGGTGTAGCTTCTTCTTCATAGGTTTGAATAATAGTTGCAATTTTACCTATTTCAGCATTTTCACCAGTTTCTACTACAATACCTTTTCCTCTTCCATATGTAACGATAGTACTTGTATAGGCCATATTTTTTCTGTCACCTAAAGGAATGTCTTCAGAGAAAACAATAAATCCTTTTTTTTCTATAGGGACTGATTCACCTGTAAGAGAAGATTCATCGATTTTTAAATTAAAAGTATCAATTAATCTTAAATCTGCTGGTACAATATCTCCTGTTTCGAGCATTACTATATCTCCAGGAACTAAGGTATTGGCAGGGATTTCAATTATCTGGCCATTTCTTATAGCCTTTCCGTTAGGAGAAGCCATATTTTTTAAAGCTTCTAATGATTTTTCGGCTTTTCCTTCTTGCACAATACCTAAAATGCCATTTGCAATGACTATAGCAATAATGACTATTGAATCTACAATCTCACCAACAAAAAATGAAATAATACTAGCAATAATAAGTATTATAACTAAAAAGTCACTAAATTGGCGTAGTATTTTCGTAAATAAAGTTTCTTTTTCCTCTCCTTTAAGTTGGTTATACCCGTATTTTTTTAATCTTTTTTCTACTTCTTCTTTATTTAGTCCTTGGTCTAGAGATGTATTTAATATTTTTACAATAGATTCTATATCTTGTTTATACCATTTCACAGGCATTCTCCTTTTTGAAAATATCTATTATAGTTAGTATACCATTATATTGTACAAATAAAACAAAAACATGACAAATTACAACATAGATTGAATTTAGTTTAAAGAGTTGATAAAATTAATTATACTAATGTATGAAATAGTTTTAAAGGAAAAATGTGAAAGTATACGTATGCATTTTCTTAATTTATAAATTTATTTTTAAATTAAGTAAAAAAATGTTATAATAAAAGTTATTAAAGAAATACAAATGCTAGTTAAAATTGGACTAGTGGAGGCGAAAATATGGGAATTAAATTTTGTTCACTGGTGAGTGGAAGTAGCGGTAATTGTCAATATATAGAAACAGATAATACAAAAATTCTTATAGATGCAGGACTGAGTGGTAAAAAAATAGAAGATTTGTTATCAACTATTGGTATTTGTCCTACAACTATAGATTATATTTTAGTTACACATGAGCATAGAGATCATACAAAGGGAGTAGGAGTTCTTTCGAGGAGATATGATATTCCTATATATGCAAATGAAAAGACTTGGATTAGTATGGAAAATATAATAGGAGAAATAGAAGAGAAAAATATAAAGACATTTGAAAATGATGAGTTTTTTCAATTAAGAGATTTGGACATACTTCCTTTTAGTATATTTCATGATGCAGTAGATCCTGTAGGTTATTGTGTTTATCATAATAATAAAAAAATAACTGTATTAACAGATACAGGTTGTGTGAATAATGAAATAAAAGAGAAAATAAAGGATTCTTCAATTTATTTGATAGAATCAAATCATGATATTAAGATGCTTAAGGAAGGGAAATATCCTTGGTACTTAAAAAATAGAATAATGAGTTCTCAAGGTCATCTTTCTAATGAAGATGCTGGATTATTGATTTCAAATGTTGTAAGCGGAAAAGGTGAAATAGTACTATTAGGGCATTTAAGTAAAGAGAATAATTATCCATTATTAGCGTATAGGACAGTAAAAGATATATTGGAAGAAAAGGGCTTAAAAATACATAGAGATCTTTTATTAGATCTTACATTTAGAAATAAAGTATCAAGAGTATATAATTTTTAAATTTGGGAGGGTATTATAGTGGAAAACAAACCTTATTATGTAGAAAATTCATTTATGAATAGAAAACCTCCAAGAAAAAAAGGAGGATTCTTTTCATATTTTTTAGTAGCTCTTATTGCTGCTATTATTGGAGGTCTTATAGGTTCATATTTGGGACCAAGTATATTATCTAAGTCAAAGAGTCCTGAATCTCAAATTCCTAAAGATCCAAAACAGGTAAATATTACACCTAAAGATGATGTATCAAATGTAACTGCTGTAGCTCAAAAAGCAATGGGGTCAGTGGTAGGAATTACTACAGTAGAGGTGGTAAGAGAATTTATCTGGGAAAGAGAAGTGGAAGGAGTAGGTTCTGGAGTTATAGTAGATAAAAATGGATATATTTTAACTAATTCTCATGTAGTAGGAGATGGGAAAGCAAAGAAAATTAATGTATTATTTGAAAATGGAGATAAAACTCCAGGCAAAGTTCTTTGGGCTGATCCTACGTTAGATTTAGCAGTGGTAAAAGTAGACAAAACAGGACTTCCAGCTGCAGAATTAGGGAATTCAGATTCCCTAGAAGTAGGAGAACTTGCAGTCGCTATAGGTAACCCTTTAGGTCTTGATTTTCAAAGAACAGTAACTTCAGGAGTTATAAGTGGATTAAATAGAAGTATAAAAGTAGATCAATTTAATATTATTGAAAATTTAATTCAAACAGATGCTTCTATTAATCCAGGAAATAGTGGTGGACCTTTGCTTAATGGAAAAGGTGAAGTGATAGGTATAAATACAGCAAAAATAACAACAGGAGAAGGTTTAGGATTTTCAATACCTATAAATGAAGTAAAACCTATATTGGAACAAGTAATAAAAGAAGGAGATTTTAAGACTGTCCTATTAGGAATACAAGGTCTAGAAGTAGATAAGTATGAAAGTGCTTTAGGTGTAGAATTAAATGTAGATTCTGGAATAGTAGTAGTAGAAGTACTACCTAATACTCCAGCGACAAAAGCTGGACTTAGAGATGGAGATGTAATAACTCACATAGATGATCAAAAAATTGAAAATTGGAATCAAATGAAAAAGATATTACTAAAATATAAAAAAGGAGATAAGGCGACTCTTACTGTCTATAGGGATGGTAAGGAAATTAAAATAAATATAGTATTTACTGATGTAAAGTAATAGTTTAAATATTAAAAAGGCTTAACAATTGTTAGGCCTTTTTAATATCTGTGTTAACATTATATTGAAGTAGGAAAGATTATTTAATCAATTGAGTGTAATCCCTGGTTTAATGGATACTTCTTCTTATATAGTAGAAAGTTTAAAAATGAAGCTAGATATGGATTTCATTTATTTGGCAATTAGAAAAGTCTTGACTAATTAAGTAATAACAATGTATAATTAGTTAGAAGATATATTAAAAGTCCCCTTATGTAGTAAGAAATAAGATATCTTATATAGTTATATTTTAATGTTAGGAGAGTGTTGACCTAAATTAGGGCATTGACTCTCCTAAATATTTTTTTGTTAAGGGGTATAGTTATAAAATATAAATAAGGAGAGTAGAAAATGAAATTACTTTTGACAAATGATGATGGAGTTTTTGCAGAAGGATTACATATTTTAGCTAAGACATTAGAGAAAGATTATGAATTGCTTATAGTAGCTCCAGAAAATCAAAAAAGTGCTGCTAGTCATTCAATAACTATTTCTGATTCTTTATTGGTTAAAAAAGTAGAACTTTTAGGTATAAAATCAAATGCTTATAGTGTTTCTGGAACACCAGCAGATTGTGTTAGAATTGCTTTAGACAAGTTAGTAGATGGTGAAATAGATATGGTACTTTCAGGTATAAATATGGGACTTAATCTAGGTATGGATGTGCTTTATTCTGGAACTGTTTCTGCTGCAATTGAAGCCAATACATATAAGATACCGTCTATAGCAATATCTGCTGAATATAAAGATGAGAAAGCTTATTATGAAACAGCAGCTAAATATGTAAAGTATGTTTTAGAAAAGGCAAAGGAAAATTATATAGGAGATAATATAGTATTAAATGTAAATACTCCATGTTTAAACGAAGAGAAAGTAAAGGGTATTAAGGTATGTAAAATAGGTGAAGTAATATATGATTATTATTTCATAGAAAATGATAATCATAATGGAGATATGACATTGAAATTGAAAGGAAGGGAGAATAAACAATTTGAAGAAGGAACAGATAGGTATTTTTTGGAGGCAGGTTATACAACTATAACACCCCTATATTATGATTTAACAAATTTTAAGCTAATGGAAGAAGTGAGAAATTGGTTTTAAGGTGGATATAACTCCACTTTTTATTTTTTGTAGATGATATAATAAATAGAACTATTCTACTGCTTTTTTTTAGTTAATATAGCTATTTGTAAAAGAATTATAGTGACATTTGAGCCTTTTGGATAAGCTAAATATCTATTTTCCCATTTAGGTTGAAATTTTTCTTTATATTTTCTCAATCCATTAAAACTATATATCTTGTTTCCATGTTTATAAAAACTTCCTATAAGTTTTTCCATATTTCTAGAATAAGAGCTAGTACCTACATTTGAAAGAGGAGCCATGCCAAAATTAAATTTTGTATATCCATGAGCTTTAGACCATTCCATTAATTTAACAAATAAAGCATCCATAGTGCCACTTGGAATATCACTTTTATATCTCATTAAATCTATAGATATGCTTTTATTGTCATATAAAGGCATAAGATTAGCAAATGCAATTATTTTATCATTTTGTTTCATTATTGCAATGGGAGATCTATTTAAGTAATTTTTATCAAACCATCCCATGGAATATTTCTTTTCTTTCCTATTTCCAAGCCATTCATCAGATATTTTTTTTATTTCTTCGAAAAAAACTTCTTCAAAAGGAGGATTTACTATTTCAAATTGTAATTTTCCGCTTTCCACCTTATTTTTTGCAAGTCGAAGATCTTTCTTTTTTTTCCCCGAAAGATTAAATTTATTTAAATCAATTATAGCCTCTTCTCCAAGTTTTAAAAAATCATATCCATAATCATGATATATAGAAAAATATTTATCTGAAATTTCATAGAATACAGGTATCATAGCATATCTATCTGCAAATTCTCTAAATTCACATATAGTTTTATCTAATAAATTTTCATTTCCTATGGGTTCCCCTAATACTACCAATTTATCTCTAATAGTAGCAAAAGGAATAAGTACTTGTTTGTTCTTAGTGTAGTAAAAATATTTATCTTTTAAAAAAAGTAAATGCGTCATTATATTACCTTTGTTTTTACTTAAAAACTCTTCTAGTTCCTTAATGTCATTATCATCAGGTAATTCAAATTTTACTTTTTTAACTCGGCTAAATAAAAAAATGCCTGTTAATAACCATATTGTAAAGAATATTATTTTTGCTTCAGTAAATATTTCTATTTTGTTCTTAGGAGGTATGTGTTTAAAATATCCAAGAACTGAATAACTTATTCTTGCGTACAATAAACTCATTATTGCTGTTATTATAAGCATAATAATTACACTTTTAGCTTTTATAGGTGCACTTTCCCTATAAAAATTGTTTTTAGATGAAAATAGTAACAGTGATATTATAATAAGTATAAGTGCTTCTTCAAAATCTAGTCCTTTTATAAAAGTTAAAAAAGCTCCCAAAAGTAACAAAATAATAGTTACATTATATGAACTTTTAACTTTATCAAATATCCCTTTAGATAAAATTATTAGCATTATACCTATGGCCATAGAAGAGGTTTTAGAAAATTGAAGGAAGGGAGCAGAAAGAATACTGTTTATTATTTTATATCTTTCAACTAACGCAGGAACTGCTGCTGATAAAACAAGAATTACTCCTGCAAAAAAGACTAAAGCTGCTAAAATTTTTGTATTAAGTTTACTTGCAAGTTTTGTAGTTGGATTTTCTTTTTTCCCTTTTTTCTTCATCAATTCTAGTAAAAGTAATATCATTGAAAAAGCCCATGGTATCACATAATAAAATAATCTATACATAAGTATTCCTGCCAAGGCATTTTCTGAAGTAACACCTATAAGTTTTAATCCTGCAATTGCAGATATATCAAAAGAACCAAGACCACTGGGCAAAAAACTAATTAGCCCCAATGTTGTTGAAATTAAGTATACAGGTATTATTTTTCTAATTGTAAGCTCCTTTGAAAATGTCATAATTATTCCACAAAATAATAAAGTTGCTATGAACCAATCTAGTGTAGAGATACCTATCATTGTAAATTTAAAACTATTAGATGGTGATTCAGTGTTTTTAAAAAATTTTTCTTTTAATATGGGTATTCGATCTATAAAAAAATATAAAGGTAAATAAAGAATAAATCCAATTAAAACAATTAAATATAGTTTATTATGATTTAATAATATTGAGAAATTGTAAACTTTTAAAAATCCTAAAAGAATCAATATAGAAAGTCCTGTAATACTAGAAGTAACAATATATATATTACTTTTTGCTGCAGTTTTTGTTTTTATTCCTTCTCTTCCATAAAAAAATGTTCTTAAACCAACACCTACTAATCCTCCAAATCCAATAAAATTATTAATAGATCCAGAAATCCAACTTATTTTAAATATTTTAGAAAAAGGTATTTCAAGATTAAAATATTTATTTATTGCAATATCATATCCAGTTAAAAATGTTATAGCACCTAATCCTGCTAAAAACATTATTACAATTGTAATATTATCAAGGTTTCTCAATATCTTTAATGTATGTGGAAAGTCAAGAGCTTTGATTTCACCTCGAAATTCATATAACAAAATTATTGATATAATTATAGCAACAATAACTTTAAGAATTTTACTTTTATTTAAATGATTGGTATTTTTTGTATTATTATTTTTCAAATATAAATCCCCTCTTTAATTTATTTTGACAAACAAGAAAGCTGATTTTTTTATATTTTTGCTTAATTATAACAAATATTATAACATATTATCACATTCTTTAATATTAAGTGTAATAATATTTATATTGGCCTATTTAAATTTAGATAATTGATTTAAAAGGAGGGAAAAAATGATATGAATGAAAAAACAATTAATTTAATAGAAAAGTGTGATTTTTATTGTTAGAGTTGTCCTACTTATGTGAAGAATGAATGTACGGGATGTAGGGTAGCACATATTTATTTATGAGAAAAGGAGTTTGAATAATGAAAAAGAAAAAAATTAAGTTTACAGACATAGAAGGTTTGAAAGTGGGAAATGTTCAAAATATAAAAGGAGGAACTGGTTGTACAGTAGTCATTTGTGAAGATGGGGCTACAGCAGGAGTAGATGTAAGAGGAGGTTCTCCTGGGACAAGAGAAACAGATTTACTTAATCCACAAAATTTAGTTGAAAAAATCCACAGTGTAATGTTAACAGGAGGTAGTGCTTTTGGATTAGATGCAGCATCTGGTGTTATGGAATATCTTGAGAAAAAGGGTATAGGATTTGATGTACAAGTAACAAAAGTACCTATAGTTTGTAGTGCAGTATTATTTGATTTAGTTGTTGGAGATTACAGAGTAAGACCTGATAAAAAAATGGGCTATGAAGCTTGTATGAAGGCTACAGATGAAGATTGCCCTAGTGGTAATATTGGGGCTGGAACTGGTGCTACAGTGGGGAAATTTTTTGGTGTTGATAGAGCTATGAAAGGTGGTCTTGGTTCCTATGGAATTCAAGTTGGGGATTTAAAAGTAGGAGCTATAGTTGCAGTGAACGCCCTAGGGGATATTATTGATCCAGAATCGGGAGAAATATTGGCTGGGCTTTTAGATGAAAATAAGAAAAATCTTATTGGAACAGAGAAAGAAATGTTAAAAGCATATAATGAAAACAAAAATGTATTTAGTGGAAATACTACTATAGGTGTAGTTGCTACTAATGGAAAGTTTAATAAATCTCAAATGAATAAAATTGCCTCTATGGCACACAATGGTTATGGCAGAACTATGAGACCAGCCCACTCAATATTTGATGGAGATACAATATTTACAATGGCAACAGATAGAGTAGAAGCAGATATAAATGTAGTAGGATTTTTGGCAGCAGAAGTTATGGAGAAAGCAATTATAGATGCAATAAAATCTGCTGATTCAGCTTATGGGTTCAAAAGCTATAAAGATTTTTAATTTTATTTATTAAAATATGGATTTATGAAAGTAATATATTGATATTTACAACAGATAAAACTATATTTGAAATATGATGATACAAATATATAAGGCAATAATTATGAATTTAAAAAATATATATTGAGGTGCAAAAATGAAAAAACAAATATGTGCAATTTGGATTCTTGATGAGGAGTCTAATAATAAATTAGAATATATTCGGGAAGCTCTTAGAGATTTTCATATTGAATATGAACCAATTTATGGTCATATTACTATGGCCCATTTTTATAATATTGATGTTGATGATATTGTTCATTATACAAAGCAATTTGTTAAAGATAAATCTATATTTTATGTAAAATATAGTATTATAGGATTGATGAGTCCAGATTGTATAGCTTGTATCCCAACGAGTTTTGGGAAATTGTTAAAATATTATTATGAATATCATAAACAATTTGATACGTATTGTGATGATTGGACTAAAGCGGAAAATGGATTATGGCTACCACATTCAACTTTATATATTAATCCAGATATTGATTTAGGACCAATTATAATGGAAATGTCACGAAGATTTACGCCTTTTGAAGGTAAAATTGTTCGTTTAGAATTGTCTGAAATAATTGATGATGAAATTCAAACTATATATACTCATGAGCTAGTATAAATTAATAATGAAATAATATTGTTAAAAAGTAAGTAATTTATAGTATGAGCTGATATTTTTTCAAAGAATACTTTGATGGAAGCGGATATACAGTATTTAGGACTGAATAGTATTGTTTTATTATCAAAAATGAATATATTTCTTATAAAGATATATTGTTATCTATAATATATCTTTATTTTTTT
>CAYUTQ010000044.1:0-16828 GCA_964447805.1 uncultured Clostridia bacterium
AAATAAAAATATAGAATATAATATATCTATTATTAATAAATTGATAAATATAGGAAAAGCACAATCGGTCTTAAATTTAATAAATAATAAAAAAGAATTATTCTCTAAGATGTTGAATGTTTATAAAAAACATGAAAAAACTAAAAATGAATATGATAAAACTTTAAAATTATTGTATAAATTAAAGGATACTAATAAAATAGATCAAAATATTGCATTATTAGATTCTTATTACAAAAAATTAGATAAATTAGTAAACTTTAAAAAAATAATAATGGATTTAAATAAAAGAATTGCTTATGGTAATATCTATGTAGAAAATCTCTCAACTGTAAATGATATAAAAAATATAACTAATAAGATTGATAAATTAATTATTAAGGAAAGAAAGTTAATTGATATAAAAAATAAATTTGATAATAATTTCAAAAAAATAGAA
The DNA here is from genome assembly GCA_964447805.1 of uncultured Clostridia bacterium. Lineage (GTDB taxonomy): Bacteria > Bacillota > Clostridia > Tissierellales > DATGTQ01 > CAYUTQ01. Next base: position 440 of record CAYUTQ010000044.1, read on the forward strand.
ACAATAGAAGAAAGTCTTAAAACAGAAAATTTAAAAACTAACAAATTGCTAAACAAATATAAAGTTTTATTATCTAACTTAGAAGTTTGTCCTTTGTGTTTCAATAAAATTGATACTAAAACAATAGAAAGAATTATTAATAACTATAGTTAAGGAGGTCTATAAAATGACTGATTATGAAAAAGAATTAACTATTCTTAAAGAAAATCTTGAAAAAGCTAAAACACTTAAATATAAAGCTGAAGCACGACTAGAACAATTAAATCAACAACGTGAAGAAATTATTAAAGAATTAAAAGAATTAGGTGTAGAACCTGAAGATTTAGATGAAGAAATAGAAAAATTAGCTATAGAAATTGATGATTTATTTAAAGAAGCTGATCATTTATTGCCAAAAGATATATTAGAAAAGATGTGATATAGGTGTCAAAAGAATATGCAAAATTAAAAGAAAAAACTGAATTGTTAAGACAACATTATATAAAAGAAAGTGGGAAAAAAGAAAAAATACTTGAACAAATAAAAGAAAATAAAAATAAACTAAAATCTATAGAAAAACAACAAATTTTACTTGAAAAAGTTAATATTTTACTACAAAAAACATCTCAGTTTGCTCGTGAACAAGCAAAAGTACAAATAGAAAATCTTGTTACTAATTGTTTACAATATGTTTTTGAAAATGACACTCAATTTAAAATAGAATTAGATGAAGCTTATAAAAAACAAAATGCCGAATTTTATGTAATTACAAAATCTGAGAACATGGAAATAATTACTAGACCTGAAGAATCTAGAGGTGGTGGTGTTGTAGATATTGTTTCTTTAGCTTTAAGAATATCTTTCCTTCAAATCCACAAACCGCTTATAGAAGGTCCTTTAATATTAGATGAACCTGCAAAACATGTAAGTGAAGACTATATTTTTAATGTAGCTAATTTCTTAAAAAAAACCTCAGAAATGTTTAATAGACAAATTATTATGGTTACACATAATAGTCATTTATCATCTATAGCAACTACTGCTTATAGAGTTGATTTAAAAGGAACAGAAAGCACAATAGAAAAGCTAACCCCTTAATCAAAATAACTTGACATAATTAATTAAAAGTAATAAAATGAAATGTGATGTAGGCTTTCTAAATTAGATATTTTGTTTACTATAAGCCGAGAAAACTCGGTTTATATTTTTATTGAATTATTATAATTGAAAATGTACTATGGAACTTGAAAACTAAATAGAAAAGGAGGTGTTTCGTTATTGCCTTTATTTGTTATAGGTATTGTTGTGGGAATCATCATTGGTTTTTATATAAGAAAAACAATCGGTGAAGGTAAAATCGGAAATGCCGAATTGTTAGCTGAAAAGATACTTGAAGATGCTAAGAGAGATGGAAAAGCTCATAAAAAAGAACTTCTTCTTGAAGCAAAAGAAGAAATTCATAAAATGAGAAGTGAAATAGAAAAAGAAAATAGAGAAAGAAGAAATGAACTTCAAAAATTGGAACGTAGACTTGTTAATAAAGAAGAAACAATTGATAGGAAAAGTGAAAATATTGAAAAGAAAGAAGAACTTATATCTAAAAAATTAAAAAATTTAGAAGAAAAAGAAAACAATGTTAAAGAACTTTACCAAAAACAAGTTGAAGAATTAGAAAGACTTTCAGGTTTGTCAACAGATGAAGCTAAAGAACTTTTATTAAATAATATTAAAAAAGAAATAGTTCATGAATCGGCAATTATGATTAAAGAAACAGAAAATAAAGCTAAAGAAGAATCAGACAAACGAGCACGAGAAATTATTTCATGTGCTATTCAGAAATGTGCTGCTGATCATGTGGCAGATACTACTGTCACAGTAGTACCTTTACCTAATGATGAAATGAAAGGTAGAATAATAGGAAGGGAAGGCCGAAATATTAGAACACTGGAAACATTAACAGGAATAGATTTAATAATTGATGATACTCCAGAAGCTGTAGTTTTATCTGGATTCGATCCTATTAGAAGAGAAATAGCAAGAATTGCTTTAGAAAAATTAATAGTTGATGGAAGAATTCATCCAGCAAGAATTGAAGAAATGGTTGAAAAAGCAAAAAAAGAAGTAGAAACTATTATAAAAGAAGAAGGTGAACAAGCAGCTTTTGAAGTTGGAGTTCATGGCCTTCATCCTGAATTAATAAAGCTCTTAGGAAGGTTAAAATATAGAAGTAGTTATGGGCAAAATGTATTGAGACATTCCATAGAAGTATCAAATCTTGCTGGTTCAATGGCTGCTGAACTAGGTGCAGATGTTAGAATTGCCAAAAGAGCTGGTTTACTCCATGATATAGGCAAAGCAGTGGATCATGAAATTGAAGGGCCACATGTAAAAATTGGTGTGGATTTTGCAAAAAGATACAAAGAATCTAATGAAATAATACATGCAATTGAAGCTCATCATGGCGATATTGAACCACAAACAGTGGAATCTGTACTGGTACAAGCAGCAGATGCTATATCAGCTGCTAGACCTGGTGCAAGAAGAGAAACACTAGAAGCATATATCAAAAGGCTTGAAAAACTTGAAGATATAGCAAATTCATTTGAAGGTATTGAAAAATCTTATGCTATACAAGCAGGACGTGAATTGAGAATAATGGTTAAACCTGATGAAATAAATGATGACTATATCACTCATATTGCAAGAGAAATTGCTAAAGAAATAGAACGTGAGCTTGATTATCCAGGACAAATAAAAGTAAATGTTATTAGAGAGACTAGAGCAATTGAGTATGCAAAATAATTTATATAAATTTAAAAAGATTTGAAATAAAAGAGGATTTTTTTGTTATTTGTAGAATAAGGAATATAAGCAAAAAATATAATAAAAAATATAGTTAGAGGGGGCTATTTTAATGGATGTATTAAAAGTATCAGCAAAATCAAGTCCAAATTCTGTTGCAGGAGCATTAGCTAATGTAATAAGAGAAGAGGGTGCTGCTGAAATGCAAGCGATTGGTGCAGGTGCAATCAATCAAGCAGTAAAAGCAGTAGCTATTGCAAGAGGTTTTGTAGCACCAAGTGGAATAGACTTAATATGTATACCAGCATTTACTGACATTGAGATTGATGGTGAAGAAAGGACAGCAATAAAATTTATTGTTGAGCCAAGATAATGTAAGGAAAAAAGGCCTGCCGAATTTTGGCAGGCCTTTTCTTTTGTACATAACATAAGCTCTAAATATATTTCAATAATAATAAAAGGAGTGTAAAATTAATATGATAGTTGATTTACATTTACACACCACTTTTTCTGATGGGCTATTAACACCATCTCAAGTAGTAGATTTTGCAATAAAAAAGAAATTAAATGGAATAGCTATTACTGATCATGATTCTGTTGAAGGAATTAAATTTGCTAAAAATAGAGCTAAATCATATGAAAATTTTTGTATAATACCAGGAATAGAATTTAGTTGTGTTTATCTAAATGAAGAAGTACATTTATTAGGTTATTGTTTTAATTACAATTCAAAACAAATAATTACTTTAACTAAAAAATTAAAAAAAGCAAGAGTTACAAGAGGAATAAAAATAATTGAAAAATTAAATAATTTAGGTATTAATATTAATTTAAATAATGTTATGAAATATGCTAAAAGGGATTATATAGGAAGACCTCATATAGGAAGAGCTTTAATAGAAAAAGAATATGTAAATACTATGGAAGAAGCGTTTGTTAAATATTTAAACAGGGGAAAACCAGCTTATGTTGAACGATATAAATTACAAATCAAAGAAGTTATAGATCTTATTCACGATGAAAATGGAATTGTTATACTTGCTCATCCTGGACTTATTAAAAATAAAAATATAATTAATTATTGTATTGATGCAGGAGTTGATGGATTAGAAGTTATTCATTCAAAACATTCAAATGAAAATGTTTTAGAATTTTTAAATTTAACTAAAAAATTTAATTTAATAGCAACAGGTGGTTCTGATTGGCATGGTGCAATGTCAAAGGGAAAATGTTTACTGGGAAAATATTATGTAAACCTAAATTATATTCCTGAAATAAATAGGAGGTTAAAAAATGTCTATATATAAAGGAGAGCGAAATAGGCAATTTCCTACAAAAATAAGTACAACTTCCTTCGTAAAACTCTATATTTTGCATTTACTTAAAGAAAAAACTTACTATGGAAATGAAATTATTGATGAAATTAAATATAGACTTGATGGTAAATGGGAGCCTAGCCCAGGAATGGTATATCCATTATTAAGGGATATGGAGAATAATAGTTATATAACAGGCTGGTGGGAAGAACCAGATAAAAGATCTATAAGAAGATATAAATTAACTGATAAAGGTTATGAACACTATAAAGTTATGTTGCTTATGTATAAACCAATTTTTGAGGATTCTTTACATATAATTAAAAATGTATTAAAGGATATATATAAGATTGAAATTTGATATTTTTTTAACATTATTTAGAATGGAGGTATGTTTATGAATTTATCAAAAAAAGGGTTAGAAATTTCACCATCTGTAACATTAGAAATAACTGCTAAAGCTAAAGCAATGAAAGCAAAAGGCATTGATGTAATTAGTTTTGGTGCTGGAGAACCAGATTTTAATACTCCATATAATATACAAAATGAAGGAATTCAAGCAATTAAAAAGGGCTTAACTAAGTATACTCCTGCATCTGGAATTGTTGAATTAAAAAAAGCCATATGTAATAAATTTAAAAAGGATAATAATTTAGAATATGAAACTAAAAATATTATTATTTCTAACGGTGCAAAGCATTCCATTTATAATGCACTAATGGCTATTCTCAATCCTGGAGATGAAGTAATAATTTCAATACCATATTGGGTAAGTTATCCTCAAATGGTTAAAATAGCAGGTGGTAAACCTATATTCATTCAAGCTAAAGAAGAAAATAATTTTAAATTTAATATTGATGACTTAAACAAAGTTTTAACAAACAAAACTAAAGCAATAATATTAAATAGCCCTAGTAATCCAACAGGAGCTATTTATACAAAAGAAGAATTATCAGCAATTGCTAATTGGGCTGTAAGCAATAATATATTTGTTATTTCTGATGAAATTTATGAAAAATTAATATATGATGGATTAAAACATGTAAGCATAGCTAGTATTAACGATGAGATTAAACATTTAACTATTGTAATAAATGGTATGTCTAAAGCATACGCAATGACTGGATGGAGAGTAGGATATGCTGCTGCTGATGAAGAAATTATAAAAGTAATGAGTAATATTCAAAGCCATACTACTTCTAATCCATGCTCAATTTCGCAATATGCTAGTGTTGAAGGTTTGACAGGAGATCAGAATAGTGTAAAAGAAATAAAAAAACTTTTTGAAGAAAGAAGAAACTATATGGTTGAAACTGTTAATTCTATAAAAGGACTAAGCTGTAAAAAACCAAATGGAGCTTTTTATATAATGATTAATTTCAAAAAATTAAAAGGTAAAACTATAAAAAACAGAAAAATAAATAATTCCTTAGATTTTGCAAAATTATTATTAGACGAAGGAAAAGTAGCTGTAATACCTGGAATAGGATTTGGATGTGATGATTATATAAGATTATCGTATGCAACTTCAATGGAAAATATTAAAGAAGGATTAAAAAGAATCAAAAATATTATTGAAGATAATTAATTAAATAGTATATAATTAAAACAAAAGAAGAGTTAACATAAAAGTTTTATGTTAACTCTTCTTCGCTTTGTACAGCTTTTTTAAAAAAATTATAAACAATTAACATAAATCATATAAATATACCTATATTTAGGTTTGCAAAGGCTTAAATAACGTTATTTTGCCCTCTAATCTCTTTTGTACTATATATAATCTAATTGTATGGAGTGCATTTTAAAATGCCTTATATGGCTAAAATAAGCAGCTATTTTATTTGCTTTTTTATTTTCTATAAAAAAGGATTTTCTTATTTTATATAGAAGTATATTATTAGTCACAAAATACATATTTTGTGACTAATAATATAAAAAAGCTAGAAAGGATGATTAAAATGGATGATTTACCTATTATTTTAGAGGATTTCCTAAATTATATGGAAACTATTAAAGGTGCTTCGTCTAATACTGTCAAAGAATATTCTTATGATTTAAGGAATTTTTTTAGATTCCTCAAAATAAGATATAAATTGGTTGATAAAGCTACTCCTCTTGAACAAATAAAGATTGATGATATTGATATCTCATTTATCAAAAAAGTTAAATTACGAGACCTTCATGCCTATATTAGTTATGCAGATAAAAAAATGGATAATGGCAATTATACTAAATCTAGAAAGGTCGCTAGTATTAAGTCTTTCTTCTCTTATCTTTATGGCATAATAAAAGTTATAGATGAAAATCCAGCAGATTTTTTAGAATTTCCTAAAACTAAAAATAGACAACCTGTTTTTCTTTCATTAGAAGAGGCTGAAAAACTTTTAGAGGCTGTTAATACTAATAAAAATGAATATTATAGAAAAAGAGATTATGCTATACTCACTCTCTTTTTAAACTGTGGACTAAGATTATCAGAATTAGTAAGTATTAATATAGATAAAATCAAGGGTGATACTTTAGCTGTTATTGGTAAAGGCAACAAAGAAAGAACTATATATTTAAATGAAGCTTGTATCTTAGCTATTGATGATTATTTAAGTGTAAGGCCAGAAGAAAGCAATGATAAAAAAGCCCTCTTCCTTAGCAAAAGAAAAAATCGAATGAGCAATAGAGCTGTTCAGCATGTCGTAGATAAATATTTAAAAATAGCAGGATTAGATACATCTATTTATTCTACTCACACATTAAGACATACAGCAGCAACTTTAATGTATCAATATGGCGATGTAGATATTAGAGCTTTACAGGAAATATTAGGTCATGAAAATGTTTCTACAACTCAAATATATACACATATAAATGATGATAGACTTAGAACTGCAGTAAAGCGTAATCCTCTATCAAATTATAGAAATAAATAAGAACTAATGTTTGTAGTTCAAAATCAAATATGATATAATAATGAAAATATGGGGGTGTTACTATGTATGAAGATTTAAATACAAAACAACTTGAAATACTGAATTTTATTAAATCCCATGTTCAGACCAAAGGCTATCCTCCCTCTGTAAGAGAAATATGCAAAAATGTAAATCTCAAGTCTACTTCTACTGTTCATAATCATCTAAAAAACTTAGAAAAAAAAGGTTACATAAAAAGAGATCCTACTAAACCAAGAGCAATAGAAATAACTAATATGAATTATTTTAATTTAAATGATAATATAGTAAATGTACCTATTGTTGGACGTGTTACAGCTGGCCAACCTATTTTAGCTACAGAAAATATAGAAGGTATCTTCCCTATTCCTAAGAATTTAGCTAAAAATGATAATGTTTTCATATTAAAAGTTCAAGGTAATAGTATGATTGATGCTGGTATATACGATGATGATTATATATTAGTTAAACAACAGAACAATGCTGATAATGGGGATATTGTTGTAGCTTTAATAAATGACGAAGCCACTGTAAAAAGATTTTTTAAAGAAAAAAATTATATAAGATTACAACCTGAAAATCAATCTATGTTGCCTATATATACTAGGAATATTATAGTATTAGGTATAGTAATAGGCTTATTTAGAAAATTATAAGCTGGCTAAATTGCCAGCTTTGATTTATCTATAAGATTATTTTTATATAAATTATTTAAGGACAATATTACTCCAAGTTTACAATGCTCATAAGTTAGCCCTCCTTGATAATATGCAAAATAAGGTTCTCTCATAGGACCATCTGCACTTAATTCTATTGAAGATCCATCGATGAATCCTCCAGCAGCCATTATAACCTTATCGTCATAGCCAGGCATTTCCCAAGGCTCTGGAAAAACATATGAGTCTACAACGGAAGCTTTTTGAATTCCTCTGCAAAACTCTATCACTCTTTCTGGAATTTTAAACTCTATAGCTTGAATAATATCACTTCTTTTATCATCAATATCTGGAACTACATTGAATCCTAATCCTTTATAAACAGCCGCCACCAACAATGCACCTTTAATGGCTTCAGATACTACATGAGGTGCTAAATATAGTCCTTGTAAAGTAGTACGTGTTGTTCCAAAAGTCAATCCACAATCCTTTCCTAGACCTGGTGCAGTACTTCTATTGGCTACTAAATTTATTAATTTTGACTTTCCTACTATGTAACCACCAGAAACAGCTATTCCACCACCAGGATTTTTTATCAAAGAACCTGCCATAATATCTGCACCTATATCTGTTGGTTCTACTTTTTCTACAAATTCACCATAGCAATTGTCAACCATTATTATGACATCCTTATTATTTTTCTTTATCTTATCTATTGCTAATCTTATTTCATCTACTGTAATAGCCTTTCTATCACTATAACCAGTTGACCTCTGTATTAATAATACTTTAGTTTTAGATGTTATACTTTCTATTGCTTTTTCAATATTAATTTTTCCATCAGTAGTCAATGGTACTTCATTATATAGTATTCCATAATCTTTTAATGTGCCTACTTCTCTCCCCTTTGCACCAATAACCTTTTGTAAGGTATCATATGGGCTACCAACTATTGAAATAAGCTCATCACCAGGCCTCAAAAGAGCTGACAACGTCAATGTAATTGCATGAGTCCCTGAGGCAATAGTAGGCCTTACCAATGCATCTTCTGTATTGAATATATAGCTATATATATCTTCCACTTTATCTCTTCCTACATCCCCATATCCGTAGCCTGTTGTCCCAAAAAAATCTGTAGAACCTAGTCTAGCATTTTGCATTGCACTTATAACTTTATATTGATTATAAGTTTTAATTTTATTTATATGTTCAAATTTGCTTTTAATATCTTCTTCTTTTTTCTCAATGTAATTAATTAATATTTCATCTACATTATAAAGTTTACATAATAATTTTATTGTATCCTTTTCCAATTATTTCACCTTTCTTTCTAAAATACAAAAGCCTCTGAATTTTTCAGAGACATTTGTATTAAAACTATTTTTATTCCGTAACTTTATTAACTAAACTAATAGATGTACTTGGAACAATTGTTGATATTGCATGTTTATAAATTAATTGCTGTTTTCCCTCACTATCAAGAATTATTGTATAATTGTCAAAACCTTTAACAGTCCCTTTTAACTGATAGCCATTAACTAAAAAAACAGTAATATTTATGTTCTCTTTTCTTGCCCTATTTAAAAATACATCTTGAAGATTCATTGACCCTTTCAAGTTAACACCCTCCTTTAGTTATTTAAAATTACAACTTATTTTTTATATAATCCATAATATATTCACAGATTTCATCTAAATTATTAAAATTATTAATACTTACCCATTTAATCTTATTATTTCTTCTAAACCATGTCAACTGCCTTTTTGCAAATCTTCTAGAATTTCGTTTGATTAATTGAATTGCTGCATCTAAAGTTAACTTACCATCAAAATATTCTATTATTTCTTCATATCCAATTCCTTTCATAGAATTTAATTCTTTATCATATCCCATTGATAATAACATATTTACTTCATCTAAAAGTCCTTCTTTAATCATTACATCTACTCTTTTATTTATTCTTGAATACAATTTATCTCTTTCCATAGTAAGTCCTATCATTACTAAATCAAATTTATCATTTAGTTTTCTTAAATTTTTATCATAATAAGATCTAGGTTTGCCAGTTTCGTAATATATTTCTAAAGCTCTTATAACTCTTTTTCTATCATTTTCATGAATCTTTTTTGCTGATTTGGGATCTACTTTTTTTAATTTATCAAATATATAATTATTTCCGTATTTATCTGCTAATGATAAATATTTTTTTCTAAAATCATAGTTGGGTTCTACTCGTGCAAAATTCAACTCATAAATTAAAGAATTGATATAAAAACCTGTTCCTCCAACTACAATTGGCAATTTTCCTCTATTATGAATATCTTTTATATGTTTAATAGATTGAGTTCTGTAATTTGCAACAGTAAATTCTTCATCTGGATATACAATATCTATCATATAATGAGGAATACCTTTTCTTTCATTTTCTTTTACTTTAGCTGTTCCAATATCCATATATTTATATATTTGCATAGAATCAGCAGAAACTATTTCTCCATTTAGTTCCCCTGCAATTTTAATTGACATTTCAGTTTTTCCTACTGCAGTCGGCCCTACTATAACAAGTAAAGGTATCTTTCCTACCATTCATATCATCCTTTGCAATGACTTTTTTACATGATTCTTTTAAACTGTTTTTCTAGTTCGTATTTTGTTATTTGAATAATAATTGGTCTTCCATGAGGACATGTATATGGATTATCAGCTTTTTCTAATTGTTCAAACAAACTGTGTATCTCTATATCTGAAATTCTATCACCACCTTTTACAGCACTAGAACATGCTATTTTCATTATTTTTTCAAGTCTCATCTCATAATTACTTTTAATATTATGTTGAAAATTATCTACTATATCAAATAACATCTGTTTGTAATTAGGTTTACCAAATAATATAGGTACACCTCTTAAAGCTATACTATTCATTCCAAATTCTTCTATTTCAAATCCTAATTTATAAAACAAATCTATATTTTCTTTTATAATATTTAACTCTTTGTTAGTTAATTCTATTATTTCAGGCGCTAATAATTTTTGTACAGCAATGTTTTCATTTTCATATTCTCTTTTAAATTTTTCATATAAGACTCTTTCATGAGCAGCATGCTGATCTACAATATATACATTTTCATTGATAGAATCCTCAACAATTATGTAGGTTTTGAATATAACTCCAATTATTTTTAAATCTGATAATACTATAATATTTTTGCTTTTTCTATCAAAATCAATATTATTTGTGATATTATCTTGTTCAATATTTTTATTATAATCCTCAGAAGCATCTTTTATTTTATTGGCTGGTTTTTCATATGTTATCTTAACTATATTATTACTACTTTTCTCAACATTGTCCTTTTCAACAACATCATTTTTAGGCTTATCTAAAAAGTTAATATCTTCATATTTGTCTTCTTTCGATTTCTTTTTTGGTAATTCAATTTCAGGTATATTGTATAATCTATCAAATTCTGAATCAATAGCTTTTTCAATAGCTTCGTCTATTAAATTTTGTTCCTTAAATTTTACTTCTTGCTTTGTTGGATGTATATTCACATCCAACAATAAAGGATCTATTTCTAAGAAAATTATAAATACTGGAAACTTATTAATTGGTATTAATGATTTATATTTTTCTTCTATAATTCGAGATATATGTTGACTCTCTATATACCTATTATTAATATATATATATTGATGATTTCTGCTTCCTCTATAAAAAGTATTATTGGAAATATATCCATAAATTTTTAATATATCATTTTCATAATAAATTTCATTTAAATTTTCTGTAAATTCCTTACCTAATAGTAAATAAATGTTTGATAATAACTTATTATTACCCGGTGTCTTAATAATAATTTTATTATCTTTAATATATTTAAATGAAATTTGAAAATTTCCAAGTGCTAATCTATATACAAGATCACTTATACAATTGCTTTCTGCTAAATCACTTTTCAAAAATTTTTTTCTAACTGGTGTATTATAAAAAAGCTCCCTAACAATCATAGTTGTACCTTTAGGACAACCAATACTATTTTTTTCCAAAATATCCCCGTTTTCTAAAAAAAGTTGAATACCTTTTAAATCTTTTTCTGTTTTAGTCAATGCTTCTATCTTACTTACTGTTGAAATACTCGCCAAAGCTTCTCCCCTAAAACCCAAAGAAATCGTATTATTTAAATCTTCTATAGACTCTATTTTGCTTGTTGAATGCCTTTTAAAAGCTAATTCTACTTCATCACGTGGGATGCCTTCGCCATCATCTGTCACTCTAATATAGCTTTTACCTCCATCTTTTATTTCTATGATTATATTATTTGCTTTAGCATCAATAGAATTTTCAACCAATTCTTTTACTATAGATGCAGGTCTTTCTATAATCTCACCAGCTGCAATTTTATTAATAGTAATTTCATCCAGTAACTTTATTTTTCCCATACTATCATCTCCTAAAACTCCTTAGCTTCTTTAACTATATCATCAAGAATATTTAGGGCTTCTATGGGAGTTATTTTTAGGGTATTTAAGTGCTTAATTTTTTCAATTAATTCATTTTCCTTATAATCAAGTAAATTTAATTGAACATTTTTTGATTTTGAATTTTCTTTCTTAAATTCAATGTCTTTATTAGACTCATTGTTTTTTTCAATTTCTTCTAATATTTCATTAGCTCTTATAATGATATTTTGATTTATTCCTGCAAGTTTTGCAACTTCAATACCATAACTTTTATCAGTACTACCTGGAACTATTTTTCTTAGAAAAATAATTTCATCACCCTGTTCTTCTATAAGAATAGTGTAATTCTTTATACCTGGAATTTTATCTTCAAGTTGAGTTAATTCATGATAATGAGTAGCAAATAAAGTTTTTGCCTTTATATGTTTTGCAATATATTCTACTACTGCCCAAGCAATACTTAAACCGTCATAAGTACTAGTTCCCCTTCCTACTTCATCTAATATTATTAGACTATTTTTAGTAGCATTTTTAATAATATTAGAAACTTCCTTCATTTCTACCATAAATGTACTTTCTCCTTGAGCTAAATTATCTGATGCGCCTATTCTTGTAAATATTCTATCTACTATTCCTATATTAGCTTCTGAAGCAGGCACAAAACTACCTACTTGTGCCATTAATGTAATTAATGCTACCTGTCTCATATAAGTTGATTTACCAGCCATATTAGGTCCAGTAACTATTAAACATCTATCATCCTCATTATTCAATAATGTATCATTCGGTACAAACATTTCATTTTCTAAAGTTTTTTCAACTACTGGATGTCTTCCTTCTGTTATTTTTATAATTCCATCATTGTTCAATTTTGGTCGTACATAATTATTTATATATGCAACATATCCTAAAGAATTCAATACATCTATTTTTGAAATTATTTTACTAACTTCTTGCACTCTTTCTATTTCTCTCTTAATTTGTTCTCTAATACTTACAAAAATATCATATTCTAATTCTACCATTTTTTCTTCTGCACCTAATATCGTTGACTCCATTTCTTTTAATTCACTAGTAATATATCTCTCTGAATTTACAAGAGTCTGTTTCCTTATATACTCATCAGGAACTAAATCTAAATTTGATTTAGTAACTTCTATAAAATAGCCAAAAAGTTTATTGTATCCTATCTTCAAAGATTTAATGCCCGTTTTTTTCTTTTCCTGTTTTTCTAAAGTACTAAGCCATTTTTTCCCGTCTCGTGCTGCAGTCTTTAATTTTTTTAATTTTTTATTAAAATCACTTTTTATAATACCACCTTCTTTTACTGAAATAGGCGGTTCATTTTCTATTGATTCATCTATCAACTTATAAATATCATCTAAAGTATCAAGTTTATTGATTAATTGAATTATTGGTTCATATCCAGAATCAATAAGAAGTTCTTTTAATTCTGGTACTTTTCCAATTGAAATTTTCAATGAAATTAAATCCCTAGCGTTACAATTTCCATAAGCTATTTTTCCCATTAATCTTTCCAAATCATAGATATTTTTCAAACAATCTCTTGTTTCATTTGTTAATATAACATCTTTTGAAAAACACTCAACTACATTTAACCTATTTTCAATCAATCTTTTATCAGTTAATGGCTGCTCTAACCAGTTTTTAAGCAATCTACCTCCCATAGCAGTTGATGTTTTATCTAATAGCCATACTAAACTACCTTTTTTTCCCTTTCCCATAATAGTTTCATTAATTTCAAGATTGAGCCTAGTATTTATGTCTAATACCATATAATTATTTACATTATAATAAATTACTTGATTAATATGAGTAAGTGCGGTTTTTTGAGTTTCCTCCAAGTAATTTAACAATAATCCTGTAGCTAGTATGCTGTATCTTTTATTTTCTATACAAAACTTTTTTAAAGCTTGACCACAAAAATGTTTCTCAATAGTATCTTTACATAAATCAATATTGATTAAACTATTATCATATTTATTAATATATGGATTAATAGTATTTTGAATAATTTTAATTATTTTTTTATTTTGGAAAAAGTATTCATTTGAAATAACTTCAGAAGGATGTATTTTCCCCAATTCATCTAGTACAAAATTAAATACTACTTGTTCATTTCCCCACAATTCAGTAGTAGATAATTCTCCTGTAGAATTATCTACATAAGAAATACCTGCACCATATTTATCCATATAAACACAAACTAGAAAATTATTAGTTTTTTCATCTAAGGCATTCATATCTATTATTGTACCAGGAGTTATAACCTTTATAACATCTCTTTTAACTATGCCTTTAGCTTTTGCTGGATCTTCTAGTTGCTCACATATTGCTACTTTATAGCCTTTATCTACTAACTTTGCAATATAAGATTCTGCAGCATGATAGGGGATACCACACATTGGCGCCTTTTCATCTTTGCCACATTCTCTTTTGGTCAAAGTAATTTCTAATTCTTTAGATGCAGTCAAAGCATCATCAAAAAACATTTCATAAAAATCACCTAATCTAAAAAATAAGATACAATCTTTATAATTAGATTTAACTTTTGCATATTGTTTCATCATAGGTGTTAATTCTTTCAATTACTATCCCCCCTATTAATTACACCCTCTAAAGTAAAAGTTTTAACATTAGTTATTTTAACATTTACAAATTTCCCTATTAAATTTTTATCTCCAGAAAAATGAACTAATTTATTTGTCCTAGTTCTACCACTTAATATATTTTCATTATTTTTACTAGGCTCTTCAACTAAAACCTCAACTGTTTTATCTTTATATTTTAAATTATTATCATACATTACTGGATACAATTGATCTAATAATATTTGAAAACGCTCATGTTTAATTTTATCAGGAACTTGATTATCCATCATCGCTGCTTTTGTACCTTCTCTAATAGAATATAAAAAAGTAAAAGCAGAATCATATTTTGCTCTTTTTACTAAATCTAATGTCTGATAAAAATCATCTTCAGTTTCACCAGGAAATCCTACGATTATATCAGTAGTTATTGAAATATGAGGAATTGTTTTCCTTGCCTTTTCAATTATATTTAAATATTCTTCTTTAGTATATACTCTATTCATCATTTTTAAAATTCTGTTACTTCCTGATTGAACAGGTAAATGGAGATGTTCACATACTTTATCACATTCCGCCATTGCATATATTAGATCATCTGATAAATCTTTTGGGTGAGATGTCATAAATCTTATTCTTTCTATACCATCTATTTTATTTATATCTCTTAACAATTGAGGAAATTTGTAATCCCTATCCAAATTCTTCCCGTAAGAATTTACATTTTGCCCCAACAATGTAATCTCTTTATAACCTGCTTTAGCTAACTCTGATATCTCTTGTATTATAGCTTCGGGTTCTCTACTTTTTTCTCGTCCTCTAGTATAAGGTACTATACAATAAGAACAAAAATTATTACAACCATACATAATATTTACAAAAGCTTTAAAAGGATATTTCCTATTTGCTCCAATATTCTCTACTATTTCTCTACCTTCCTCTATAATATCTACTACAGTCTTACCAGTTTGTAAATATGTGTTTATTAACTGTGGTAATTTATGAATATTATTTGTTCCAAATATTATATCAACATGACTATATTTATCTATAATAATATTTCTAATTTCTTTACGTTGCATCATACAGCCACAAACAGCTAATATTATATCTGGCTTTTTTTCTTTTAAATGTTTCAAAGCACCAAGATGACCATAAACTCGCAATTCAGCATTTTCTCTTACTAAACAAGTATTATATATAATAATATCACTATTTTCAATTTCCTCTGTAGGCTCATAACCCATTTTTTCTAAAATCCAAGATATTTTTTCAGAATCATGTTCATTCATTTGACATCCAAATGTCAAAATAATATATTTTTTTCTTTGTTTTATATTATCATTATTAAAAATCATTTTCTTACCTCCATATTTATTACTTTAACTTTTATCTACATCATTATATCATAATTTGATTTTTTAAATAAATCTTTATATGATTGTTCTTTAATTTATGTGAATGTGCTTTTTAAAAAAAATGTAGAATAATGCCGAAAAAGCAACTTTTCCACTACCATTTTTTATAATAGTATGATATTATATTTGTACAAGTAATGCATTATGAGTATCATTAAAACATATTATATAACTAATTAGTCGTTAATATTTTAGTATAACAT
>CAYUTQ010000045.1:0-16762 GCA_964447805.1 uncultured Clostridia bacterium
ATCAAAATATATATATACTTATACTAATATTATTTACATACTAAGGAGGATATCAATGAAAAAAACAATTATAACAATTACTATACTCTTAGTTTTTTTATTCAGCACTATATTATCTCCTAAACTATTGAATAAAGTACCTACTGTTGAAAAAAAAGCCAAAACTTCCAGTGAAGAATCAGCTTTACAAAAACCAAAAAAAGTAAAGCCTAAAGCTCCTTCTAATAAAACACCTCCACAACCATCAACAAAAAAAGAAAATGAAATTTCTCCTCAAGAAACAGATATAGCTGATAAAATACCTGTATTATTGTATCACCACTTACTACCTAAAGAAGATATAAAAAAGTATAATTGGTCTAATAATAAAATTGCTTTACCTCTAGAAACTTTTTATCAACAAATGAAGTATCTACACGATAATAATTTCTATACTGCAACCTTAGATGAATTAAATAATTTTATTGATAAAAAAACAAATCTTCCAAAAAAAACAGTAGTTATTACTTTTGATGATGGTTTTTTAAGCAATATAGTTTATGCCTACCCTATAATGAAAAAATACAATTTAAAAGGAACCATTTTTGTAATAGGTTGTGCTGCAGTAGAACCTCAACGTAATTTTGATCCTAAAACAGTTCAATATATAAATATAAATGAAATGCCAAAATATGAGGATATATTCAATTTTGAAAATCATACCTATTCATTGCACAAATACAACGCAAATAAAAAACCATTAATACTTGTTTCTAATAAAAAAACCATCATAGAAGATATTTCAAAAAATAAAAAGTTACTAAACACCAAATATTTTGCCTATCCTTTTGGCACCTATAATAATATGATTATTCAATGCTTAAAAGAAACAGGACACACTATGGCTTTCACAGTTAACCCTAAATATGTAATAAAAGGTCTAAATAAATATGAACTCCCAAGATTTGAAATAACCCCAAATACATCCATGGAGGAATTCATAAAAACAATTGAACATTAAAACAAAATATTTTTCTATTAATTTCACACATAATAAATGTTTTTTACATTTTATTAAAGGGATATATGTATATCCCCTATTTCTAATTTAATTTATATATTTTTTTATTATTAACAGTATATGTTTCATCAGCTATAGCTACAGTAGATATTCTGTGTGAAACTAATATTACTGTTTTATCTTTAGTTTCATCTATAAGAGTTTTTATAATAACTTTTTCATTCAAACTATCTAAATTACTTGTAGGTTCATCTAATAAAATTATATCTCCATCATGTAAAAAGGCTCTTGCAATTCCTAATCTTTGTCTTTCTCCACCAGATAAACTTTCCCCAAGTTCTCCTACATTTGTTTGATAGCCTTGTGGTAGGCTTTCTATGAAATTATGAATAGAGGCTTCTTTGGCTACTTCTTTTACCTCCTCTAAAGTTGCATCCTTTTTACCTATTTTAATATTTTCTTCTATAGTATCATTAAACAAAAAAGTTTCTTGAGTTACAAAACTTTCTATATCTCTTAAAGAATTAGTATTTATATTTTTTATATCTTCATTATTTATTTCTATATTCCCTTTTATTGGATCCCAAAAATGCATAAAT
Source organism: uncultured Clostridia bacterium (assembly GCA_964447805.1). Lineage (GTDB taxonomy): Bacteria > Bacillota > Clostridia > Tissierellales > DATGTQ01 > CAYUTQ01. The sequence continues at coordinate 1,600 of CAYUTQ010000045.1, forward strand.
AATTTTAAAAGAGTACTTTTCCCTGAACCACTTTCTCCCACTATTCCTATAATTTTTCCTTCATCTAATTTGATATTAACATCTTCTAAAATAGTATTATTTACATCATAACCAAATACTAAATTATTAGTTTCTATATTACCAGAGTTAGTATCTTTCCCATTATATACTTCTGGAACTGATGGTGTTTCTTCTAATAAGTCCAAAACCCTATTTCCAGAAGCAAAAGTATGAAGTAAATTATTGGACAAATTGCTCAAAGCCACAACTGGCCCAAAAGAACTCATCATAGCTACTGTTGATATTATGACATATCGAAAATCAATTATATTTTGATTAAACAGATATAGCCCTGAAAACAATATAATAAACGTAAATATCAATATTGTTGAATCAGTTAGAGATGTTATTATAGCTTCATGTTTTTTAATTCCTGCTAATTCACTATTTAATTCTTTCCCTCTTTTATCAATTTCCAAAATCCTTTTTTCCCCTAAATTAAACATTATTATTTCTTGCATACCTTTTAAAGAATCTAACACAAAACTATTCATTTCTCCAAAAGAATTTCTATATTCAGCACCTGATTCTTCGCCTATCTTAAAAGAACAATATGGTATTATAAAACCTATAGTGAAATATCCCAAAGCAGCTACTATACCAAGTACTATATGTATTCGTCCAATATATATAATCATCACTATAGATGTCAATATAGCTATCATTATAGGAGCAATAGTATGGGCATAAAAAACTTCTAACATTTCTATATCACTAGTTATAATAGATATAAGATTTCCTTTTTCTTTTCCTTCTAATTTTGCTGGTGAAAGTTCTCTTAATTTTTTAAAGACCTTATCTCTTAAAATAGCTAAAAGCTTAAAAGCTATATAATGGCCAGTATACTGTTCTATATATCTCAATACTCCTCTTACAACAGCCAAAAACAATATTATTTTAAATATTTTTTCAATCGAAAACCCCATATTAAATCCTATGATTTGACTAACACCTACAGCTCCATAAATTGATAAAAAAATAGAAGCCAAAAACCCTAAAACCCCCATAATTATTGTAATAATCATTACATGAATCAAAGGTTTCACAAGTCCTATAAGCTTTCCCATTATAACTATTCCACTTCTATGCACAACTTTCACTTCCTATCTTTTCTAATTGATTTTGTTCATTGACTAACTCAAAATACATTTCTTTTTTATTCATAAGTTCTTCATGATTTCCATATTCTTGGACCTGACCTTTTGATAATACATAGATAGTATCTGCTTGTCTCACATTATAAAGTCTATGAGATATTAAAAGTACAGATTTTTCTTTTGCAAGCTCATGTATTACATTCATAATATTATTTTCACTTTCTACATCTATGTTTGATGTTGCTTCATCAAATATATAAATTTCGCTATCATACAACAATGCTCTTGCTAGTGCAAGTCTCTGTTTCTGTCCTCCTGAAAGATTAGCTCCTGCTTCTTTTATCTCTGATTTTAATCCTTTTGACATAACAAAATCATATAAATTTACTTTTTCCAAAACTTCATACATTTCATCTTCTGTAGCATCTGGTTTCCCCATTTTTAAATTTTCTTCAAAAGTTCCTGTAAAACTATAGCTATCATGAGTAACTAAATTTATTTTCTTTCTAAGTTGATTTTCATCAATAGATCTAAGTTCATTGTTATTTAATAATATTTCTCCTTCATAATTTTTATAAAATCCCATTATTATATTAGATATAGTGCTTTTCCCACAACCTGAAGGCCCTACTAATGCTGTCACTTGTCCATTTTTTATATTTAAATTTACATGATCCAATATTTTTCTATCTTCTTCATAGGAAAAACTAACATTTTTAAATTCTATATTTATATTATTAAAATCCTCTATTTCCTTTGTTTCATATTGTGGTATAGGAGTATCTATTATTTTAAATATTTTTTCCGAAGCAGCTATACCATTCATGGCTACATAAAAAAATGAACCTAATAATCTTAGTGGTATAAAAAATTCAGAAGACAATAACATTATTGAAAGAGCACCTGACATACTTATATTGCCTAGAGCTAATTGTTTTAAGCTTATTATTATACCTATGGCACTTCCTCCAAATGCAATTAAATCCATTATAACTATAGAATTTAATTGCATAGATAAAACTTTCATAGTTATTTTTCTAAATCTTTCTGCTTCTAAATTCATCTCTTCATTCTTTTCTTCATCTCTATCATATATTTTAAGAGTTGTAAGGCCTCTAAGATTTTCTAAAAAAGTATCTCCAAGGTTTACATATATTCCCCAATAATCAGATAAAGTTTTTTTAGCTCTTCTCATAACTGCTACTATAGATATTGGTATAAGTGGAACACATATTAACAAAACTAAAGCTGCCTTTAAATTAATAAATCTTATTACTATAAATAAAGTTAATGGTGCTAACAAACTATAAAAAAATTGTGGTAAATATTTCCCAAAGTATAATTCTAACTGTTCTATTCCATCTATGGCAATTTGTGTAGCTTCTGAAGTTGAAGCCATCTCGTTATATCCTACACCTAAATCTAATAATTTTTTATATACTGTATCTCTCAATGATATTTTTGCAGTTTGAGAACATCTACTAGAAAACTTTACAGACATATAATTACAAATAAATCTCATTATCAAAGTTCCAATTAATGTTAATAAAGTTATTAATATTTTATTTAAATTAAATCCATTAGAATAGGTATATTGAATACAATTTGTTATGGCAAATACAGTTATTATATTAAATATTAAGCTTAACCATTTCATTAAAACAGTTAAAAAAATCCATATTTTAGAATCTCTTACTAAGTTTATTAATCTTTTATTTATCATCCTAATATTTCACCTCAACTATTTCATTTCTCCTATAACTATTAATCTTCTTTTCCCATTATCAGTACAAGTTACTATAGTAATCATTTTTTTATTTTCAACTTGATCTAATACATCATTTTACACTATTCACATTAGTACATTTATATTTTTCACCAATGAAACTACAAATAATTATAACATCATTGATAATCACTGTCAATTGAGTTCGGTTATCAATGCCGATTGTTTTATTTTCATTCTCTTTTCTATCTGCTAAACAAAATACCTCATAGTAATTCCCTTTTTTAATCTTTTATGTTATAATATGTCTAGCTCATATCCTACGGGAATGAGACTATTGTATAAGGAGTGTTAAAAATGAATATAGGGTTTATAGGTGCCGGAAAGGTTGGCTGTTCCTTCGGACACTACCTCAAACAGCAAGACTTCTCTATTGTTGGCTATTACAGTCGAACAAGAGAATCATCCGTTTATGCTGCAAATCTAACAAAAAGTTCACCTCTTAGTTTTAGTGAACTTATCAAAAAATCTAATTATATTTTTATTACAACACCAGATGATCAGATACCAAAAATATGGGATAGAATGTCAAATTTTGATTTGACAAATAAAAAAATATTCCATATGAGTGGTTGTTTATCTTCTTCAATTTTTACTAATTGTGAAGATAAAAAAGCTTGGTGTTATTCTCTTCATCCTTTATTTTCCTTTGCAGATAAAAATTCATCCAATTTAAATGAGATTATTTTTTCAATTGAAGGAGATAATATTGAAAAAATACAACAATTTCTCAACAAAGCTAAAATACATTATTTTATAATGGAAAAACAAAATAAACCACTATACCATATAGCAGCTGTATTTGTTTCAAACTATATAGTTGCACTAGCCAAAATATCTGAAACATTATTATTACAATGTGGCTTAGATAAAAACTTAACTGTAAATGCTATATATCCACTTATGGAAAGTGCTTTGTTAAATATTAAAGGAAAAGGTATCAATGATTCACTTACAGGTCCAATAATTAGAGGTGATTTTGATACCATAAAACTTCATATTGAAAATATTCATGAATACAAAAATATATATAAAAACCTAGGATTAATAGCATTAAAAATAGCAAAAGAACAAAATAAATTGTCTGACAAGGAAATTAAAAATTTATATCAATTATTGAGGAGTGATTCTAATGAAAAAGACCGTATCTACATTTAGAGATGCAAAAAATAATAATGAAAAATTAACTATGGTTACATCTTATGATTATTCAATGGCAAAATTAGTAGATGAAGCAGGAATAGATGGCATATTAGTTGGAGATTCCCTAGGAATGGTTACTTTAGGATATGATGATACTCTATCTGTAACTATAGATGATATGGTCCATCATACAAAAGCTGTAAGTAGAGGAGCAAAAAATTCTTTAATAGTTGCAGACATGCCATTTCTATCCTATCACATAAATACTGACGAAACTATTAGAAATGCTGGAAAGCTTATACAAGAGGGGCAAGCCCATGCTGTTAAATTGGAAGGCGGATATAATATTTTAGATAAAATAAAAGCAATAATAAAAGCTCAAATACCTGTAATGGGACATATAGGGCTAACTCCACAATCAATAAATGTTTTTGGTGGTTTTAAAATACAAGGTAAAAATAAAAAACAAATTCAAAAACTCATAGATGATGCAAAATATTTAGAAGATGCAGGAGTTTTTGCTATAGTATTAGAATGTATACCGCAAGAAGTTAGTAAAATAATTACAGAAAAAATATCAATACCTACTATTGGTATAGGTGCTGGTAAATATTGTGATGGTCAAATATTAGTTATTAATGATATGTTGGGAATGTATTCTGATTTTACACCAAAATTTGTTAAACAATATAAAAATCTTAAAATAGATATAGGCGAAGCATTAAACAATTATATAAACGATGTAAAAAATAGCTCTTTCCCAGAAGACAAACATGCCTTTCAAATAGATGAAAAAATATTAGATGAATTTAAATAATAGGAGGTTAAAAATGAAAGTAATAGATTCCATAGATCAAATGAAAAATGAAATTAAAACTCTTAAAAAGCAAGAACTTTCCATAGGACTAGTTCCTACTATGGGTTCCCTCCATGATGGGCACATAAGTCTTATAAAAAAAGCTAGGAAAGAAAATAATATATTAATTGTAAGTATATTTGTCAATCCCACTCAATTTGGGCCTAATGAAGATTATGAAAAATATCCAAGAAATGAACAAAATGATTTAAATATATGTAAAAAAAATAATTGTGATTATGTTTTTCTACCTCAAAAAAACCAAATATATCCTGATAACTTTCTTACATTTGTTCAAGTAGAAAAATTAGGAAAAGTATTGTGTGGTAAATCAAGACCTACTCATTTTAGGGGAGTTACAACTATTTTAACTAAATTATTTAATATAATTCAACCTAATAATGCATATTTCGGACAAAAAGATGCTCAACAATTAATAGTAGTGAAAAAAATGGTGGAAGATTTAAATATGAATATTAATATAATAGGTTGTCCTACAATACGAGAAAAAGATGGCTTGGCACTTAGTTCAAGAAACTTATATTTAAATAATGAAGAAAGAAAAGATGCTTTACTATTATATAAATCTTTAAAATCAGCAAAAAATTTAATTTCTAGTGGAGAAACAAATACTAAAAATATAAAAAAAGAAATTGAAAAAATAATATCTTCTGGGAAAAATACTTCCATTGATTATATTGAAATTGTTAACTGTAAAACATTAGAGCCTATTTCAAAAATCAATGATATAACCCTTATAGCAATTGCTGTATATGTTGGTAATACTCGTCTTATTGACAATATTATCACAAATCCTAGGAGGAACTAATATGCAAATTGTAATGTTAAAATCAAAAATTCATAGAGCTACAGTAACTGATGCAAATTTAAATTATGTTGGAAGTATAACTATAGATGAAAATATAATGAATGAAGCAAATATTATTGAAAATGAAAAAGTACAAGTAGTCAACATAAATAATGGTGAAAGATTTGAAACCTATGTTATTAAAGGACCCTTTGGAAAAGGCACTATATGTCTAAATGGTGCTGCAGCAAGGCTAGTTCAACCAAAAGATAGGATTATTATTATGTCCTATTGCATCATGGATCAAAAAGAAGCAAAAAATTTCAAACCTAAAATTGTCTTTCTAAATGAAAAAAATAAATGGGAAATTGGGAATAATGCCTAATTTCCCATTTGATATAATGTGCTAATATAGTTAGAATAGTTAATAAGGAGGGATTCATTGTGATTGTAGGTTTAGACATGGGGGGTACTCATGTAGATGCTGTTGCTATAGAAAATGGCAGAGTTATTAATACTTCGAAAAAGCCAACTAATAGAAATGATTTATTTCAATCAATTTGGATAACATTAAAAGATTTATTATCAGATGAAGATATATCTAAAATAGATAGAATCAACCTAAGTACTACTGTATCAACTAATGCAATTGTTGAAAATAAAACCTCACCAGTAGGAATGTTTATACAAAGTGGTCCTGGTCTTCCTCATGACTTTTTAGCATGTGGCGAAAAAAATGTATTTCTCTCTGGCTATATAGATCATAGAGGAAGAGTAGTAAAAGACTTAAACTTAAAAGAAATAAATAAAAATATAAAAACATTTAAACAAAACAATATTAAAATTTGTGGAGTAGTAACTAAATTTTCTACAAGAAACCCAAATCATGAACTAAAAATTAAAAAACTTTTAGAAAATGACTTTTCTCAAATCACTATGGGACATACAATATCAGGAAAACTAAATTTTCCTCGTAGAGTTTATACAACTTATCTAAATTCAGCAGTATATAATACCTTTAATAATTTTTCTCAAAATATTAAAAAAGCTATGAAAGAAGAAGGACTTAGCAAAACTCCTCTATATGTATTAAAAGCTGATGGAGGAACTATGAGTCTTACTGCAGCAGAAAATATGCCAGTAGAAACTATACTTTCAGGGCCTGCTGCTAGTTTTATGGGAATTAATGCTATGCTTGGCACAAATAAAGATGCTATTCTTCTAGATATAGGCGGAACTACAACAGACATATTTTTCTTAGCAGATGGAGTTCCACTATTTGAACCACTAGGTATAAAAATAGGAGCATACAAAACATTAGTTAGAGCTATATATAGTGTTTCTATTGGTTTAGGAGGAGATAGTAGTATAAAAATAGAAAATGGCAAATTAAAAATTGGTCCAAAAAGAGAAGGCTATCCTATGGCTTTTGGAGGGCCTAGTCCTACTCCCACTGATGCTATGATAGTATTAGGATTAATGGAAGAAGGAGATAAAGAAAAATCTCAAAAGGCTATGAAATCATTAGGAAAACAATTAAATTTAAATGAAAAAGAAGTAGCAGAAAAAGCACTAGAAACCATGGCGGATATTATAAAAGGAAAAGTAAATGAATTATTATTTGATATAAATAGTCATCCTGTTTATACAGTAAAAGAATTGTTGTACGGCAAGAAATTAGAACCAAAATTAATAAATATAATTGGTGGTCCAGCAAAAGTACTATCACCTATATTAGAAAAAAATTTCAATATACCTTGCCATTATCCTGAAAATTATCATGTAGCCAATGCTGTAGGAGCTGCACTAGCTCAAACTACTACAGAAATCACTATGATAGCAGACACTGAACAAAAGACTTTATCTGTTCCAGAATTAGGATTATACGAAAAGATAAATAGAAACTTTACCATAGATATAGCAAGAAAGAGAGCCTTGGCATTACTCAAAGAAAATGCTAAAAAATTAGGAGCAAAAGAGCAAAATATTGAAGCTGAAATAACAGAAGAAAGTTGTTTCAATATGGTAAGAGGTTTCTTCACTAGTGGACAAAATATACGAATAAAAGCCCAAGTAAAACCAGGATTAATTTATGAACTGGAAGGAGCGGATAATAATGCTTAAAGCTAAAAATAAATTAGGACTAGTATTTTTTCCTGCATTTGATTGGGCTATTAGTCCCACTCATCCTGAGAGAGAAGAACGACTTTTATATACACAAGACCAACTATTTGAAGAAGGAATAGACGATATAGAAGGAATTAATTTCTATAATCCAACAATTGCAGAAGAAAAAGATGTACTAAGAGTACATTTTCCTGTTCCTGATGTAAAAACTAGAGTAACAAAATCACATTTAATATCTCTAGGAGGTGCCATAAAAGCAGCTGAGGCTGTTATGGATGGAGAAGTAGACAAATCTTTTGCTTTAGTACGACCTCCTGGACATCATGCCCATAGAGTAGTCTATGGAGATAGAGGCTTTTGTATAGTAAATGTAGAAGCGGTAATGTTGGAAAAAATAAGACAAAAATACGGAAATATGAAAATTGCCATCATTGATACAGATTGTCATCACGGTGATGGAACCCAAGATATATATTGGAATGACAAAAACACTCTATTTATTTCCTTCCATCAAGATGGAAGAACCTTATTCCCAGGTACTGGATTTATAGAAGAATTTGGTGGACCTGGTGCTGTAGGATATAATATAAATATTCCCTTACCTCCTGGCACTGGAGAAGAAGGATTTCTATATGTTCTAGACAACGTAGTTATGCCTATACTAGATGATTACAAACCGGATTTAATAATTAACTCAGCAGGACAGGACAATCATTACACTGATCCCATTACTAATATGAATTTTACAGCTCAAGGCTATGCAGAGCTCAATCATAGATTAGATCCAGACATTGCAGTATTAGAAGGAGGTTACTCCATTGAAGGAGCTTTACCTTATATTAATCTAGGTATAATATTAGCTATGGCTGGTTTAGACTATTCACATGTAATGGAACCAGATTATAATAAAGAAAAATTAAAACAACCAAAAGATATAACCAATTATATAAAACAACTTTCTGATATAGTCTATAAACGTTGGAAAAATAGAAAATCTATAGAAAAAGAATTTTTAGAAGGAAAAGATATTATAGAAAAATCTAGACGTATCTATTATGATACTGATGGAATAATGGAAACTCAAACCCAATACTTTAAAGTTTGTAAAAAATGTTCTGGTGTAAATACAATAAAATCAAAAAATGATTTAGGTCAAAAAATATTTGCTATTACTATTCCAAGAGATGCTTGTTCTAACTGTATAGATAAAGGACATAAATTATATCGTGAAACTCCTAAAGGTAATTACTACAAAATTTATTTACAAGATAGGGTTAATGATTCTTATTATTCTAAATAAACAAAAACGGTCCTGCTAATTTATTTGATCAAGCAGGGCCATTTTGTTTTTATACTATTGCTTCAATAGCCAAAGTAAGGCCTCTAACTATATCATTAATATTCATACTAGCTATACTTTTTTTATCAACTACTTGTTCTGGCAAAAAAGGAACATGAATAAATCCTCCTTGAATATTAGGATATTTCTTGTCTATAAGGTATAGCAAACCATACATAATGTGATTGCATACATAAGTACCTGCTGTATTTGATACACTAGCAGGTATTTCTTTATCCCTTATTCTTTTAACCATTGCTTTAATAGGAAGATTTGAAAAATAAGCATTTTGTCCATCCTCAAATATTGGTTCGTCTATAGGTTGGTTCCCTTCATTATCAGCTATTATTCCATCACTAATATTTATTGCTACCCTTTCTACTGTTATATCACATCTTCCCCCTGCTTGTCCTATACATAATACAATATTAGGTTTTTCTTTTTCAATAGCCTTTTCAAGAACTTTAATAGACTTACCAAATACTGTTGGTATCTCAATTTTAACTATTTCTGCTCCTTCAATATTTCTACTCAATTTTTTTACTGCTTCATATGCTGGATTTACTTTCTCTCCCCCAAATGGATCAAACCCTGTTACCAAAACTTTCATATTCTCACCCCCCTTCAATTTACAAAATACTTAATATTCATATTTGGCTTCATTTCCAATTCTATTGTTATAGTTTTATAAGTTATCACTTGGGGTAATATTGCATCTGACCTAGGTGGAATAATAGATAAATATATTCTACATTCACCATCCTTTTCAATAACTTTTTCCACATTCATTGAATAACCTGGCGTAGGAAATTGTTGAGTTATATGTACTATTACATTCTCTTTAACTAATTCTACTTCTAACCCTTCTTTTTTAGAATAACTTTGATCAAAATGTATTACCTCAAAAGGAATATTAATTTCCAATTTTCCCCACACTCCTTCCTTGTATATATTCTACTTTCTTTTAAAAACTCCTTTCTAGTAAATTTACTAGAAAGGAGTTTTATCTTATAAATACAGCTGATATTTTTCCCTCATCTAAATATATTATATACATTAGCTTGTCTCTTTCAAAAGCCCCTAACCCAATCAGCAAATTCTATTTCACCCTTAATTACTTCTGATGATTTTAAAATTTCTACTAAAATCATAGGAACTTTAATTTTAGTTTCACATTGTCTTACTTTATAACTTTACATTCAATTTTATTACCCTTATTATCATAGTATACTACTATATTAGGTAAAACTAAATACTCTTTTATCTCTTTATTATATAAATTAACTATTATATTGTCATTTGTCTTTATATAGATCTCATTATTTCTCTTTCTTAAATTTACTAAATATTTTTGAACTTTTATATTATTATTTAAATATTCTAAATCATAAGCATTCTTTTGTATTATTACAGAATTTGTTGGTAGTATAGGTACGACAAAATATCTATTTGCACTCCCCGCCAACGCAAAAGTTGGAATTATTAAAATAAAAAGAATTAATATTAACCTTCTTAATTTTTCCAAGTGGATTCCACCCCTTTATTATTTTTTTCATTATTCTGAAACTTCCAGATAAACATTTTCATATGTCTTCAATGGTACATTTAAATCTTTACCATAAACTATTATTGTTACAGGAAATTCTTCATTATAAAATATTTCAGTTGTTTTTTCATCTATCCCTACAGGTCCTACCTCATCTTCACTAATACCATCAGAATACTTAAAAATAACTGAAAAATAATTAGCGTTATCTATATCTTTTAAATACTTAATAGAAACATTACCAAAACAATCTAAAATTGTTTTATTAAACTCTGCTGTTATATCTGGATTTATAGGTGTTTTCTCCTCACCTTCTGGGTTCTTCACATATTCTATAAATTTCCTTATTAGTTCATTTCCCTTTAACATTCCCCTAAATATACCTTCTCTTATGTTATTCCAAATATTATTGATACTATTCTCCCCTACTGCCAAGCTAGGTACAGCAATCATTATAATAATTAATATTAAAACAATTTTCATTTTAGTTTTGCCCATATAAATACCCCTTTCTTTTATTGCCTTTTTTCTGTTTCGTTAATCTCTTTATAATTTTCACCAAATTGTAATAAAATGATAAATCATATTCACAAAAAATATGCCTTTTGCAAAAGGCATATTTTTCAGACTAAATTAGTTTTAATTATCTCTCTATTTCTATTTCAAGTTCTAGTACTACCCTTAGACGTGTTGCCTTGATAAATGACCAAGTATTGAAATTCTTAATTCTATCATTTATAACATCCCAATTTTCCCTTATATAAATGTATACATATAAAAGTTTTTCATTCATTGACTTATCGTTCTACAAAACCTACTCAAATATATTTATACAAATAGATTTTGCTCAAGAAGTATCACCTTCTCGATTTAATTCATCTATATATTAGATTTTTCTAATATATAGCCAGTAAATAAAATTTTGTTTTTTTAAAATTCCATTTAACTGTATATGCTAAATTGGATAAATCCCAATCAACATAGTCCGAACCAGACAATAATTCATCTTTTTAGCTATATTGTTTTTATATCCCATTCTTTATAAATTCCTATTTTTTTATTAAATTCTCTTATTCCTGCCTTCTTTTTATTTTTTATCTATAATACTCTATTATTTTTAGTTGTTTTGTTTATTAAATTAAGTTTTCTTTTTTGATAATAGTTTATCTTTTAAAAATTTTGATGCTTTTTCACTATCACCAAAGACTCTATAACTAGTTACTAAAGCTACTAATTTATTCTAGCTTTATTTTTAATAATTTCTACTTTGTAGATTTCCTTTATATTTAAATAATCTAATACCTTCTATTTGTATTATCTTCCCTATCTTTTTAGATTATTTTTAGTAAATACCAGGAGAATATTACAATTAATTCTATACTATACATATTCATTATATTTTTATAAATTCCTTCTAATTTCTTTGATTTTTATTCGTCTTTTTCGTGTATTTATCGACATTTTATCAACTTATAGTTTCATCTCAATTTTTGCATTTTTTACATAATAAAATAACCTCTTATTTTATTATTTATATTAAAATAAGAGGTTATTACTATTTTGACTTTAAAAAAGAAAAAAATCCCTTCTTCTTTTCTTTATATTTTATTGGTTCTTCTACAGAAATTAATTTATTTTCAAGAAGAGCCTTCCCATTCAATTTGGTTATATTCTCAAAAATATCTAAATCTACTATATCCATTAATATATCTAAACTTTTTTTAACTCTTGGAGATCTTACCCTTGGTGAATGAGCATCTGTCCCTACAAAATGTATCATATTATTAGTTAAAAGTAATTTTCCTACTTCCTCTGACGCTTTCCCATACCTGCCTTCCAAACTTGGAAGATTCAATTGTGCTAAACATCCTCCCATAATAAATTTATATAATATATTAGGATCCTGTTGAATCTTAGTATTCCTTTCTGGATGTGCAATTATGGGAATATAACCTTTAAGACACAATTCATATATAACATTTTCCATATACATTGGTATATCAAACATAGGCATCTCTACAAGTACATACTTAGTTTCATTTAGTGTAGCTACTCTTTTTTCTATTATGTTATTCAATATATCCGGTGATACATATATCTCATTACCTAGATACACTTTTAAATTTAAACCTTTTTTATCTAAAGCATTATTTAGCTCTTCTAAAACTTTCTTATTTTCATCAAAAGTATTTGGATCAGTTTCTTCTATATAATGAGGAGTAGCTATTATTTCATCTATTCCATTTTCTAAATAAATTTCTGCCATACTTAAAGATTCTTCCATTGTTTGAGAACCATCATCTACCCCTGGCAATATGTGACTATGAATATCAATCATCTATTCCATTCCTTTCTACTCTTGATAGTAAGAATAATAATTATAATAATGGTACTTATAATATCCACCCTGACTCACTGGTACTTTGTTCAAAACTACACCTAATATATTTGCTTCTACTTTATCCAAAAGAGCTTTTGCTGCCTTTGTCGCTTCAATTTCTGCTTGTTCTACTGCACACACCAATATAGTACCATCAGCTATAGTTGAAAGAATAGCAGCATCTGTAACCATTCCTACCGGTGGTGAATCCAATATTACCATATCATATTTAGTCTCTGCTTCTTTTAAAAACCCTCTCATTCTTTTTGAGCCTAATAACTCTGCTGGATTTGGTGGAATAGGCCCTGCCATTAATACATGAAGATCATCCTCTACATCTGGTTCATAAACTACATCTTCTAAAGGCAACCCCTCCGCCAATATATTAGTTAATCCATAAACATTGAGTACTCCAAAAAAAGTATGTATTTTAGGTTTTCTCAAATCACAATCTACTAAAAGAATTTTTTTATCTGCTTGTGCCATAGTCATTGCTGTATTTACAGAAACAGTACTTTTCCCTTCTCCAGGTCCAGAGGATGTCATAACTATACTACTTAATTCTTTATCTATACTTGAAAACTGAATATTAGTTCTCAAAGTTCTAAAAGCCTCTGATATTGGAGATTTGGGATTTTTATGAGTAATTATATTTTGTCTTCTCATACTTCTCATATCCTCACATCCTTATATTATTTATTCGTATCTTCAATCATTGGTATAGTACCTATAACAGGCAATCCTAGATAATGATCCACATCTTCAGGAGTTTTTATAGTATTATTTAAAGCTTCAAGTATAAATACTACAAAAATACTAATCATAAAACCCAAAACTCCAGCAATAATCATATTCATCATTGGCCTAGGTTTTATAGGTTTCTCTGGTGTTTGAGCTTTATCTATCACTTGGATATTTTCTACCTTCATTATATTCTTTACATTTTTCATAAATACTTCAGCTGTAACATTAGCAATAGCTGCTGCTACTTGTGGTTTTTTATCTGTTACCTCAATTTTTATAATCTCAGTATCTTCTACAGGATTTACACTTACTTTTTCTTCAAATTCTTTATAATTTAAACCCAATCCCATTTTTTTAATAACTTCATCTGTAACTGCCCTACTTTTTATTATTTCCCCATATGTACTTACAAGTTTTTGATTTACAAGTACATCATTATATTCTAACTGCCCACCACTATTTTGATAATCTTTTGGTTTTCCTACCATGAGAGTAGTAAAAGTCTGATATTTAGGTGGTAATATAAAAACACTTGCTATGCCACTAGTTATAATGGAAAGTATGGTTACTAAAAATATGAGTTTTTTTCTTTTCCCTAAAATCAAAAAAAACTCACGCATAGTTATTTCTTCCATATTTAATCCTCCTCATTTCTGTCTGTATACATAGTATTTTTATCCTATTTTAACTGATTAATTCTATTATATACTAATACTGCTATATAATAAAGCTGTCGGTATTTATCGTTTTATGTATTTTTATGTGAGGAGATGTCTAATTTGTTGTTTTTTAAAACTTTATCTAAGCTTTTTAAAAGAAAAAAAATAAACGGATATTACGAAGCTAGCAATATACTTACCCCAAAAGAAAAACAAAGTTTAATAATTGGATTTTGTATAATAGGTATCCCTGTGTTAATCTGTGTCATATTAGCTATTATAAATTAATAAATAATTATCCCCATAATAAAAAAGCTCCTCAGCCATCAGCTTCAGAGCTCTTTTATAATGGGGTGGTTTTTAATTAAATAAATACCTAAAGGGTAAAGTATTATATTTAATTAATTAATTATATAAAATATAATCTTACTATAATAATACCCAACTATTGGTTGTTCGTCAAGGTATAATCAGATTTTTTGTTGTACTTTTCTCTTTTTACAATACTTTATTGTATAATTGATACATAAATTCTATATATAACTATTCTTTACAATTTTAAAATACTCTAACTAATTAGTTGAAATTTGTTCATGTATAATTAAAAATCTCTTAATA
>CAYUTQ010000046.1:0-16501 GCA_964447805.1 uncultured Clostridia bacterium
TATATATTAATATAAGTATTTAAGAAAAAATAATTTCATTAAAAAAAGTAAAAAATCTAAACTTAGAATATACATATAATTAGCTCCAAATAATATTTTATAAACAAATAGATACAGATTTTATTAATATATAAAAAAACCTTACGTTTTCACAACGTAAGGTTTTTTAATATCCCTAATTTTTTTTAATATCCCTAATTTTTTTTAATATCATCCTCTGCTCTACTGTAGCTACTAATCTTCTAGTATATGCTACTGTATCTGGGTTCACACTCATACTATCTATACCTTGTTCAACTAAAAACTCTGCAAACTCTGGATATTGTGATGGTCCTTGACCACATATTGAAATAGTTTTACCATATTTATGAGTTGCTTTTATAAGTATGGAAATTGCTCTTTTTACTGCTTCATTTCTTTCATCAAAATATCCCATAGTATTCAATATACCGGAATCTCTATCTGCACCCATTATTAATTGAGTCAAATCATTGCTTCCTATACTGAATCCATCAACTAATTGAGCAAATTCTTCTGCTTGGAATACAACTGATGGTACTTCTGCCATAATCCAAATTTTGAAATCATTTCCTTGTTCTAATCCTTCTTCAGCCATTATTTCTTTAACTTTTTCTAATTCCCAAGTAGTCCTAACAAAAGGTAACATTGCCCATACATTTGTCAGCCCATATTCTTCTCTTACTTTTTTCATTGCTCTACATTCTAGCCTAAATCCTTCTTCATATTCTGGTGAAATATATCTAGAAACACCTCTCCAACCTATCATTGGGTTATTTTCAATTGGTTCTACTTCTTCTCCACCTTTTAATCCTCTAAATTCATTTGTTCTAAAATCACTTAATCTAACTACAACAGGCTTTGGATATATTTCTTGAGCTACCATAGTAATTCCTTCAGCCATCTTATCTATTAAAATTTGTCCCTGCCCAGTTTTCACTAGATACATTGGATGGGCACCTACCATATTAGTAAAAATGAACTCAGTTCTCATAAGTCCTATCCCATCAAATGGTAAATGTTTATATCTATCTATAATAGTTGGTTCTCCTAAATTCATATATATTTTTGTTGCTGTAATTGGTGCCATTTGATGAAGTATATCCTCTGATATAGTAGCCCCTTGAGAAACTGTCTTTTCTTCTGTTTCTTCCTTATCTTCTTCCAATACTATACCTTCATATACTACTCCTCTAGTAGCATCTACTGTTATTTCCATTCCTTCTTTTAATACTTCAGTTCCTCTCTTTGCACCAACAATGCAAGGTATTCCCAACTCTCTCGAAACTATAGCCGCATGACAAGTTCTACCTCCTTCATCAGTTACAACTGCATTAGCCCTTTTCATAGCTGGTACCATATCTGGATTAGTCATTACAGTAACTAAAATATCGCCATCCTCTACTTTTTCAATTTCAGAAATATCATTTATTCTCTTTGCTTTCCCACTAGCTATCCCTGGAGATGCTGGTAAACCTCTTACTAACATTTTTAATTCTTCTATTTTTGTTTCTCCATCACTTTCTTCTACTTCTTTTAAAGTTGTAATTGGTCTAGATTGAAGTATATAAAGTTCCTTTGTATCTTCATCAAAAGCCCATTCAATATCTTGGTGTTTTCCATACATTTCTTCTATTTTTATTCCATAATTGCTTAATTTTAATATTTCTTTATCAGTCAAACATTGTTCATTTATCTTTTTATGCCCTAAAATATCTCCTACACTCACTTCAACAGTTCCAATATCATTATCCTTTTTAACAATCATTACAGTTTTTTCAGCTATATGTTTTTCTATTATTTCAGTATTCTTTTTATTTATAATATATTCATCCGGTGTCACATTTCCACCTACTATTGCCTCACCTAAACCCCAGCTTGCATTAATCATTAACTCATTAACATTATGATTAACTGGATTTGCAGTAAACATTACTCCTGATTTTTCACTATTTATCATTTTTTGCACTACTACACTCAATGCAACATCAAAATGATCAAATCCTTGATTTTCTCTATAATAAATTGCTCTCGCCGTCCATAGGGAAGCCCAACATTTTCTTGCATTTTCTAATACGGCATCAATTCCACTTATGTGTAAATAAGTATCTTGTTGTCCTGCAAAAGATGCTTCTGGTAAATCTTCTGCTGTTGCAGAACTTCTAATAGCAACAAATGGATTTGCAACACCTATTTTTTTACTAAAATTTTCATAGGCAGATACTATTTCTTCTTTTATTTCATCTGGTATTTCTGCTTCATTTATTAATTTTCTAACTTCAGAACTTTTCTTTTGCAACTCAGATGAATCTTCTACATCTAAATCACTTATTTTTTCTTTTATTTTGTCTTCCAAATTTGTCAATTCAATAAATCTTTTATATCCACCTGCTGTAATACAAAAACCTGGAGGCACATCTACACCTTTTTGAGTAAGTTCTCCTAAATTTGCACCTTTACCTCCTACTATTGGTATATCATTCTTATCAATTTCATTAAACCATTTAATATACTTATAATCAGTCATGTTTCTACCCCCTAACACTTTTTATAAATATATTGTATCACATATATGTTAAATGTGCTATACTATTTAACGATTTTCTCTTATATAATACTATTATATGTAGATTTTTTCATACTATTTACATAAAAACTAAATTACTATTACTTTTTAATTATTGTATCACAATAACAACTGTACTATTGGGATCTGCCCAATTATATATAAACTTAGCACTACTGGTATAATTTCTAACACATTTATGGGATCTCGGCATAGTCCCTATAGTAAATAAATATTCTTTTATTCCTGGATCTATCACATTTCCATCTTTTCTTGTATACTCTACAGGTACTCCATGAATATAAGCTCCTTGTGCAAATCTCACACCATAAGGTGCATAACCTACAATATTACGAGTTTTATCTCCTAAATAATAAAATCTTTCTTTTTTTTCTTGTACTTTAAATTTTCCTATAGGAGTCTCAAAAGTTCCCTTTCCTTTTGCTCCAGTAGTAGCTAATCCATAAGAAATCATAGTCCAATTCCCATTTCTTTTTTCAAATACTCCTTGATTTTGATTAATTACATCCACTACTACAATTTTATCTAAACTGTCTATATTATTATCAAAAGAAACATATTTTTTGGGTATCCAATATTCTCCCTCATAATCTAATCCTTTTACTTTATAATGTTTATCTCCATTTTCCATAATTAAAACTATCATACCATCTGGAAAATACCTAAAATTAGACATATCATTTAAATCAGGATAAGCAGGTGCACTTTGAAAAGCTTGCATACCATATTTATCAAAACCTTTATTATCCATTAAAGGTGGAGAACCATTTATATCTTTATAATTAGAAATATATGCAAATTTATTATTTTTTAAAATCTCCTCTAAACTTAAAATTGAATTATACATATGATCAAATCTAAATCTTCTTAAAGTTCCATCACTTTCAGGAACATAACCACTATGATTATTTCCACTATCATCAGTCCAAACTAAATTAAACCATTTATCTGAATTAATATCTTCAATTTTATCTCCTTTTACCTCATTAAGAATCTTTATCTTTTCAAAATAATCAGCCTGTTCTACTACATTGGATTGAAAAGATGGGTTTTCATATATTTTTACCTTTTCTTTAGTAATTAGTAAATATTCTTTAGGCATTAAATATTTTTTATAAACTAAATCCACCTTAAATCTATAATTTTCATCTTGATTAAAAGTTTTAGTTGTTGCCAAATTTATTAATTTAAAATTTATATTATGCCCATCACTACTAGGTGGTATATTTAATAAATAGTCTAAATTTTTTCTTTTTTGAATTTTTTCTGTCATTTTTATATCTTTTTCTATATCTATAAAATTCACATCCGGTTCCAATAAAGTATCGTCATATTCTATTAATTGATCATATATCTTAGTTTTATCTAATTCTCTAGATTTGCAAGCAATAAGTAATAATAAACAAATTAATATAGCTACTAATAATTTAAATTTTTTCAACCAAACTTTCCTCCTTATTAATCTAATATCCCTATATCTTATTATTCCTATAACTTGAAAATGAATTCAAAAATTGCGTAAAATAAATCCCGAATAAAATAAACGGGATTTAACAATAACTAAAAAGAAAAATAATAGATTTTTTTCACCTCCTAAGATATCAAATAATCCTTTTTTCAGTTACTAATACATCCAATAAAATTTTCCCTTTAATTATCCGTTATTTCATCAAAAGAGGAAATATAGGTTACTTTTTTATTCACCAGATACAGAAACTGTACTTACCTTTATTGACGGTGAACCTACATAAGCATCAAAAGGTATTATAAAAATCAAATCATTACCAATATCCTCAATATTCATTAATGTTTCAAAAAAATTTCCTGCTATAGTTATTTGATTTACTGGCCTTTTTATATTCCCATTTTCTATTTCATAACCATAAGCTGAAAGAGAATAATCACCAGAAACAGGATTTAAGCCAGAATGAAGCCCCTCTACATTTACTATCATAAGTCCTTCATCTATACTCTCTATTAAATTTTCTAAAGATTTTTCTCCTTTTGAAACATAAAAATTAGTTGGAGCAATCGAAATTGAAGATTTATAAGAATTTCTGTGAGCATTTCCTGTTGATTCTACTCCATCTATTTTTGCTGCTTTCCAATTGTATAAATAATTCTTCAATACACCATTATCTACTATTTTTTTAAATTGAATAGCAGTACCTTCGTCATCAAAACTTTTAGAATTTAAACCTTCTTTCATGAAGGGATCATCTACTATCGTTAATTTAGAATTAGCAATTTGTTCACCTAATCTATTTTTCAACAATGATAGACCTTTTTGCACATTTTCAGCTGAAAAAATTGATGCAAAGGCCTCAAGTATACTTGCAAATACATCATTTCTAAATATAATTGGATATTCCCTAGATTTTATAGAACTAGCTCCTAACATAGATAGAGCTTTTTCAACAGCTTCTTTAGCCATTTTTTTAAAATCAAATTTTGAATATTCATTTGAAATAATATAACTTTCACCTGTCTTCGTATCTTCACCACTTTTCACTGTTACTGATATAATTGCTATAGCCATATTCCTTTTATCTTTTAAATCTAAACCCTTTGTATTAACTAGAAATCTTTCATTTTCCAATTCCCAATAAACACATGTATTGACTGCTACTACTCTATCATCTATTTTAAAAGCTTCTCTTTCTAATTTTTTTATAAATTCAATTTTTTCATCAATAGATACTTCTCCTAAACTCTCATTAAAACAATCTACTTCTTTATATTCATTAGAACCAAAAAATATTTCTTCCTTCTCTTTTGAATCAATATATTTCCCATTCTCTATTACATCCTCAATAAGCATATCTACAGAACTTTCATCTAATTTTTCTGTATAAGAATAACCTATTCTATCATCATAAATTCCTCTCAAAGATAGGCCACCACTTTCTGATATATTAAAACCATCTATTTCACCTTCAAAAACATTTATTTCTATTTCTTTATTGTTTTCTATAAATACCTCCATATTATCCATTTCTTTTTTGCCTCTATTAAAAATAGTATTTATTAGTTTCTCATATTCCAATTTATTCATCTCCTTTCCTACCACCTACTGTTAATGATTTTACACGAATAGTTGGTTGGCCAACATTTACAGGAATCTGTCCACTTAAAGAGCCACACATTCCTTGACCAAGAGCTAATTTATTCCCAACCATATCTATTTTTTCTAATACTTCTACTCCACTTCCTATCAATGTAGCACCTCTAACGGGTTTAATTATTTTTCCATTCTCAACTAAATATCCTTCCATTACAGCAAAATTAAAATCACTAGTAATCGGATTTACACTTCCTCCACCTAATTTTTTGGCATATAAACCTTTTTTAGTATTAGCAATAATCTCATCAAAGGAATGTTCACCCTTATCAATATAAGTATTGTTCATTCTTGATGTAGGTGGATATTTATATGATTCTCTTCTTCCAGAACCCGTTGGCTTATATCCCATTCTCTTCCCATTTAATCTATCTACAAGATAATTTTTTAAAACTCCGTTTTCAATAAGTATATTTTTTTGAGTTGGTATTCCTTCATCATCTATATTGAGAGTACCCCATGCATTAGGAATAGTACCATCATCTATTGCTGTTACTAAAGGAGATGCCACTTTTTTACCTATTTTCTCAGCAAAAGCTGAATTGCCTTTAGATACAAATGTAGCTTCCAATGCATGACCACAAGCTTCATGAAATAGTACTCCTCCAAATTCATTATCTATAATAACTGGCATCTTTCCTGATGGACAATAGTCAGCATAAATCATAGTTTTACCTATCCTAGCAGCTTCTTTACCTACCTCTTCTGGATTTATATAATCAAAAAATTCAAATCCCATAGATGCTCCTGGTCCATAAAAACCTACTTGCATTTCTCCACCTTTAGTAGCTACTGCTTGAATTGCTATTCTAGTTCTAACTCTTTGATCTTCCGCTAATAATCCTTCAGAATTTGCTATTAAGACATTTTGTTCTTCATCAAAATAATTAACCTTTACTTGACTTATAACCTCATCATAATTCTTTGCACCTAAATATCCTTGTTTCATCATTTCTACCTTTTTAGCCTTTTCTACAGTCTCAGGTAAAACTCCTATTCTACTTATATTCTTGACATCCATTTTCATCTTTTTTATTATTAAATCTTTTTTTACATCTCTTATAGCTAATGCTGCTTCTCTCGCTACTTTAACTAAGTTTTCTTCTGATGAATCATTTGTATAAGCATAAACACTATTTAAACCATGAAATATTCTAATACCTACACCATAATCCCTACCAGAAATACTTACATCCAATATTCCCCCTACCATTTTCATACTCGTATTGTATCTATCTTCAACAAAAATTTCAGCAAAATCTCCACCGGTTGATAATGCAGAATATAAAACATTTTCTATAATTTTTTCACTTAGCAAAAATATCCCTCCTTTTCCACATAATTATACCATATTTTTAATATCTTTCTAAAAAATAAAAAACACAGTAGAAAATCTACCGTGTTTCTAACAAATACCTCCTGTAAGTAATAATATTAAAAATAGAAATAATAAAATATTGTCACAACCCCCATCAAATAATCCACATCCATCATTTAGAAATAATATTATAACCAATAGAAAAATAATTAATAAGCTTTCATCACATTCCTTAAATACTTCTTGTAACACTACAAAACCCCCTTATAAAAAATACTTTATACCATAATATTCAAGAGGGTATTTTTTGTTACCAAAACTCATCAACGCAAATTTCTACATCTAAGTTCCATTTTTAAATCTACAATAGATTTTGTTGTAATTTGTTTAGGATTAATATTAAGTAATTGTATTGCTTTTTGTAAGTCATCTTTGTTTTTTACTTCTATTTCCATATATGGATATGGATAAGTCTTTTTATCCCATGTATCAATATCAAATCTTATATCTTTATATTTATAAGAAATCCTTTCTTTTTGACCTTCTTCAAAAACCTCATAACCTAATTGATTTAAAATATAAGTTAGAGTCTTTTTATTACTAATAAAAGTATTTGCCTCTATATTTTCTCTTATACCATCTTTAGTGATATTTTCTTTTAATGTCAATATACACTGTTTCTCTCCTGTATCTAAATTTTGTGTTTCTCGAATTCTTAAATAACTATTTAAATCCTTCTCTATTTTTTTATCTTTCGTATCAAACAAAATATTTGTTTGATATTCCTTCTTTAAAAAATTAGTTCCTACAGCTTTTAATTTTTGTTCCATTTCTTCTTTATCAATATCTAAAATTTTTACTTCTAACTCTTTATCCATACAAAATTACCTCCTGCAATCCTAAATACTTTTATTCATTATATTCTGAAGCCGCCTCTTCATCAAGTATTACTGTAGCATTTGAATGCAACAATAACATTGTTGCAGGTATCGAAGTAGTTACTATCTCCTGTTTTAATATTTCTTTCATTATAGGTGCTTTTCTTTTTCCATTAGCTAATAAAATTATTTTTTTTGCTTTCATTATACTTCCTAATCCCATTGTTATAGCAGTTCTAGGTACTTCTTCTATTGAATCAAAAAATCTCGAATTTACCTCAATAGTAGATTCAGTTAAATTTGCTACATGAGTACCTAATTTTAATTCATTGGCTGGTTCATTAAATGCAATATGCCCATTTTCTCCAATCCCCAATACTTGAATATCTATTCCACCAAGTTCTCTTATACTCTTATCATAATTTTTACAATATTCCTCTATATTTTCTGTATTTCCATCTGGAATATGAATGTTTCCTTTACGAATATTAATATGATTAAATAAATTTTCTTCCATAAATTTATGATAACTACTAAAATGTTCAGGAGAAATACCTATATATTCATCTAAATTAAAAGTGATAACTTTTGAAAAATCTAGTCCTTCTTCTTTGTGCATTCTTATTAGTTCTTTATAAGTTCCTACAGGAGTGCTACCTGTAGCTAATCCTAAAATTAAATTTGGTTTTTTTATTATTTCATCTTTAATTATTTTAGCTGCTTTTTTACTAAGTCCTTCATAATCCTTTTCTATTATTACTTTCATAAAATTTCCTCCTTAATTACAAAATTTTTTTTGGTATGAAATTAATATAGTCACTAGATACACAATGAAAATTTATATTCTCTATATCACCTTCTACAACATACCTATGTCCTTCAGCATGTAAATGTCCATAAACACATATATCTACATTATATTTTCTCATTAAATATACAAACTCATTAGGTGTTAAATCTGAATTAAAAGGAGGATAATGTAAAAGAACTATTTTATTATCTATATCTTTATTATCTAAAGATGATAAAGACATATCTAATCTATTTAATTCTCTATTAAATATTTTTTCATCATGAGAATCAAAATTTTCCGAATCCTTTGATATCCAACCTCTACTCCCTCCTATACCAACATTATTATATATAAAACTATTAGTTTGCAAAAAATTAATAGTTTTAAAATTTAAATTATTCATCTTTCTTTTACTTTCCCACCAATAATCATGATTTCCCTTAGATATTATTTTCTTTCCAGGTAACTCATCTATTCTTTTCAGATCTTCATAAGATTCTTCCAATCTCATTGCCCAAGATACATCACCAGGGATTAATACCAAATCATCTAATGATATAAGTTTTTTCCAATTACTAAAAATTTTTTCTTCATGATTAACCCAATTTGCTCCAAATACGTCCATAGGCTTATTTTTTAAAAAATCTAAATGTAAATCGCCTATAGCATATATCATTACATCATCACCTCATTACTTCCTTGCACTATAACTCCACAAGATTATATTCTATATCTAATTTATCAAATACTTGTCCTTCTATTTCATGACATGTAAACAATATTATCTGTCTATTCTTACTTTCTCTACCTAATAATTTCAAAATATTAGTAAGTCTTTTTCTATCATATTGAATAAAACAATCATCTAGTATTAATGGTACATTCTTTTTAGTTATAATATCTATTATTGCAAATCTCATAGCAAAATAAAGCTGATCAATAGTTCCACCACTTAAACATTCTATGTTTTTTATTTCTCCATTTATTGGCTCTACTATAGAAATTTCAATATTTTCATTAATCTTAATATCTTTATATTTATTGTCAGTTATTTTTTTAACTATATCACTAACTTTTGCATTTAACGTAGGAGCAAATTCCCTATGAGCATCCTTAGAAATAGTTTCTATTGTATTTTTTGCTAAATTTATAGCTTCTAACTGTTCTTCATAATATTTTTTTTCTGCTTCCATACTTCCTATTTCTTCGTCTATTTCTACCAATGGTCTAAATTCTTCCGATAATCTAAAAGTACTTTCTTCTAATTTTGCAATATAAATATTAATCCTACTAATTTTCTCTTCTATTTCTTCTACCTTTCTCTTTAACTTTTCCTTATCTTCTTCTAACAAATTAGAATTTAAATCTATACTGTTTTTTTCTATATCCCTTTTTAACTCTTCTAAACTATTTTTACCTAAAGTCTTTTCTAAATCTAACTCATTCAATCTTATTTTATTATTCACTTCTTCTAAAGCCTTTTTATTATTTAGTCCCTCTTTAAATTCTTCTAATGTATTACAATCATTCTTTTTTAGTAAAGACTTTATTTTGTTTAAAATATTACTTTTTTCAAGAGTATCCTCTTTTAAATTATTATAATACTTTTTTTCATCTTTAAGTATATAATTTAATTTATTTTTTATATTTACATACTCCTTATATTCTTTTTCAATTTTCTTTATATCATTTCGAGTATAAACCCTTCCTAAATTAAATAATTTTCTATATTTTTCTGTATGCTTCATCATTTGTTCTCTATTAATAATTAATTTTTCTTTCTTTTTATTTAATTCTTCTATTCTTTTATATTGTCTACCAATATTTACACTATCTGTATATAATTCTTTCAAATCTCTTTTTGTTTTGCAATGATACTTTAATAACAATTTTTCTAATTCTTCATTTAATTCATAACTTTTATTTTTTATTTCCTCATTAAACTTTTTAATTTCATTAATACGTTTTTTTATATTTTCTTCTTCTTTCTCTAAATTTCTTTTTGAAACTATTGTATATATTAATCCTATAAGCAAAGGCACAGATACAAAGAACATTACAGTATTCACAAATCCAAACCCCATGGTAGCAAACATCATTATTAAAAATATAATAAACATCATTTTATTCTTTTTAATTGCCCTTGAATTATCCTTATATTTTTCCTCTAATACAAATAGATTAGTATCAGTCCTATTAAATTCAAGTCTATCCCTTTCTCTTTCTATTTCTTCATAACGATAAATATCATCATTTAAACCTATTAAATTTTCATTAGTATT
This sequence comes from uncultured Clostridia bacterium, assembly GCA_964447805.1. Taxonomy (GTDB): domain Bacteria; phylum Bacillota; class Clostridia; order Tissierellales; family DATGTQ01; genus CAYUTQ01. The sequence continues at coordinate 10,998 of CAYUTQ010000046.1, forward strand.
ATTAATACTTGAACATTCCAATTGTTCTAATTCTATATCTATTTCTTTTGTTTTTTCTTCAAAAATTAATACTTGCTTTAAACATTCAACTATATCACACATTAATTCTTCATTTAAATCATCATATTTATCCATTTTTTTTAATTCATTTTGTAACTTTTCAATTTCATTTTTCAAATTAATTAAATTTTCTTTCCAATTAGAAATATTTTTTTCTAATACTTCTTTTTGATTATTTAGAGGAAGAAGTTTTTCATAATCACTAAAATTTAAAAAAGCATATTCCTTCAATTTTTCTCTCTCTTCTTCCAAAATATCTATTTGTTTTTTTATTTTTTTTGATTCATTATATCTTTTAATTTTTTCCATGCTTTCTATTTTATCTATTTTAAAATTAAGTTTATTCTTTTCTTTTTCTAAATGTTCCATTTCATTTTGTGTTGTTTTAAGTTTTTCACCTATTTCCAATATTTCATTATGTTTTTCTAAAGCATTTTTTCTCTCATTATGTAATTTATCTATATTTTCTATTAATTGTCCATAAGGTGAAGTTTTTCTTCTTTTTGTTCCTATATCATCTAATTTTGAATCTAAAAAACTTAAAGCATTTTTTACGGAAACATCTTCATTTAAACTTCCACCTAAATTTACCAGACTATCTTTTACTTCTTTTGCCAATTCCTCATCAGTTTTACTATCTAATTGCCCAATATTAGCAGTATTGTTATAAACTACTGCATTATTTATTCCCAATAAAAATGGAGCTGGCAATGACAGCTTAATTATTTCATCATATTCCAATATATCCGTTAAATCATCTCCAGTAATATCATCATACATTTTTAATTCATCATAATTTTTCAAAAAATTTCTTTCTATTCTATAAACATTGCCATCTAAAACATACTTTAATGTTCCTTTATACTCATCACTATTCCAAGGAAGATATTTTTCATAATCATCCTCATATCTTTTAACTTTCGTATATGGTCTAAAAAATCCAAAAAACATACCTTCTATAAATTTATGAATAGTAGTTTTCCCAGCTTCATTCTTACCATAAATAATATTTATACCTTTATCTAATGAAATAACCTTATTTTTAAATTTTCCAAAAGATATTAAATTTAATTCTTTAATTAACAAGTAACCACCTTCTCTCTCAAAAGAGCTTTCAATCCAATATATAATGCTTCCCTCACAACAGGATCTTCTAACCCTTTTTTCTCCATTTCTTCAATGAAAATCCCTATTACATTATCTTTATTATCTTTTTTCAATCTCTCTAAATCATAATCCAGTACAGTATTATCAATAATTTCTATATAATAAAATTCATCAGACAAACAACTTTCTAAATCTTTTATATCTAAGTTTATATCTCTATCAATAACACCTGTCAATAAAATTCTATATAAATTTTTCATTCTATTTTCATACTTATCACAGTTTAAAATATTTTCTATAATTTCATCATAACTCATTAAACTATCAATTCTAATATTCTCAATTAAAAATTGTCTCTGACTAAAATCTATTAGTTTCTTATTTACTTGTGATTTTTCAATAGTTCCTTCTATTATTCCATGAGTACCAGTTTCACCAAAATCTAATGGTTCTGGACTTCCACAATAACAAATATTTTCAGATATAAATTGTGGCTTATGTATATGTCCCAATGCTATATAATCAAATCCCATTTTTGTTAACATACTTTTGTCAAGAGGTAAATAAACAGAATCCTTACTTAATATATCTCCATGTATAAGTAAAACATTTATTTTATCCAAATCTAATTCTTTAAATTTTAAAAAATTACTAGTCTTATATTCTTTTTTCTCCCAACTAAATCCCCAAACTGTTGTATTTAAATTATCAAAACAAATTTTTTCTAAATTATCACTGCTAAAAATATAAACATTCTCTGGCCATTCTATTAAATTATAAAGAGAATTCACTTTTAAAGTATCATGATTTCCTGTAGATATAATTACATTTGTATTGTCTAAATCACCAAAAATATTTCTTACTCTTTTAATATCTCCTAAATTAAAAAAATCTTCTTCAAAGATATCTCCTGCTATAAATAAAAAATCTACTGAATTTTCATTTGCTCTATTAATAATTCTTTTAAAAGTCTCCCACAATTCAAACCTTCTACTTTTTCCAATACTTCCTTGAAAACTTGCACTTCTAAACTGAGAACCCAAATGCAAATCCCCTGTATGTATAAAATTAATCACAAAATCCCCCCTTAAAACCAATATATTTGTATATTAGTATATCACAACTAGTATATAAACTAGAATAATAGAAAGACCATTTTTAAAAAATGGTCTTTCTATTATTTAATATTTAGATTTTTTCATTTTTACTTCCATAATTATATCTTGAGCCTTTTCTACGATACCACTTTGTCTTTTAATTTCCTCAACTCTCCCCATATTGGTTACTACAATAGGTGTTATAGTAGATTTACCTTGCTCCTTTAAATAATTTAAATCTACTTCTATTAAAAGATCTCCTTGTTCTACTTTATCCATTAATTGTACATGACTAGTAAAGCCTTCTCCTTTTAACTCAATTGTATTAATACCAATATGTATAAGTAATTCTACGCCCTCTTTTGATCTTACTGTTAAACAATGATTTGCTTTATATATACTTGTTATTTCTCCATCAAAAGGTGCAACAACCTTACCCTCCATTGGCTCTATTGCCAATCCTTGACCAGATTTCCCTTGTGAAAAAGTTTCATCGGGTATTTCTTTTAATTCAACAATTCTACCAGACATTGGTGCTAATACCGTAATTATTTTATTCTTTTTTAAAAAATTTAACATAAGATCACCTTTCTAATTTTCTATTTATTGTCCATACATTATATCATAATATAAATAATTCTCTATTGATATTAATATATTATATAGTTAATAGCCAATTTTCAATTTTTCTTATAAAACCAGTAGATCTTCCCTTGTTTCTACATACACATATATAATTCTTTATCAAACTCTTATAATTATAATCAAGAGTCCACTCATCTAAAATATGTACTCCTTCCTCTTCATATAAAATTCTTACTATCGTATATCCTAAGACATAAACATTTAATAGTCTTATAAGCTTATAATCAGGCCTATTTTCTTTTATAGTTAATAATGTTTTATTTAATAAATGAAAGGATTCTCGTGATAAAACTAAATTACGCTTTGTAAGTGTACCAACAGGGTCATCTTTAGATAAAACAATTCCATGTTGCACTAAACATGCTATTCCTTCTTCAAATATTCTACCTAACGTTTCAAACATAGCTTTTTCATGAAACATACTCATTTTAAATAGTAAAAAAAACTTTTTATAAAATTTTAAGCTTCTCCCGTGATACAATTCATGAGCAAGGACTTTTTCAAATTCTTCAATATTTCCAATATATTTTCCCATATTAATATATATTTTTTTCATAAAAATTGTAAATCCGCCATCACAACCTCCTGCAATTATATATATATTAGAATTTATGGGTATTTCTAATGGGACGATCTTATATACTCTATCTAATGCATTATTAATTACTTCACATTGATTGTTTTTTATATACTCTACATTATCTTTAAATAATGATAAATTTTTTTTTAATAAATAAAACTCATAAATATCTTGATAATCATCTCTTGTTATAACTTTTCTTAATTCATCTTTTAACCTTTTTTTATTTGTATTTCTTTTTAATTCTTGTTCATGTCTTATAAATGCTTTTGTTTGAGGTAACTTTACAAATTTATTAAATATTTTTTCATCAAAATAATCCTTATCTAATAATTGAATAAGAAACTCTACTCCAAACAAGTTTAACTTCACATGATACCTCCTTATTCTCTATCAAAATCCTTCTGTTTTAATATATATTGAAATAGAGAATAAGGTATGTTAAATATTTTAAAATTTTTATTGCTTTTCCTTATCTAGTACTCCAACATTATTTAACCATGCTTTAAATTTATCCATTTGATCCATAGCTTCTTGATAACCTTGATTATATAAGTCATCAAGCTTAGAAATATCTTTTTCTAACCTATCAACAACTAACCCTTCTATAGGCCTAAATACAAAAACCTTACCTTTTCTTTCTAATTCATTTATTTTATCCAACACAGTATTATACCTTACATGCCTATTTTTAATAGCATCATATAATTTGGGATGCTTTTTTAACTTTTTTCTAATAAAAAATCCTAATTTTTCTTCACTTTTTCTATATCCTTCATTTCTTGTTAATATAATTACATTATATAAATTACCATCCTCAATAGATTTTTCTATAGGCATTGAATCAGTAATGCCTCCATCATAATAAAACTCTCCATCTATCTGTACTGGTGGAGATATAATGGGTAAACTACTAGAAGCTCTAAGCACTACTTCCATATAATATTCGGGACTAAAATTGCTTTTTTCAAAATAAACAGGTTTTCCTGTCTTACAATGAGTAACGCATGCTTTAAAAATTGTTTTAGATTTTTCAAAAGTATCATAATCAAAAGGAACAATTTGATTAGGTAATTTATTATATAAAAAATCCATGTTAAAATAACTTTTTTCTTTTATCCAATGTTTAAATCCTGAATATTCTTTATGTTTTACATAATCTACAAATACTTTTCTATTTCTCTCCCTTTGTTCTGCTACAAAATTAGCCCCATTACTTGCTCCTGCTGAAACTCCTATTATATAAGGAAATTTAATACCTTCATCCATAAAAGCTGCAAGAACACCCGAAGTATAAGACCCCCTCATACCTCCTCCTTCTAATACTAATCCTACTTTTCCTTTTATCACCTAAATCACCTTTCTACATTAAATACTTATAAAACCAAAAAATTCTTTCACTATTTTGAAAATTTATCCGCTATTGAAGAAGCAGCATAAGAATTAGGTTTAGTTTCACAATGGAAACCACACGCTTTAATCCAACCAACTATCTCTGGAATTAACTTTGAAGTCTTCCCATTTTCTCCAACATCTACATGAATACTTATATCATAATTTAGTTCTTCTTCTCTAAAAAAATCCGATAATTTTGTAGCTATATCAAGACTAACACTTGTTTCATATAATATTTTTTGAGGAATATTATTTATCCTCTCAATACGATTTATATCATAAAAAAATATACCACCTTTTCCCACTCTATGAACAGCTACTACAACAACTATTTTAGTATAACCAAAATTTTGACTATCTGTTCCAACTGATATATTATAATGATTTTTAGGACTTTTCATAATAAAATCTTTTATAATACTAGTCATTTCTTCAAAAGTTACCTTACCGTAAGTTAAGCTATACATTCTCTCCCTACTTTCCCTTTTAGCTATTATTGTTTTCTTTTTACTGAAAACTTCCATGACTTAAGCCAATGGGCTCTTAGGTACTATATAATAAATCCCATTAACGTAAATTTATTATATGTAAAATTAATATTTATATAAACATTAATTTTA
>CAYUTQ010000047.1:0-14100 GCA_964447805.1 uncultured Clostridia bacterium
ATTTCTGATAAGAGTGTAGATTATAAATTTATTATTAATTATCTTACTAACTATATTATAAAGGGATTTAATGAAGAAAATAGGAGATATTTTTATCTTAATACTATTACAGCTTATAGTTTTCTTATTTATTTAAGAGTTTTGGGAGTATTATTTAAAGAGAGGGGGCCGATGAAAATAATGGAAAATATGTATTGGGATATTAAAGATTATGATTCTAAAGAAGAATTATTTGAAAATTTTTTCAAAGACAACATGGATTTTTTCAATACTGCAGATAAAAAAGCAGTTTTTATGGTAGGGTTTTTATCTCAAAAATTATTAAATATTCAATATGCAAAGGAAAATAGAACACCTTTTGTAAATAGACTTAAAGGGCTTAAGTTAAATAAAAAAGATATAAGAAGATTACTTCCAGAAATTCAAAATAAATTTGTAGAATATGATGCAAATTATTATAAGGATGTTGAATCTATTACTTCACTATATTTACTTAAAGCAGGAGAAAATTGGTCTATTTCTGAATTAGATATACCATTTTATTTTTCATTAGGTATGAATTTAGAAAGACATATAAATTTAAAAAGCGAAAAGGAGGATAAGATAGATGATTAATAGAAGTGAAATAATATTTTTGTATGATATAAAAGATAATAATCCAAATGGAGATCCAATAGATCAAAATAAACCTCGTATTGATGAAGAATCAGGTTTAAATATTGTGACAGATGTAAGATTAAAAAGAACTATAAGAGATTATTTACATGAGTACAAAGGCGAAGAAATATTTGTAAGAGAGATAAAAGATGATAAAGGAAAGGTTCAAGATGGCAAAACTAGAGCTAAAGATTTTGGGAAAAAGAAAGATGAGATTATAAAGAATATATTAAATGAATGTATAGATGTTAGACTTTTTGGAGCGACTATTCCTATGGATAAAGATTCAGCTACATTTACAGGGCCTGTTCAATTTAATATGGGAAGAAGTTTACACAGAGTAGAAGTAAAGAGGATAAAAGGAACTGGTGCTTTTGCTGCATCAGCTAATAAAAGTAAAAAAACTTTTAGAGAGGAATTTATACTACCATATTCATTGATAGGGTTTTATGGCATAGTAAATGAAAAAGCTGGAGAGAAAACAAATCTCAAGGAAGAGGATATAGATTTATTAATGGATGGAATATGGAATGGTACTAAAAATCTTATTTCAAGATCAAAAATTGGACAAGTACCAAGACTTCTAATAAAAGTTAATTATAGAGAAAAATACTTCCATATAGGTGATCTTTTGAATACTATTAGATTAGATTCAGAAAAAGAAGATGAAGAAATAAGAGGATTAGAAGATTTTGTAATAAATATAGATGAGTTTTTGGAAGCTTTGAAAAATGAAAAAGATAAAGTGGAAAGTGTAGAAATATGTAAAGATAAAAGATTGATTACTAATGTAGATATATATGAGACTTTGGAAAACTTAGATATTGATGTTGTTAATTTATTTGATTAGGGTGATGTAAATGAAAATTTTAGTATTTGACATATGGGGTGATTATGGACATTTTAGAAAATATTTTACCACCTCATCTCCCCTTACTTTCTCATTTCCACCTAAGACTGCAATTTATGGTATAGTTTCTGCAATAGTAGGATACGATAAAGATTCTTATTTATCATATTTTCAAAATAAATATTGCAAAATAGCTATAGGTATTGAAAAACCAATTAAAAAGACTAGAATACCTATAAATTATATTGATACAAAAAAAGCAATAGATATGAGTAAGATTAAATCAAGAACACAGGTAAATTTAGAATTTATTAAAGATTGTAAATATAGAGTGTATTTCTATCATGAAGATAAAAAACTATATGATGAATTGAAGAAATTTCTTAGAAATAAAAAATCTGTATATAATATATCTTTAGGGTTATCAGAACTTTTGGCAAATTATAATTTTGTAGGAGAAATTGAAGGAGAATTAATTAATAATGATAAATTTATAGACATAGATACTATTATACCCTTTGAAGAGAGTATAGATATAGATTTTGAAGGGAATAGACAATATTTTAGGGATACTGTATATAATGAAATGAATGAAAAAAGAGAAATTACAGAGTATATAAATGTTTTATATGAGAAAAATGGAAGCCCCATAAGGTGTAATATACCATCTTATTATAATATTGAAAGTGGTGAGAATATTGTATTCCTTTAAATTAAAATCTCATCCTGATAAATTATTAATTACTCATTTAGATGAGGTATATAGCATTGGAATGAAATTATTTAAAGAGAAAAGTGTATTTTTAAAAGAAAATGAATTTTTAAAGACCTTACTTATAGCACATGATTTAGGTAAGGGAACTGAGTATTTTCAAGAATATATAAAAAAAGGAGAAAACCATGGTGATTTAAAAAACCATGGTTTTCTATCAGCCCTTGTATCTTATGTAATATTGAATAAAAAAATGGATATGGATAAGGCCTTAAAAGGATTTATTTTAGTAAAAAGGCATCATGGAAATATAGAAAATATAGTAGATGAACTTTCAATTAAACAAATAGATATTGAATATCATGAAAATATTTTAAAAAAGCAACTTAAGAGCTTAAATATGGAAGAAATAAATATAATATTAAATAAATATTCAGAACCTTTAATTACCAAAAAGGAAATTTTAGATAGTTTTCAATATTTATTTTCAGAAATGGAAGGAATATTTTTTTATGAAGATGAAATGAAAATGAATATTGATGAATATTTTAAACTAAAATACTTTTATTCTATACTTATATATAGTGATAAATTTTCAGCTATTTTATCTCAAAAATCAAATATAAATTATCCACTAAATTCAAAAAAATTTTTTAACTATATGAATTTATTGGAAAATAATGAGAGTGAAATAAATATAAGTAGAGAAATGGCTCAAAAAGAAGTGGAAAATAGTTTGAATTTAGATGAAAAACTTTTAACTATTACACTTCCTACAGGTATGGGCAAAACATTAAATAGTTTGAATTTTGCTTTGCAATTGAGAAAAAATCTATTTAATACAACCAACATATATTATAATATTATCTATTCTTTTCCTTTTACTAGTATTATAGATCAGACTTATGAAATATTTGAATCCATATTTGATAATAATACTTCAAATTTAATGAAACACCACTATTTAGCTAAAGTTGAATATAAAGATGAAGAAAATATTTTTGACATAGATGAGTCCAAATTTTTAATAGAAACTTGGAATTCAAATATAGTAGTAACTACTTTTGTGAAAGTATTGGAAACTTTTTTTTCTAATAGAAATAGGGAGTTAATGAAATTTCATAAAATGGCTAGATCCATAATTATATTAGATGAAGTTCAAAATATTCCTTATAAATATTGGAAGGTAATCAAAGAAAGTTTAACAATTTTGGCTAAAAAATTTGATACTTATTTTCTTCTGATGACAGCAACACAGCCTTATATTATAGGTGAAGGTTATGAATTAGTAGAGAATGTAGATAAATATTTTACTTTATTTAATAGGACAAAACTTATTTTAAATTTAGAAGAAAAAACTATTGATGAATTAGTAGAAGAAATTTCCCCTATAGTGAATAATAATAAAAAGTCTATGATAGTGTTAAATACTGTGAAGTCTGCACAGAAAGTTTATGAAAAACTCAAAAATATAGTTGATAAAAAAATTGTTTTCTTATCTGCGTCTGTAATACCAAAAGATAGGAAAGCTAGACTTAAACATATAAAAAATTTAGATGAATATGTTTTAGTTTCCACTCAAGTTGTAGAAGCAGGAGTAGATATTGATAATGATGTAGTTATTAGAGATTTAGGGCCTTGGGATAGTATTGTACAATGTGCAGGAAGATGTAATAGAAATGGCAAAGATGAGAAATCACCAGTTTATATTTTTAAACTTAAAGGCGAAAAGTTTATATTTGCAAATTTAATTTATGGAAGATTTTTAATAGATAAGACTGAAGAAATATTAAAAAATAAAAATGAAATAGAAGAAAAAGATTATTTGAAGTATTCAAGAAAATATTTTTCTTCAATTAAGAGAGATAAAAGTGATGATAATTCTAATCAAATATTAGAAGATATAGAGGATCTAAATTTTGAATATGTAAATGATCAATTTAATATTATTGAAAAAAGAAATGTAAATATAATACCTATATTTATTGAAAAGGATAAGGAAGCTAGGGAATTATGGCAGAAATATAAAGAAAATGGGGAAATAAAAAATAAATTTGAAAGACAAAACGAGTTTTTAAAGATAAAAGATAGATTTTTTTCTTATGTTATAAATGGAGATATAAAAAAATTTCCATTTGAATTGGATAAATTTTATGGAAGAATTCCGTATGAAAATATTGATAATTATTATGATGAAGATTTGGGATACATAATAGATGACAATAAAACAATGTTTTTTTAAAAAGAGGAGATTGTATGGAAGAAATAAATGTCAATGGAACACTAGTATGGTATTATTTTGCCTGTAAAAGACAAGTATGGCTTATGGCACATAATATTTTGCCTAATCAAGATGATGAGAATATTAAAATAGGTAAACTTTTACATGAAAGATCTTACAAAAAAGAGGAAAAGGAAATTTCTCTGGGAAATGTGAAAATAGATGTAATTAGTAAGGACAAAGGTTATTTTATGGTAGGGGAAGTGAAAAAGAGTTCAAAATATATGAAAAGTGCTAAGATGCAGCTTGCCTATTATTTATTGGAATTAAAAAGACATGGTATAGATGGCTATGGAATGCTTATGTTTCCTAAAGAAAGAAAAAAAGAGGAAGTAATTCTAACAAATGATTTAATAAAAAAACTGGAAACAACTGAGATAAATATAGTCAGTATATGTTCTCAAGAGTTTCCTCCGAAGATAAATAAAATTCCATTATGTAAAAATTGTGGTTATATTGAGTTCTGTTGGTCTTAAGGATGTGATAATGTGAAAAAAAGTATTTATATTTTTAGTGAAGGAGAGCTGAAAAGAAAAGATAATACATTATATTTTGAAACAGAACAAGGGAAAAAGTATTTACCTATAGAAAATATTAATGATATATTTGTGTTTGGGGAGATTACTGTAAGCAAGAAGTTTTTAGAATATGCCACACAAAAGGAGATAGTGATTCATTTTTTTAATTATTATGGATATTATGTAGGTACTTATTATCCTAGAGAACATTTAAATTCAGGTTATATGATTTTGAAACAAGCAGAACATTATATGGATGCAGATAAAAGAATGAAAATTGCTTCTAAATTTGTAGAAGGAAGTAGTGAAAACATTTTAAATGTTATTAGGTATTACAATAATAGAGGAAAAAAGTTAGATTTTATAATAAAAGAAATTTTGAAATTACATAGTAATATTCAAAATTGTAATAATATAGGAGAACTAATGGGGATTGAAGGTAAGATTAGAAATATTTATTATAGTGGATTTGACAATATAATAGAAGATGAAAATTTTAGATTTGAACATAGGACTAGGAGACCACCTAGAAATTATTTAAATACTCTTATAAGTTTTGGCAATTCTCTTATGTATACTACAGTTTTGGGAGAAATTTACAAAACTCATATTGATCCTAGAATTGGATATCTTCATTCAACTAATTTTAGAAGATTTACATTAAATTTAGATATAGCGGAAATATTTAAACCTATTATTGTAGACAGAATTATTTTTACTTTATTAGGACGAAAAATGATTAATGTTAAAGATTTTGAAAAGGATATGGGAGGAATACTTTTAAAAGATAAAGGAAAAAGAGTATTTATAGAAGAATTTGATAAGAGATTAAGTACTACTATAAAACATAGAAAATTGGGAAGAAATGTATCTTATAGAAGATTGATTCGAATGGAAATTTATAAACTTCAAAAACATATGATGGGAGAAATTGAATATGAACCTTTTGTTAGTAGATGGTAATGAGGTGGTTATTTGTTTGTAATACTAGTATATGATGTTGGCGAAAAAAGAGTAGCAAAAATGCTGAAGACTTGTAGAAAGTATCTATATTGGGTTCAAAATTCAGTATTTGAAGGAGATATTACAGAATCAAGCCTTATAAAATTAAAAAGTGAAATTGAAGATATTATAAATATAGATAAGGATTCGGTTATTATATATAAATTTAGAACTACTAAATATTCTGATATAGAAATAATGGGAGTCAAAAAAGGTGGACAAGCTAACATACTATAAAATGTCGTCGACCTCCAATAAGTCAAAAACTACGGAAGGTCGACGACATTTTATTTTTTTATGGAATTCAGTAATATCAATATATAGGGAAGAATATATTAAATAATTGTAGTTATTAAGGTTTTTCTTAGTGGAAAACATATATATATCTGAAGATGGAGCAAGATGGATAAAAACTGGAACAGAGATAATTAAAGATAGTAAATATGTACTTGATCATTATCATCTTAGTAAATATGTAAAAATATTAACATCCCATCTTGGAAGCCTTGATAATCCTCAAAGTCCAAGAATTGCTGTTTATTTATTTTTGGTTGAAAGTCAAAATCCTTCAATTCTTTTAGATGTGGAAATCCTGCTACTTTTACCATTGTATTAAAATTCTTCACTTCTATTTCCTTTGATGTAAGCTCATATAATGCATCTACAATGCTGATTTTACCCTCATTTACCTTATCTATATATTCATCTAAATTTATACTAATTTGATTTAATTTTAGCACCTTTAAATTATTACATAAATTCTGATAATTGTTCATTAAATTTCTCCAATTCTTTTAAATGTTTTTTGCATAATCCTCAATATCTTCATGCTTTTTAAATGTCTGTTTTAGAATATCTAAATGATGATGCTTATTATATATAATTTTTTTATTTTCAACTATTTCACTTGACTTTTTCACCTAAAAAAAAATAAGGGGCTGTTTCATAACTGATTTATAAGTTGTGAAACGCCTCTTTTTTTAACAACTGAATTACCTAAGTTTCCATAAATTCAAATATATTTTTCTTAGCATAGTTTTAGGTATAGCAAACAGAACTTAGATATTTCTAAGTTCCATTTTATTTATGGTATTTTTTATAATTAAATTGCCTCTTTATATTTTACGAAACCCATTTTATTATTTAATTTCTTTATATTTATCGCAAAACTTAATAACTTCATTTCTGCAACATTTTTTTCCATTCTCTTATATCTACATCTAGAATATTTTATTCCTGATTTAATGTATGAAAAAATTCCTTCTGCCTGAATTGAACGATTAAGTCTTTCTGTAATTCCTTCTTTTGTAATTATATTTTCTTCTGATTCTTTTCTTAAATTTTCAAATCGTTTTGCCACATATATTCGTTTTAATCCAGATTTATTTTTAAATTTAATACAATTATCTGATAGAACATATTCTTTTAAATCTGCATTAGCACCACGAACTGTTTGAGAATAAATATATCCATTTTTATGTAAGATATTGTAAGCTATATTCTCACTTGTATTCATACCTTTATCAGCAATAACAATAACACGGCTTAAACCATAATCATTTTTTAAATCATTAAGAACAGGCATTAAGGTAGAACAATCATTAGTATTGTCTTCAAATAATTTGTAATTAATAGGTAAACCTGAATTATCCATTAATAGCCCCATTTGGATAATAGGATTAGGCCTATGTTCTTTTGAAACTCCTTTTTTTCTAAAATCATCAGGTTCTTTGATTTCAAAATAATAATTAGTAACATCATAATAAACATTACTAGTATCCCTGCCATAAGTCATACGAACCATTTCATGAATATGGAGGAGTAAATCATCTTTATAAAAATTAAAATTCAAAAAAAAATTATCCATATTTTCAGAAGAAGATTTTTTAGAACAAGGATCTAAAACTCTAAAATAAACGAGCATCTGAAAAATATTATTAAGAGAATAATCAATATTTAAGTTTCTTTGCCTATTAATAAAAAAGTTATTTATCCCTAATTTATGATAAAAGTAGCTTAAAACAGAAAAGCCTAAGTTTTTTCTTAAAATAGCAGAAGAATCAATAGTCTCATCAGGAGAAAAACTAAAATCTAAAGGCAATTCTTTATTTTTAGCTTCCTCAGTCATTTGTTTAGCCAACAAAGAAAAATGAGAAATAGTATTATCGTATTCTTTTTCTAAATCATCGAGAAAACCTAAACTCTTAACTTTTCTTTGCTTAGGTTTTTTAGTCTCAGGATCCCTATAACTTTCTACAATAGACAAATAGATGCGACCATTAGGCCTTTTATCTTTCTTTAAAAACATATTTATCACCTATTACTATTATGCTATAGAATTACATAGAATAACAAATAAAAGATTAAAATTTGACAAAAAATATTCCTTGTATTAATTATAATTACAAGGTTTTATAGTTTTTAGATGAGAAACTAAGGTATTAAAATGTCCTTATCTATAAAGGGTGAGATATTTTGCTATTTGTTAATATATTACAAAAAATCAACATATTCACTACAAAGTTTGATAAAATTCGCATCACACTTAGGTTATATTATCTATAATATCCTAAATTGACATTTAAGATAATTACTATTCAATTCTACCATAGAAATTATTTAATGGTAATGTGGATTAGACTTGACGCTTACACTAATGTACATAAGAAACAGATATTGATAATCATTTAGATATAATTCAAGCTAAAATCAAATTTTTTAAAAATATAAAAGTCAAATAATGAGATAATTTATCATGTAAGTGCAAGGAAAAAGATTAATCCATTAACTATAGGGGGTGAAAAGTATGTATCAAAAACCAGAAATAAAAGATATATCAAAGAAGTATTCTGCACCTAATTTTTAGCAGGTGTCCCAGGAAATAACTGTGGATGTCAGGGAAGTTATTAGTGTAAAAAGTATGCAGGATAGAGTTACAATATATTCCATATTGTAACTCTAAATGCATCGTTTATGTCATTAGTTAAGATTACAGCAGATAGCAATTTAATATAATGATATTTTAGAAATTGTTTTACTATGAGAACACACGTAGTTGATTCGGAGGTTTAGAATATGATTATCCTTTTATACTAAGGAATAAATTTCAAAATTGGATAGTAAAAAGTGTTTTTTAAATAGTAGAATTAGGGAGTGGTGTAATTTTGATAAGTTTTGAGTACTCGGGTTCACCAGAAACTGTATCTTGGGATGTTACATTAAGATGTAATTTGAATTGTAGGCATTGCTATTCTTTTCAAAGTGATGATAAAACTTTAATTAATACAAATGATATGTTTAAAATAATAGATATTTTAAAAGGATATGGTATTTTTAGAGTTACTCTTACTGGAGGTGAGCCCTTATTAAGAAGGGACATATTTGATATAATAAAAAAATTAAAATCTAATCGATTTACTGTTGAAATTAATACTAATGGAACATTAATAACAGAAGAAAAGGCAAATAGATTAAAAGAATTAGGTGTTGATAGTGTAAGAATAAGTTTAGATGGAAGTAATGCTAGAATTCACGATGAATTTAGAAATGTAAAAGGTGCGTTTGAAGGTGCAATTAGTGGTATAAGGTGGCTTAATGATAAAGGTATAAAGACAAATATTGCTACTGTTCCAAACAAATTTAACAAAAAAGATTTGAATGAAATGATTAAATTACTCTCACAGTTTGAGATAAGTGAATGGCATTTTTTTAGGTTGATTCTTACTGGAAGGGCCTTAAATAATAAAGATATTATTCTTAATAAGGATGAATATTTTAGAGTAATGAAGGATGTATATGAATTAAGTAAAGTGTTTAAAAATATAAATATAAGTTTTAATGATCCACTATTTTACTTTAATAATAATAATACATTTGGATGTGGTGCTGGAAAAGTATATATGAGTTTAGACACAAGTGGAGATTTTCATTTATGTCCATCTAATCCGCATATAGTAGGTAATATATTTAAGGACAATTTAATGGATATATGGAATAATAGAATAGTATATAAGTTAAGAGAAAATTCATTGATAAAAGAATGTACAAACTGTGAATTAAGAAAAGTTTGTGGTGGATGTTGTGCCAGTTCTTTTTCAAAATATGGAATTGATTATATAAAAGATCCATACTGTATTAAATAAATAGATTTGTGATAAAAATCTGTTTTATGTTAGCATGAATTAACTAAATTTAGGAGAATAAAAAGATGAACAAAAATATAATACAAATCAGAAATGTTAGTAAGAGTTATAATGGTGTAAAAATCAATAATAATATTTCTATTGATATAAAAGAGAACGAAGTTCATTGTATCGCTGGACTGAATGGCTCAGGGAAGACAACTTTGATTAAGCAAATAGTAGGGATTATAAAAAGTGATGAGGGGGAGATTTTATTTAATAATGATCCGATTAATAGAGATAAAAATATAGTGGGTAATTATGTATCATATCAACCTCAGAATATTAGCAGTATTTTTAGAGGTTTAAAGGTACATGAAGCAATATATTATATAGGAATTTTAAAGGGTTTACCTAAAAAGAAATGTAGGGATGAGTTAAATCAGTTATTAAGTTTATTTGAATTATATAATATAAGAAATAAATTGCTTAGTTATTTGTCAGGTGGAGAAAAACAATTGGTAAGCTTATTAATGACATTAATAGGGAATAATCCAATTTTAATTTTTGATGAACCTACTAATAATTTAGATCTTGAAAGAAAGGAAATATTCATAAAGGAATTAATTAGAAGAAAGAGATATTATAATAATACAATTTTAGTAGTAACCCATGACTTAACAGAGTTTGAAGGTATAATAGATACTATATCAATTCTTTATAATGGAAAACTTGCTATTACAGAAAACCCTTATAACATATTTACAGATTCAAATGATAAAGTAAAGATTATTATTAGAAATATTAATGACATTGACCAACAATTAATAAGAGAATTTGCAAATGGCTATGTTTTGAAAAAAGATGGAAAAGATTATTGTTTTATTATCAATAAAGATGATTTAGAAATATTGCTGGGAAAATATAAGCAAATTTATATAGATGAATTCAATATTGAATTATCACATATCTCTTTACAAGATAAATTTTTAAATTTTATTTCTAAATTTAATAAATGCTGAGAAACTAATTAATTATATAGTTTATTTTCAAAAAATAATGAGGAGAACAGGATGATTAAAAAAAATAGTAATTTTAAAGATTTTTCAACTTTGCTAATTATGAATATATTAGATATAAGAAAAACATGGATATTTCAAATGATATTTGGTATTTTTACTCCATTAGGAATCTTGTTTTTTTTAAGGTTTTATGTAGATTCAAACAATACTGCTGAATTAATAAAAATTTTAAGTGGAAATATTGTTGTTAGTATAACTATGCCTATATTATTATTACTTACATCTAGATTGGCAATATTAAAATAGGATGGAGTTATTGATTATTATAAAACTTTACCTATTAATATGAGCATATTTATTTTTGCTCTAGTGACTTCTTTTTTATTAACCTATATTCCTTCACTAATAACAACATTTTTAATAGGAAGTTTATTTTTAGGAATTAATAAAATATCATTCATTACATTTCTAATAATTTTTGTTATTCAGATTATGGCTATTTTAACGATGGTTGGAATTGCTAGTTTAATAGGATGGAAATCTAGCTCACCAGAAATTGCCAATGCAATTGGCAATATAACTTTTACATTTTTTATTACTATGTCTCCAGTTCTTATTCCAGATAATAGGGTACCTAATATATTAAATAAGTTAAGTTATCTAATGCCCACAACATATGCAGTGAAATCAATAAATATGGTGATGAATAATTTATATAATAAAGAGTTATATATATATATTATAGTATTAATCATTTTATCAATACTATCTTGTATTTTATTGAAGAAGGTATTAGATTAATAAGATGTTAAAGACAATAGAACTGAAGAGGGAAAAGAATTAATAAAACTTAGAAATAAAGTAAAACAACTTGAAATGGAAAATGATATTTTAAAGCAGGTAGCACTACTAATAGGCAAAAAATAGGTCGTATCATTTCTAATAGAGAGAAACACAGTATTAGTGCAATGTGCAAGCTTTTAAAGGTCTCAAGAAGTTTAGTATATCACCATTTAAATAAAGAGCCTTTTACTTACAATAACGAAGAATCTATACTTATAAACTACATAAAAGATATCTTCAGACGTAGTAGAAATAATTATGGAACAAGAAAAATTAAAGTAGAACTAGACAAGCTTGATTATAAAGTTTCTAGAAAAATATTTAAAATTATGAAAGAAAATGGTCTAGTATCTAATTATACAGTGGCTCAATATAAAGTTCATACTGCGAATTGCAATGAATCTCCTATTCCAAATATAGTAGATAGAGAGTTTGATAATAGAAAGAAACTGGAAGTAGCAGTGAGTGATTTAACCTATGTCAGAGTAGCTGGTAAGTGGAACTATGTTTGTACTTTAATAGATCTATACAATAAGGAAATCATTGGCTATGCTGTAGGGGCTAAAAAGGATGCTAAGCTTATTGAAAAGGTTCTTCTTAGATGTAGTTATTTTCTTAAAGATATAAAGTTATTTCATTCGGATCGTGGCAATGAATATGATAATAAACTTATAGACAATATTTTAAGTACCTTTGAAATAGAGATTCCTAAGTAATAAAGGAAATCCATATGACAATAAATTTATTACTATTCCAAATTAGGTGAATTCAAAACATTAGATAATTTTGTTAGTAATGATATATCAGGATGTTATAACTGGTGTATTACACGTGAACTAATAAAAAAGAAGTTTAATAAAGATTGCGTGATAATTGATTGTGGAAGTTCATCTACTGATATAATACCAGTGAGTGAGAAAAATATTAATTATTCTGCTGATAAAAGATTAATGTTAAATGAAGTACTGTATATTGGAATGAGAAGAACTATTGTACAAACAATAGTAAATAAAATTTTAATTAATGGATATGATTTCATAGTTGTTGGAGAACCTACAACTACTATAGGTGATATTAATTATTTATTAGGATATATTGATGATGAAGAATATTCTAAAAATAATGGAATACAGGGTAAATGGAGACTTTTAAGAAATGCACAAAGGAATGTTGCAAGATTAATTTGTAGTGATTTAGAAATATGTAGTGAATATACTATTAAAGAAATATGTAACTTCATAAGTAATAGCATGACTGATATTATCAAAGAAAAAATTGAATATGTAGTGAATAATAATAATTTAACAAAGAATTTTGACTTCGTTTTATGTGAAATAGGTAGTAAATTTATTAAAGAAAAGGTATTGACAGAGTTTAAAGATAATAACATATATTATTTGGAAGATGTTTTAAATTTGGATGATCTTGAATATACACCTGCATTAGGTATTTCATATCTTTTATAATTTTAGTATGATATGAGATAATACATGTGTGACAAAAAAATATAAAAAAAAGGCCTTTGATATAATGTTATTTGCGAAAACAAAGAAATATCGGATAGATTCTTTCTTATGAAAACAATTATAACATCTAGAAAAATCAAACATATGTGACACGACCTCTGAAAAATTATCTCTAAATAATGCTGTAATTTTAAAAAATTACCAATAATTATTTTGTCAAGGAGGAAAGCGATCCGTGATTAAATAATTATTTGTAATATCATTCTAAGCAGCATTATTAGAGTAATATTCTTCAACTATTTCATTTGGTGTTTTAAAATTTAATATTTTTCTTGCTATGTTATTGTATCTATTACCATATCTTCTGAATGATTTTTCCATTTGTTTATAGCTACTAAACCGTCTTCGACTGTAGAATAATTCATTATCTATTCTATGACTTCACTCTACTATGCCATTTTGCCATGGTGAATATGGGCGAGTGCGCTTATGTTTTATATCTAGTTTTTCTAAATACTTTTCAAATCTAGTTTTTTTATTTGTGATATCTTGATCGTTAACAAATTCGATTCTATTGTCTGTTTGCACTAATTCAACTTTAAATCCTAATTTATCTTCTAATCGTTTT
>CAYUTQ010000048.1:0-13806 GCA_964447805.1 uncultured Clostridia bacterium
CAATAGAGTTTATAACTATTTAATATCCTTTAACACTATTTTTATATGCTGTTTTACACCTCCCCTCATATTTGATATATTTAAAAAATGAAAAAATAAATCAAAATAAAGAATTTAATTAAACTTTTATATTACTTAGTCTCATATATTGGATTAAAAATACCATTATTTTTAAAAAATATTTACTAATAATCCTTTTAGGACAATAATTGAATTTTATGAATGTTTCAAAATTAGCTTAGCTTTATAAACACATATTATCCTGTATACAAAAAACATATCTAAATATAAGCAACTGAATTAATACCTGAGAAAAGTAGTAAAATAATTATTATAAAAAGAAGATTAATAATAGTACTATTCTACGAAGATAAATTAAAATAAGAATATTGCAAAAGTGTTTAGTGAATATTTAGATAATTTATAATTTTAAAAAAACGAAACTTACAATATGTATAGAAATTTCATTAATTTTTAAATTTAATAGCTAAAATATTATTCGACATTTTTCTACTTTGTTTATTAACACTATACCAAACTAATAGTTTTTTGTCAAATAAAGCACTTAATTCTCAACTATTTTCTACTTATAGTTTTATCTCTTTCTTTGTCTAATTCGCTAAAAAACTTAATACCTTTTCTCTACAATTTGAAAATCCAACTGTGCTATAAATTTTACACTATATTTATTATTTAATTCTTTTATCATTTCAGCCCTATGGAATATAAAGAATGGGGAATTAAGAATACCTCTCAATTCCCCATTAACTTCTAAATCAACCAAACAAACCATCTCTATACCAAATTATTTTACTTTTTTTAATTTTATTCCTGTTGAATGCCCATTTAAATCTTGTTTTTCAAAAGAATCATCTTGAACTTTCTTAATAGATATTCCTAGAGTCTCTTTCTTTATATAATCTTTATACAAGTTTATTGCCTTTTCTATTTCTTTATCTCCATCATAATATATTTCTATATTGTCTAACATTTCATAACCATTGTTTTTTCTCATTTGTTGAACTTTTGATATGAATTCTCTTGCATATCCTTCATTTAGTAAATCTTGAGTAAGTGTAGTATCTAATATTACAAATATATCATTATCCATAGTTACATTGAAACCTTCTTTAGAAGAAATAGTTATCATTACATAATCTTTTTCTATATCTATATTTTCACCATCTATTTCAAGAGTTAACTTTTCACCAGAGTTTAATTTTTCTACTGCACTACGAGTATCTATTTCATTTAATATCTTTGCAAAAGATTTAATCTTTCCCCCTAATATAGGACCTGCTACTGGATAATTAGGTTTCAAAGTATAATTTATAAATTGAGTTAAATCTTCTTCAAACACAATGTCTTTTATATTTAACTCTTCTTTAATTAAAGGTACCAAATCTTCTATTATTTTTTCATATTTTTGATCTAACATTATTTTACTTAATGGTTGACGTACTTTTATTCTAGCTTCTTCCCTTGAAGCTCTGCCTAATTTTACTATATCTCTTACTAAATCCATTTTTTCTTCAAGTTTCCCATCTATTAATTCTTCTCTATATTCTGGATAATAATCTAAATGTACTGAAACTTCTCCTGTTAATTTTCCATATAATTCTTCTGCTGTAAAAGGTACAAAAGGAGCTATTAATTTACTCAAACCTACAAGTATTTCATAAGTTGTATTATATACTGCTTTTTTGTCCTCATCTAATTCTGTAGACCAAAAACGTCTTCTCGAACGTCTAATATACCAATTGGATAAATCTTCTACAACAAAATATTGAATTCTTCTAACAGCACGAGTAAGTTCAAATTCCTCCATATCTTTTTTAACATTTTTTATTAAATTATTATATTTTGAAAGAATCCACAAATCTAATTCTGGTCTCTTATTGTATTCTACAAAAAACTTTCTAGGATCTACCTCATCTGTATTTGCATATAAACTAAAAAAGTTGTATACATTTCTTATGGTTCTAAAAAACTTACTTTCTACTTCTTTCAAACCTTCTGTATCAAACCTTGTTGGTGTCCATGGTGGTGATACATATATAAAATACCATCTCAATGTATCTGCACCAAATTTATCAAACAAATCAAATGGATTTACTGTATTTCCTTTAGATTTAGACATTTTACTTCCATTTTTATCTAATATTAAATCATTTACAAGAACTCTCTTATAGGGTGATTTTCCAGTAACAAAAGTTGATATAGCTAGTAATGAATAAAACCATCCTCTTGTTTGATCTATTCCTTCACAAATAAAATCTGCTGGAAACAATTCATCAAATTTTTCTTTGTTTTCAAAAGGATAATGATATTGAGCAAAAGGCATAGCACCACTATCAAACCAAACATCTACTACATCTTTTTCTCTTGTCATTGTTCCATTACATTTTTCACATTTTATATGAATATTATCTACATATGGTCTGTGCAATTCTACATTCTCATCTATATCTTCAATAGCCTTCTCAACTAATTCTTTTCTAGAACCAATACTCATTATATGACCACATTCATTACATCTCCAAATATTCAATGGTGTTCCCCAATATCTACTTCTTGAAATTGCCCAGTCATTTAAATTTTCTAACCAATTACCAAATCTTTT
This sequence comes from uncultured Clostridia bacterium, assembly GCA_964447805.1. Taxonomy (GTDB): domain Bacteria; phylum Bacillota; class Clostridia; order Tissierellales; family DATGTQ01; genus CAYUTQ01. The sequence continues at coordinate 2,624 of CAYUTQ010000048.1, forward strand.
TTCTCCTACAAATGTAGGATACCACTCTACTTTATTATTGTTTTCTATTAATTGATCCTTTATTTTTGTTATTTCAATATACCAACTTGGCTTTGCATAATATAACAATGGTGTATGACATCTCCAACAATGAGGATAATTATGAGCTAATTTTTCTTTACTAAAAATCTTTCCTTCTTCTTCAAGCCATTTAATTATTTCTGAATCTGCATCCATTACAAATTTACCCTTCCATGGTGTTTCTATAAACTTTCCTTCTTCATCTACTGGATTTAGTACTGGTAAATCATATTTTAATCCTGTATTATAGTCATCTTCACCAAAAGCTGGTGCTGAATGAACAATTCCTGTTCCATCATCAGTAGTTACATAATCAGCAAGAGTAATAAAAAATGCTTTTTTGTTAGTCTTAATAAAAGGTAGAAGTTGCTCATATTCTATATATTCTAAATCTTTACCCTTCATCTCCTCAATAATTTCATATTTCTCTTCAAATACTCTATCTGCTAAAGTTTTACTTACATAATATATTTCTCCTTTATATTTTACTTTAATATAAACTTCTTCAGGATTCACAGTTAAAACCACATTACTTGGCAATGTCCAAGGAGTTGTAGTCCAAGCTAAAAAATATTCATCTTTATCTTTCCTTTTAAATTTAATTGTTATAGTTTCTGTTTCTATTTCTTCATAACCTTGAGCTACTTCATGGGAAGCAAGACCCGTTCCACACCTTGGACAATAAGGCAATATCTTGTGACCTTCATAAATAAAATCTTCCTTAAAAAACTTATCTAATATCCACCATACAGATTCAATATAGTCGTTATCCAATGTTATATAAGGATCATCTAAATCAATTTCATAAGCCATCTGTTTTGTCATATCTTGCCATAATTTTTCATATTTAAACACAGATTCCTTACATTTTTTATTAAATTTTTCTATTCCATATCCTTCAATATCACGTTTGTTATTTAATTTTAATTGTTTTTCTACTTCAATTTCTACAGGTAATCCATGGGTATCCCAACCAGCCTTCCTTTTTACCTGATAACCTTGCATAGTTTTATATCTGCAAACAATGTCTTTTAAAGTTCTAGCCATAACATGATGAATTCCAGGTTTCCCATTAGCTGTAGGAGGACCTTCATAAAATATAAATGGATTATTTTTATCCCTAGTTTCAACACTTTTTTCTAATAAATTAATTTGATCCCAATATTTAGATATAGACTGTTCTCTCTCTTTTACAGGAGCCTTAGATAACTCTTCAAATTTATTCAATTTATTCATCCTTTCTTAATAGTATATTTTTATAGATTATTTATTCCAATATAAAAGTCCCTAAGTAATTACTCAGGGACGAATAAATCGCGGTACCACCCAATTTATAAGATAAAATTTCTTTATCTTATCACTTTATTAATATTAACGTATTGTACGAAACACCTTACTAGCTTTCAGGCATTCAGCTCCAAGGTGATTTTCATAAAGTATTTATTTATAATCTCTCACCTATTGATTATTTCTCTGTAAATAAATATCCTTATTACTCTCCTCTTCATAGCCATTAAATATTCTATTTTCTAATTTGATTAATAATATACATCAATATCCTACTTTTTGTCAAGTCCATATATCATATATTTATTATATCATTAATTCATCTTGCAGTATTCTTAATTTATATATTAACGTAGAAGTATCTATGTTAACAGAATCATAAGTTAAAAGTTCACCCTTTTTAATATCTTTTTTAACTATAGCATTTTCATTTATTAATCCTATTGGTATTAAATTATTCTTCTTGGCATTTTCATAAGTTTCAATCTTACCATAGACTGTATATCCACCAATATAATCTAATTTATCTCCAGCTTTTAAATCTTTTTTTGCCAATGTCACTGTTTCTGCCACCATACCTTTCGTTGGAGCTATTGTAGGTTCTTCATACAATACAGCTCTTGCTATAGTTGCTGGAGTTTCCAAGCTTGTTAAATGATATGGTCTATATAAAATATAATTTGGACCTGAACCCATTTTTAAAAATCTCATTAAATTATGTACTTCGTCATTCTTAGTAGTTATTATAACAAATACTCCTGGAGCTATTCCATTTACATAATCCACTACTCCATATTTATTAAGTAATCCTCCATCCTTTTTCAATCTAAAAATATCTGGAAGTTCCTCTACAACTCCATTTACACCATGTCCACCCCTCACATCTGGTATAAATCCCGTAGCATTCGCCATACATGTCATTTCTATCATTGTATTTGTTCCATCTATAAAAGAAGCCAACATCTTAGGTTTTAACTTCTTACTCTTAGCTTTTTCACAAACTGTCTCTGGATTTGCATCTAAGTTAATTGGATTGTTTTTCCCTTTTCCTATAGCTAATACATCAAATCCTATCCCTATAGCATATTCATATAACTCAATAACTGCTCCTGGTTCATCTCCAGCTGTTCCAGTATAAACTACACCTGCGTCTTCTGCATATTTATGTAATATAGGACCTACTACTGCATCAGATTCTACATTTAATGCTACTATGTTTTTTTTATTAGAAATACTCTCTATAGCTAATCTAGCCCCTGTTTCTGGTACTCCAGTTGCATCTACAACTATATCAATTAAATCTGCTTTAGGAACTAAATCTGCATATTCAGTAACAACAGGTTTCCCTTCTTCTAATGCTTTGTTTATTTCTTTTAAAGAATTAGTTATTACTATATCTTCTTTTTTTATTCCAGCAGAAATATATGCATTAACAGCTTTTTCTCTAGTTCTATTCACAACAAGAGATGGAACCATGCCCTTCACTAAAGATAGCTGATTCACCAGGCTTCTTCCCATTTTTCCAGCACCCACTATGGCTACTTTTATGGTCTTTCCTATATCATCTAACCTTTTTAACTTATTATTTAATCCAAGCATTTAACCATCCTTTCAATATTAGATATAACTTTTTTAAAATATATACAATATTAACTTATGAAATGGCAGCATTTTTCCCTGCTATATAAGCTGAAGACCAGGCCCACTGAAGATTAAAGCCTCCACAATCTCCATCAATATCTATAACTTCTCCTGCAAAATATAATCCTTTTACTAACTTTGATTCCATAGTAGTATTATCTATTTCTTTAGTACTTACTCCTCCTGCAGTTACTTGTGCACTTTCATAAGATTTACTGCCTATTATTTCAAATTTCCAGTCTATTAATAATGTTGCCAAATTTTCTATTTCTTCATTAGATAACTGTGCTACTTGTTTCTTTCTATTAATATTAGTTTCTTTTAATATTACTGGTATTAACCTTTTATTTACAAAACCTATAAGACTTTTTTCTACAGTCCTTTTTGGCTTATACATAAATCTAATCTTTAAATATTCAACTAATTCTTCTTTAGTTTTAGTATCTATTATTGAAACTTTCAATACAGGCTTTTTCCCTTTATTTAACAATTCCAAAGCCTTCCTACTTATCTGCAGTATAGGCGGTCCTGATATGCCATAATCAGTAAACAGTATATCACCTGTATCCTCTCTAATCAATCTTTCTTTACTATAAAGACCAGCAGTTCCAATGATTTTTACACCATCTATTTGTTTTAAAAAATCTTTTTTTAATTTTAATTGAACTAAACCTGGAAAAGTATCAACTATAGTATGACCAAAATTTTTGCTAAGAGTATATCCATTACCATCAGAACCTGTATAAGGTGCTGCCTTACCTCCTGTACAAATTATTATCTTATCGCCTATAAAAGTTTTATTATTTTCTAAAGTAACAATAAATTTTCCGTTGTTTTTAATTATATTAGATACAAAAGCATCACATACTACATTAACTCCTACATCCTCCATTTCAAATCTCAATACATCTAATATACTAGATGCTTGAAAAGACAAAGGAAAAACCTTGCCTCCTTCTTCTATTGTAGGAGTAATACCTAATCTTTCAAAAAAATTCAAAGTCATCTCTACATCAAATTGAGAAAGAGGACTATAAACAAATTTTGGATTTTCTCCATGATAATTTTTTACACCTATATACATATTAGTATAATTACATCTTCCATTTCCTGTCGCTAAAATTTTCTTACCTACTCTTGAATTTCTTTCTAAAAGAATTACTTGGGCACCATTACTTTGGGCTACAATAGAAGCCATCATTCCTGCTGCCCCTCCACCTATTACAATTATTTGTCTGACCATATAAAAACTCCTTTTTTTAATCAATCAATATAACATTATATCAGATTTTTTGTCACTTAATACAAAAAATATAAAAAACGAAGAATATTCTTCGTTTTTTATTATTTCAATAATACTGCATATCTATTTTTTAATAACTTTTAATTTTTTTCAGTCTCTAAATTATCCCTATTTAATATAGCATTAACTACAACACCTACTATAGCTGCAAAACTTAATCCTGTAATTTTAACTGTTTTTGTTACAGGAATTCCTATAGTAATATCAAAATTTTTCTCAATAATCCCACTGCCCAATCCTAAAAACAAAATAATCAACATTACAATAATATTTTTATAATTAAACTCTACCTGATTATTTCTAATAGTTTGAACTCCTATCAATGATATCATGCTAAATAACATGATACTTATTCCACCCATTACAGGTGTAGGTATTGTATTTAAAAATACTCCTATTTTAGAAATAAAACCTAAACCCATGGCAAATATAGCTGCCAATCTTATAATAGCTGGATTATAATTTTTAGTAATTGCTAATACTCCTGTATTCTCACCATAAGTTGTATTTGCAGGTCCTCCTATAGTCGATGCAACCATTGTTGCTAAACCATCACCTAAAAGAGTCCTGTTTAAACCTGGATCTTCAATGAAATTCCTACCTACCACTTGACCATTAGTTGTTATATCTCCTATATGCTCCATAAATACTGCTAAAACTACTGGTGCAATTATTGCTATTGCTCCAATATCAAACTTTGGTAAATTAAAAGCTGGTATTGAAAAAAATGGAGCCGATTTTATAGCAGTAGTATCTACAATACCTAAACTTAACGACATTACATATCCTACTATTACTCCAATCAATATAGAAAGTTGACTAAAAAATCCTTTTCCCTTAAAATTTACTAACAATGCTACTGCCAACGTTATTCCAGCTACTAAAAAATTCTCTTTTGCCATACCCAATGCAGTAGGAATTAAATTCATACCTATTACTATAATCATTGGCCCTACTACTTGAGGTGGAAGATATTTTTGTATTTTATCCGCACCTATTCTTTTTATTAAAAAAGACACTAACACATATATTAAACCTGCAATCATCATTCCACCTTGTGCATAAGCTAAATCGCCATTGTACAATTCTTTAACTGTTAAAATTACTGGAATAAATGCAAAGGAAGAACCTAAAAATACAGGAACCTTTCCATTAGTACATAAGTGGAAAATTAAAGTTCCTAATCCTGCTGAAAACAATGCTACTGATGGATTAAATCCTGTCAATACAGGAACTAATACAGTTGCACCAAACATTGCTATTAAATGTTGTAATGCTAATACTACCTTCTTTGAACCATCAAATAACCTTGCCTCTTTCTTTTTATAAACTACTGCTTCTTTATATACATTTTCAGTCATAAAAAAACCTCCTTTTTAATTGGGAGAGTTTTCTCCCCTTTTCAGTCTCACAGAACTGATTTAAAAGGCTTATTATTAGATTGCAACAAAAAAACTTCTTGCAGGCAGCAAGAAGTTTTTAACATAAATATACACTAATATTTCCTATTATTACAATCTTGCCAGCCTCTCTGGACTGATTTAAAGATTAAAATTTTTCATTATCAATAATTATACCACTATTTATATCAACTTGCAATAGCAAACTCTAGAGACAATTTGTTTTATCCACATTTAGAGTAGCCGCAATTCATACATATTACACAACCACCTTCATGCCCTAGTTTATAGCCACATTCAGGACATAAATTATTGCTACTATTATCTAAATTTGAATTATTATCAGACTCTTGTACTTCTTCTTCTATTTCATAAGCTATATCATTAATTGCTGGATTTTCTACTTCTACATAAGTATTCATAGCCCTTTCTAAAGCTTTACCAATAGCGTCTGGACAAGAGAGTACTTTTATATCTTTGTTTATAGCTCTTTGTCTTAATGTAGAATGACATCTTATTCCTTTTAATTGACCTATTATTTCTTCTACAGCTATCCCAGATCTTAAAGCTATAGAAATCAATCTACTAGTTGCCTCACTTTGACTAGGACAACCTCCTGCCCTACCAACATTAGTAAATACTTCACAAATACCATTTTCATCATAGTTAGCTGTAATATATAAATTACCACAACCTACTCTAACTTTTTCAGTCATTCCTTGAGTAATTTCTGGCCTCATCCTTGGTTTTATCTTTCCTTGTATATTCTTTCCTTCCTCTTCCATTTTACCTATATTCAATACTTGATTTTGTCTACTACCATCCCTATATATAGTTACACCTTTACAACCAAGTTTATATGCCAACATATAAACTTCTTCTACTTCTTCTTTTGTAGCTTCACTTCTAAAGTTAACCGTTTTAGATACTGCATTATCAACATGCTTTTGAAATGCTGCTTGCATTTTTATATGCCAAAATGGTGATATATCATGAGCAGTAACAAATACTTTTCTAATATCTTCTGGTATTTCTCCTATATGAGCTATTGAACCTTCTTCTGCTATTCTCTCCATAAGCTCTTTAGAATAAAAATTTCTTTCCTTTGCAACTTTTTCAAAATAAGGATGGACTTCTAAAAGTTTATCATCATCCATAACATTTCTAATAAATGATATAGCAAATAATGGCTCTACGCCACTACTAGCTCCAGCTATAATACTTATAGTTCCTGTTGGTGCAATAGTTGTAGTAGTAGCATTCCTTATCTTTACTCCTTTTTTATTATAAGAACTCAAATCATAAGCAGGAAATACTCCTCTTTTTTCTGCTAATCTTATAGATTTTTCTTTGGATTTCTTATCAATAAAACTCATCAATTTATCTGCAAGATCTACTGCTTCTTGTGAATTATAAGGTATTCCAAGTAGAAAAAGCATATCAGCAAATCCCATAACTCCCAATCCAATCTTTCTAGTCTTTTTTGTCATTTCATCAATTTTTTTGAGAGGATATCTATTCATATCGATTACATTATCTAAAAAATGTACTGAAATATCTACAACTTCTCCCAATCTATCATAATCTACTTTATAATCCTTTTGTCCTTTCTTCACCATTTTTGCAAGATTTATAGAACCTAAATTGCACGATTCAAAAGGCAAAAGTGGTTGCTCTCCACATTGATGAACTACCATTCCATTACAAATCATAGAATGAGTAACTGGTTCAGTTAAATCATATACTATTTCTTTCCCAACATATTCTATAGAAACTACCTCATCGTAATATTTTTCTTTACTAAATGATTCAAATTTTATACTTTCGAGGATCCTTTGCTTCTCTTCTGACATAAAACCTATAGTTTTTGCAAATTTATTACAAGACTCTCCGAATATCTCCAATTTATATAATCTTTTTTCTTCATCTATAACTTTTTGATTTGATGTTATAAAACTATCTAATATAATACTTTTTATTCCTAAATTAATTAATAACCTTTGTATACCTTTTAATAATTTTTCACTTTCTGATGTCAACACAATACAAGAACTATTAGTTTTAGAATTATTTTCAATACTTCCATCTAATGTGAATAATCCCTGTAAAAATCCTACAACAGCCTCATAGGGAGCTTTATATATACTATAAGGTACTTCTTTTTTATCAGATTCTAATGAATTTACTCCTAAATCTTTAAAAAATTTATCCCCTATATCTTTTCCTAAAAAAATAAATTCATCTTTAATATCATCCTTCACTCTACTATCACTTATAAACCAACCTAAAGTCTGTCCAAACTCTTTAGACCATCTATATGGTAATTCTATTTTTTGTATTTTTTTATTATTATCCAATATATTATTTATTTTAAAAGGAAGTTCATAATTTTTTGAAAAAACTCCTGCACCAGATTGTATTAAAACAAATTCACCTATTTTTATTTGATTTAACTCTTTCCAACCTTTTGGCGTTAAAAATCTATGATCATTCGTAGTTTTTATTTCATAACCAGATTTTGTAGTTACTTTAAATACATCTTTCTTTCCATTATTATATACTTTAACAGTCCTATTATAGGATACTCCATTGTACTCCATGTTAGGAATAGCTTCTACAATACTATTACCATTTACTATTTGATATTGAGCTATAGGTACTCTATTATCAGTAGCAATAACTAAACCTCCATTTTTATATTTATTATATATTTCATCAATTCTCATCATACCATGTTCTGTTAAAACATATGTATCACCAGTAACACATGGATTAGTGCTTTCAATTTCTCCCAATTTATATACTGGATTTTCTTTATTTATTCTATCTAAAAATATAATTCCAGGTTCTCCCGTTGACCATGCCATTTCAACAATACGTCTAAATACAGCCCTAGCATTTAAAGTATCAGTAGTTTTTTTAGTATGGGGATCTACAAGTTCATATTCATCTCCATTTTCAACAGCTTTCATAAATTCTTCAGTGAGGCCAACACTTATATTGAAATTAGTAATCTCACTAGTATCCTTTTTACATTCAATAAACTCTAAAATATCAGGATGGTCTATTCTCAATATTCCCATATTGGCTCCTCTACGAGTCCCACCTTGTTTTACTGCTTCTGTAGCTGAATTAAATACTTTCATAAAACTTACAGGACCAGAAGCAACACCCCCTGTAGACTTCACCGTGGAACCTTTGGATCTAAGTCTAGAAAAACTAAAACCAGTTCCTCCACCACTTTTATGTATTAATGCTGCATTTTTTATGGCATCAAAAATACCTTCCATAGAGTCTTCTACTGGAAGAACAAAACAAGCAGATAATTGGCCTAATTCTTTTCCTGCATTCATCAAAGTAGGTGAATTAGGCACAAATTCTTGATTTATCATAATTTCATAAAATTTTTTTGCTGTTTTATTAATATCTGCATTTTTATCATAAATTGTATCAGCCCTTGCAATAAAATTTGCAACACGTTTAAACATTTGTTCTGGACTTTCTATTACATTTCCTTCCTTGTTTTTCGACAAATATCTCTTATTCAAAACAGCCATTGCATTCTCAGAAAGATTCATTAAAATACCCCCAAAGCATATTTAGTATCTAGCTTTTTATTTGATACTATATATTGTATCAAGTTCAAAAATAACTGTCAAAGAGACTTTTTTCCTATATCTATTTAGAAAACCTATTGTTTGCTTTTTTCTTTACTTTTTCGTTCTTTTTCGCCTTTTCTCTTATGTAACCTTTTTTAGTATATTCATTAGAAGCATTCCAAAACAACCATTCTTTTATTCCACAATCTTTGCATGCTTGTATCTGAGCTTTTATCTCATTTGACCCATAATTTATATAATGAGAACCATATTGTTCTTTAAGCCAAGGTGCTGAAAAATCTTGAAGCCAAGGCCTAATAATTACTTTAGTATTTTCATTAGACATATTATCTAATCTTTCTAATGCCTTAGATAGGCTAGTATACACTATATCATAAGGTTGAGCATCTGGATATTGAATACCATAACTTCCTAACGCATAATGTGATGGATATACCATTGGTGATATTATATCTACACTAGTTGCTAAAGTTTCCAAATGTTGTCCTAATCCCATATCATTTTCAGCAGTAGTTACAATTCCAAATACATCTGCTGAAACATACACCCCTAATGGCTCAAGTCTTTTTTTGGCATAATCTAAAAATTCTGTTATAGCTTCAACCATTGATTTATCTTTTGCAGCTTGTCCATAATCTATTAATTCTCTTTTTCCATCAGTAGGAAACCTTACATAATCAAATTGTATTTCTTTAAATCCCTTCAAAGCTGCTTCTTCCGCTATTTGAATGGGATATTCCCAACTTTTCTTATTATAGGGATTCAACCAAGCATCTCCCTTATTATCTCTCCAAACTGATCCATCCTTGGACTTTACCGCTAAGTCTGGTCTTGCAGATGCAGCAATTCCATCTTTAAAAGTTACAATTCTAGCTATTGGATATATATCTTCATTTCTAAGAATATTCATCCTCTTATTTATATCTTTAACTTTTATATTTCTATCTGCTCCAATCTCTTTTACAAAGGGAACTTTTGAATCATATGTAATCTCTCCTAAATCATCTTTTATATCTATAACAATTGCGTTTAACTCCGTCTCTGATACAAATTTAATTAATTCATTAAATTTTCTTTTTAAACCTGCTGTTTCACCAGTCATATAAATTCCCTTCACTTCAACTTTTTCCCTAAATGGTGCATAATTAATTGGAGGCTGAGTCAAAAAATCTTCTTCACTTTCTATTGTTATAGGTTTATATATAGGAGAAGGTTTGTTATTTATATTAATAATAAAAACAACAATTAAAATTATTATTCCTGTTAGAATAAAAGTTTTTTCCTTCACTTTCTCACCTCATACTAATTATATTCATTATGTCTTTTAAAGTTTCTTCAACATATTCACCCTTTTTATATTTTCTCATAGTCACTATTTTTAACGGTTGATTATTACTATTTTGTACTTCTTTTATATAACTGGGCCTTTCTATAAAGCTACCTATTTCATCGAATTCCTCATCATAAAACACAAAAGTTGGTATTTTTACACTTTCTTCATATGAATATTTTTTAAAAAATTCTTCATTACCATCTTTTTCTACAATTGAAATTTTAATATTTTTATTTAATTGCCTTATCTTTTCTATAACTGGGACATTAATTATACAATCAGGACACCACATCTCAGCACATATTAAAATATTAATTTTTCTATTAATATTTTTAATTTTATTTTTCAGCTCTTTATTAATATTAATACTATTATAAATTTCTAAAATTTTTTCCCTATAAGAATTATGATCTAAATTAATAAATTCTTCAAAAGACATACCATTTTCAAATAGTCTTTCACCATATTTTTTCATTACTTATATCCCCCTTCAAATAGATTTACTATATAATAATATTATTTAATTTACTAAATTATAT
>CAYUTQ010000049.1:0-13444 GCA_964447805.1 uncultured Clostridia bacterium
TAAATGAATTAAAATCTAAGCCATCCTAAGGGATGGTTTTTCTTTTTAAGAATTTAAAATTATTACGAATGATTTCACAAAAACCTCTATTATCCTTTTTGTTTTTATAGTTATTAAACTCAAGTGTTATTAAATGGGATAAATTTTGTAATATATAATGCATTTAATTTTATTTGTAACCTTTTTTTAAGAAATTAATAAATTCAAAGTTTTATAAAACGTACACTTTATAATAAATGATGAATAGTATATAAAAGAATAGGAAAAGAGGAGGCTGAAAGAGTGACTAAAATATTTATGTATGTTATTGATCCAAAAAAAGAAGAAACAATTGTAGTAGAAACTAAATTAAATAAAGCTATACCTATACTTGAAAAGTATAGAAAGAAAGGAATGAAAATGGGTTTTTTTGGAGGAGAAGATTTTTCGACAGTAGTAAGTGTTTATAAGCAATATTCTCCTTTTAATCTTATAGATGATTTAACATGTTTTGTGGAAAAGTTAGATAAATTATTAATAAAAAGCTATAATTAATTTTATTAAAAGACAGAAGTTATTAAAATCTGTCTTTTTTATTTTTATGAAAAATATTTAATGATATAATAAAAATAGACATAAAGAAAGGAGCATTATAAATGAATTTGTTTCGATATATTCCTGGTTTTAGAAGTGGTACATTATGGAAACAAATAATTGCTTCTTTGTATTATTTAATTTCAATTTATTTTTTCATACATACATGGAGTATGCTGATGTTTTTATTAACTGTACCTTTTGCTATTTTTTCTTTTTTAGATATTATTATAGTAAGTCCTTTAGGATATTCTATAATAGGTAGTAAATATATATTTATAGTTTCTATTGTTTTATTGGTGATTAGTGGAATTGGGATATTTAAATCATTTTTTAATTTAAAGCCAAAGAAGAAAAAGGGAATAAAATCAAATTTGCAAGATAACAATTTATTGAAAGTTCATTTTTTAGATGTAGGACAAGCTGATTCAATTCTTATACAACAATCTAGAGAAAATATGCTAATAGATACAGGTTATCATATAAATGGTAAAGCATTAGTTAAATATTTACAAAAAAACGGAGTAGATAAATTGAAATATATAATAATTACTCATCCTCATCCTGATCATATAGGGGGATTACCATTTATTTTAGAGAACATACCCGTGGATAAAATAATAATATCTCGAGATAATACTTTTCCTATAAACAAGAATCAAAAGATAAATGAAGAAGCTTTAAGAATGATTAGTAGTATCAATATACCTATAATTCACCCAAAACCAGGATTAGTGTTTAAAATAGGAGACAGTAAATTGAAAATAATTGCTCCTAATGATAATAATTATGAAAGGGTTAATGATTTTTCTATTGTTACAAAATTAGTATATGGAAATACTTCTTATTTATTTCAGGCTGATGCAGAAACAATATCTGAGTATGAAATGCTTGAAAAGGGTTGGAATTTAAAATCAGATGTTTTAAAAGTTTCTCATCATGGTAGTTGTACATCATCTAGTATAGAATTTTTGAAGGCTGTCTCACCTAAATATGCAGTAATAAGCGTTGGACATAATAGTTTTTATGGTCAGCCAGACAAGTGTGTTTTAGATAGATTTAAGGATATGGATACAATTCTATATCGTACTGATAAAAGGGGAACTATTATTTCTGCATCCAATGGAAAGAAAATAAATTTTAATACTAATAGTTGTTCTTATCCAGAAACAAAACTCTTCAATACTTCTGTTAGGAAAAAATATAGAATACTAAATGGTGATAAAAAGTCAGATTGATTTAAAGTATTATTTAAAAAAAGGTTATCTAATTTTAGATAGCCTTTTTAATTGGAAACATTATTGTATTTATTTTTCTTGAATGGTTTCAATATTAGATGTATTTTCTATAAAATAATGATCTATATTTTCAAAAGTTCCGTTTTTACGCATAACGGGATGGCATGCTTTTGATTTTACTGCTTCTATGAGATCTTTGTCATCTCGGATATTTCCATAAAATTTTGTAGCATAAGTACCTATTTTTTCTAAAATATGGGCATCACTAGCTCCTAATGAAGGAATATTTAATTCTGTAGCTAAAGCATAAGCATATAAATTGTGAAAAGGGTAAGTGCTACCATTGAAAGCTTCTACTCCTGACAATATATTACTTACATTCCTAATATGATTACCCAATCCTCTATTATTATTTCTAAAAGGATGAGCACTTATTGCAACTCCATTTTGTTTTTTTACTAAAGATAACAATTCTTCTGCGTGTATCATTTCATTGGGGATATCGTCTAAACCAAAGACTAAAATATCTCCTTCATAAGTTAAAATTTCAGCTCCAACAATTACTAATATATCATTAATTTTTGCATAATTGCCAATATCATTTTTTAATAAATTATTGTCATGATTAGTAATACATATTCCATCGAGTCCCATAAATTTAGCAGTTTCTATAGCTCCTTTTAAATCTATAAAACTATCAGGTGAATATTTATTTTCATGTATATGAGTATCAATTATCATTTTAATACCTCCAAAATAGTAATCTAACATAAATTGTAACATAAAATAAGATACTTAATTTAATATATAGAAAAAAATAATAATAGTGACAATAACTATAATAAAAACTTATATCAATTATTAATAAAAAAACAAATATTAGGATATAAGATTAAAGTAAATAGCAATATACATACTGAAAAATGGAAATGAATGTTATTTTCAATTGATAATAGCTTCTATCTTAACAAAAGTGTAGAATACTATTAACTATGGGTATATAATATAGGAGACAATATTTTATCAATTAATAATTTGGAGGTAGAAAAATGAAAGGAATAGAACTGGGGGAAAAAGTATCACTAATTTCTATAGTATTCAATGTAATATTATGTGTATTTAAAATTTTTGCTGGTATTTTAGGAAATAGTAAAGCTATGATTGCAGATGGTATTCATACTTTGTCTGATGTATTGGCAACTTTTGTAGTATATTTAGGTTTAAAAGTGTCTTCTAAAGAAGCAGATGAAAATCATCCTTATGGACATGAGAAGTACGAACCAGTATTTGCAAAGATTGTAAGTGTGATACTTATTATAACAGGGTTTGTTATAGGTTATAAAAGTATATTGGCTCTAATAAAAGGAAATATAAAGGTACCGGGTAGGATTGCATTGATTGCGGCATTTGTATCTATAATAATGAAAGAAGGAATGTATTGGTATACAATTAAAGTTGCAAAAAAGATAAATAGTATTTCAATGGAAGCAGATGCTTGGCATCATAGATCTGATGCTTTTTCATCTATAGGAACTTTTGCAGGAATTTTAGGGGCCAGGATGGGATATGTTATACTAGATCCTATAGCTGGTATAATAGTGAGTTTTTTTATTTTAAAAGTAGGTATAGAGTTTTATTTAAGAGCTACTAGACAATTAGTAGATGAAGCAGCTGATATAGAGACTATTGAAAAAATAAGGAATTTTACGTGTTCTGTAAAAGGAGTTGAAGGAATAAAAGATTTAAAAACTAGAATATTTGGGAATAAAATGTATGTGGATATTGATATTTTTGTAGATGGTATGTTATCAGTTGAAGAAGGTCATAATATTGCTGAAAATGTTCATGATATTATAGAGAAAAAAATAGGAAATGTAAAACATTGTATGGTTCATTTAGAGCCCAAAAATTAAATTATTCTGTAAATCATGTTCTTGTCAGTTTAATAGCTTTATAATATAATAATGTTATATTGACTTTATACAACCTAACTATATGACTTTTAAAGATAGGCATATAAAGTATTTAAATAATAATTGTTTTAGGGAGGTTGTGGAATTGGAAAAGAAATTTGCTAAGTTTGTTAGTATAATTACAGTTGTTCCTATAGTAGCATTTTTTACTATAACATTGTTATTTTTAAAATATAAAGAAAAATTTGAAAGTGGCTCTTGGTATTTTTATAGCATTTTTTTCTTAACAATATTACCGATTTTAGCTTATCCATTAAAGCATGTATTGCCTAGTTTTAAGTATTTAGGTCGAAAAGGAGAGAGAAAATTAGCATTTATTTTGGCTGTATTAGGTTATGTTTTAGGAACAGTATTTTCTCTTGTATTAAAAGCTCCTATAATAGTTAAGAAAATTTTTTTATCTTATTTAGTTTCAGGTATGGTTTTATCTTTTGTAAATAAAACATTAAATTTTAGAGCTAGTGGTCATGCTTGTGGAATATCTGGTCCTCTTACATTATTATATAATTTTTTGGGCAATGGAGTTTTATGGTTAATTATTTTAATTCCCCTAGTATTTTGGTCTAGATTGAAATTAGGGCGTCATAGTATTAAAGAACTTTTTGCAGGAACAATGGTTGGTATAGTATCTACATGTATAGCTTTAACAATTTTTTGAGAAAATAAATCATTATTATTATAAGAAAGATATTAGTTTTTTATAAAAAAGTTTGTAAAAAATATAAAAGAATGCAAGAATAAATAAAGGAGGTGGATTTCTGGTTTTTTGTGAAAGTAGTTATTATTTACAATACTACTTAAAAACCAGGAAAATGTATGGCAGAGATTTTAAAGGGCAGTGTTGTTGCTAAAGGTATTAAAGAAAATATTGTAAAGGAAGTAGAAAATTTAAAAAAACGAAATATTAATCCGACTTTGGGAATAGTGAGGTTAGGTGAGAATCCAGATGATATTTCGTATGAAAAAAGTATAATTAAAAATTGTGAAAAATTAGGAATTATAGCCAGGGTATTTACAAAAAAGGATAGTATTTCTACAGATGAGTTAGTAGAATTAATTGAGAAATTAAATAATGATAGTGAAATTCACGGTATATTAGTGTTTAGACCATTACCAAAACAAATAGATGAGGATGTTATTAGGAATACTATTGAACCTAACAAAGATGTTGATTGTATGCATCCCCTGAATTTAGAAAGAGTATGTGATGGAAGGTTAGATAGATTTGTACCTTGTACTCCTAAGAGTGCTATGGAAATACTTAAATATTATGATGTGCCTTTAGAGGGAGCAAATGCTGCAGTAATTAATAGAAGTATGGTAGTCGGTAAACCTTTAGCTATGATGCTTTTAACGGAAAACGCAACAGTGACTATATGTCATTCTAGGACTAAAAATTTAAAAGAAATTACAAAAAATGCGGATATTGTTGCAACTGCTTTGGGAAAGGCTAAATTTTTCAATGAAGAATATTTTAATGAAAATAGTGTAGTAGTTGATGTAGGAATTAGTTTGGATGATAACGGTAAAATAAGTGGAGATGTAGATTTTGATAATGTTTCAAAAAAGGTTAAGGCTCTTACTCCAGCGTTAGGTGGAGTAGGGAGTGTAACAACATCTTTGTTACTTAGTCATGTGATAAAGGCAGCTAAGATAACTACAGAAATATAGTATTTACAGTTTTAAAATAGAGTCTTAAAAAAGACTCTATTTTTCTTTTTGTAACAAAACTAGTCTTTTTTCTAAGAAGGAATAATGTATTCATTAAGAGAATATAAAAGAAAAGGGGTTTAAGGAGGGAGTGTTTTGCAACTTTTAATGGATGTTAGTAGAGAAAATTTAATAGTAAAGTTAAAAGGAGAATTGGATCATCATGCATCTAAACAGGTAAGAAAAGAAATTGACAATTGGTATATGAATAAAAGATGTAGAAATATTATTTTAGATGCAAGGGATTTAAGTTTTATGGATAGTTCTGGTATTGGTCTTATTATGGGGCGATATAAAATGTGTAAAAAAAATGGTGGAAAGATTTGTATTGTAAATGAGAGATTAGATATTGAAAGAATACTTAAAATGGCTGGTATATTAAAAATTATAAAAGTTTATCCATCAATAGATGAAGCTTTGAATAATTGTTAAGGAGGTTAAAAAAATATGGTAGATAATTATATGAAATTAGAATTTATAAATAAATCTGCAAATGAAGCTTTTGCAAGAGTGGTAGTAGCAGCTTTTGCTGCTCAGTTAGATCCTACTATTGAAGAAATTTCTGATATTAGAACTGCAGTTTCAGAGGCAGTTACAAATTCAATAATACATGGTTATGAAAATAAAGAAGGAATAATTGTTGTAGAGAGTTATATAAAAAATAATGAGATAAAAATAGTTATTAGTGATGAAGGCAAAGGCATAGAAGATTTGGAAAGAGCTTTAGAACCTTTTTATACTTCGAAACCTGAACTTGAAAGATCAGGTATGGGTTTTACAGTAATGGAAACTTTTATGGATAGTTTAGAAGTTTATAGTGAATTGGGAAAGGGAACTAAGGTAACTATGACTAAAATTTTCAATAAAAGCTCTGATGAGGAGTAGGTAATATGAAAAATGAGGTTACTAGAAATAGTTTGTTATCTCATGAAGAAACTATTGAATTAATAAAAAGAGCTCAAAAAGGGGATATGGAAGCCAAAGATAAATTAGTAAATAGTAATATTGGGTTGGTAAAGAGTGTATTGAGGGGATTTACAAATAGGGGTTATGATGTAGAGGATTTATTTCAAATTGGTTGTATAGGTCTTTTGAAGGCAATTGAAAAATTTGATTTGAAATTTAATGTAAGATTTTCTACTTATGCGGTTCCTATGATAGCAGGAGAAATTAAAAGATTTTTGAGAGATGATGGAATTATAAAAGTAAGTAGATCTTTAAAACAAATTGCAAATAAAGCTAGAGTTGCTAGTGAAAAACTGACTAAAAAATTAGGTAGGGAGGCTAATTTACAAGAAATTTCTGATGAAATAGGTGTAGATAAAGAAGAAATAGTTATGGCATTAGAGTCTACATATCAACCAGATTATTTGCATGATGTTATACATCAAAATGATGGTTCTCCATTATATTTAATAGATAAAATAGGAACAGAAGAAGATGAAGATGATATAATAGATAGTCTTTTTCTTAAGGAAATTTTGGGAAAATTGAAATCTAGAGATAGGCAAATAATAATATTAAGATATTTTAAGGATAAAACTCAAGTGGAAGTTGCAGAAATTTTGGGAATTTCGCAAGTTCAAGTGTCTAGAGTTGAAAAGCGAATTTTAAAAGATATAAGAAGTATGTTAGAAAAGGCGTGAAGCATACGCCTTTTTTTGTATTAAAAATTGGTATAAGGAGAATAATAAAATTAGAAATGGAGTGATGAAATATGAAAAAACTGATAATAGTTTTTATAATAATAGTAATAATTTTTTCTATAGGAGCTTTTTTCTATAGGGGATATAAGTTGGATAGAGAGGCTCCTATAAGAGCAAAATTTGTTCAAAACAAGTATTTTTATACTTATTGGGGTGGTACATATTAATAAAGAACAAGTTTTTATTAAACTAGAAATTTATTATGCTACTGCTCCAAATAGCAGTGTATATTTAAAAGATGTAGCAGATATATTTTGTAAAAATGAAAGTATTCAGAAATATTTAGAAAATCTTAAAATATTTGATGCAAAAGATGAGAATTGGGATTATGTAACTGCTGTGGATATTGTAAATAAGATAGAGAGTCAAAAAAATAATGTTGATATAACAATGATAGGAGAACCAGAAGTATTAATTGAAATTAAAGAAAAAAAGCCTAAAAATATTATTTTTGAGTTTTTAAAAGTATTTTTTGTATGTGCAATATTGTTTTTTGGTGCTGCTATAGCTATTGTTAATTTTCATGAAGATGTAAATATGAAAAAATCTATGGAAAAACTATATTATATAGCAACAGGAAGATATAAAGAAACTCCTTTAATATTAGTAATCCCATATTCTATAGGAATAGGGGTAGGTATGATTACTTTTTTTAGTAGGGTACTTACTTCAAATAAAAGAAGAAAAAAAGAGCCTGGTCCTATGGAAGTAGAAATGTTTCTTTATGATAAAGATATGGGAGATTATATAATAAAAGATATTAAATCTAAAAGAAATTAGAAGTAATGGTGGTGCTTATTATTGAAAAATATTTTATTAGCGTTTGTAGGATATTCTGCAGGAGTAGTAGTTAGTAGTGCTATAGCAGCATTTATTACATTGCTTCAGTTAATACCTAGGTTAGTACAGTTTACAGAAACGAGAAAATATATAAAATTATATGAATGGATATTTACGCTAAGCAGTTTTATTTTTACTATTTTATATTATTCAGATTTTTCTTTTAGATTAAATAAGAGCATTAGTTTTTTTGGTGGCTTATTAAATGGAGTTTTTATTGGCATTTTTGCTTCTGCATTAGCTGAAGTATTAAATGTTATACCTGTTTTGTGTAAAAAATTTAAATTAAATGATTATATGTTTTATTTAATCGTGTCATTAGTTTTAGGAAAAGTGTTTGGTTCAATATTTTATTGGTTATCTTTTATAAAATATAAATGAAAGGAGATAAAAATTGGATAGATTAAATAAAGAAGAATATAAAAAATATGCAGAAAAGAAAATTCCTAAGCCTACATATTTTAAAAATATAATTTGGGCTTTTATAGTAGGAGGCTTAATATGTACTTTTGGACAATTAATAAGGAATTGGTTATTAAAAAGAGGATTAAATGACAAAATTGCAGCTACGGGAACTTCTATAATTTTAGTATTTTTAGGTGCATTTCTAACAGGTATTGGAGTTTATGATAAATTAGGAAAATTTGCAGGAGCAGGTTCTACAGTACCTATTACAGGTTTTGCAAATTCTATAGTTTCTCCGGCAATTGAGTTTAAAAAAGAGGGATATGTTTTTGGAGTGGCTGCAAAAATATTTACTATTGCAGGTCCAGTATTAGTTTATGGTGTTGGTAGTTCTATTATTGTGGGGATTATATACTTATTGTTTGAAAAAGGAAGGTGAAATTATGAGTGATAAACGAATGGGAAAACAAACAGTTAAACCAGAGAATCCTCCTTCTATTATAAGTACTGCAACTATTGTGGGGCCTAAAGAGGGAAAGGGGCTTTTAAAAGATTATTTTGATATTATATTAGAAGATGATTATTGGGGACAAGAGTCTTGGGAAAAATGTGAAAGTAAAATGCAGGAAGAAGTAGTTAAGTTAGCATTATCAAAAGCTAATTTAACTGAAAATGATATTGATTATCTGTTTTCAGGTGATTTATTAAATCAAATAATGTCTTCATCTTATGCAGCACGACAATTGGGTATTCCTTATTTTGGTTTGTATGGTGCTTGTTCAACTATGACTGAGTCTTTAAGTTTGGGGACAATAGCCATAGATGGTGGGTTTGCAGATAAAGTTGTTTGTGTAACTTCTAGTCATTTTAGTACTGCAGAAAGGCAGTTTAGATATCCATTAGAGTTTGGAACACAAAGGCCTTTTTCAGCACAGTGGACTGTAACAGGTGCTGGTGCTACAATATTAACTTCAAAAGGTAATGGACCTTATTTAACTTATGTAACTATTGGGAAAATTATAGATCCTGGAATAAAGGATGTGAATAATATGGGAGCCGCAATGGCTCCAGCAGCAGTAGATACAATTTTACAACATTTTAAAGATACTGGATACAATCCAGATGATTATGATTTAATTATTACAGGAGATTTAGGTGAAATAGGAAAGAAAATAGTAATAGATTTGCTAAAAAGAGAAGGATACAATGTTTCTAAAGTTTTTACAGATTCAGGGGTAGAGATATTTGATAATGTTGAACAAGATACTCATGCGGGTGCTAGTGGTTGTGGTTGTTCTGCTGTAGTTTTTAATGGCTATATTTATTCTCAAATGATGAAGGGAAAATTAAATAAGATATTATTAATTTCAACAGGAGCTCTCCATTCGTCTATTAGCACTTATCAAGGTGAAAGCATACCTGGTATAGCTCATGCAGTTACTATTTCTAATTCACAAGATTAGGAGGATTTAAAAAATGGATTATATAAGAGCTTTTGTAGTTGGAGGTTTAATTTGTGTAGTTGGGCAAATATTAATGGATAGAACCAAACTTACTCCTGCACATATTTTAGTTATATTTGTAACATCGGGAGTTATTTTAACAGGAATTGGATTATATGAGCCATTGGTAAAATATGCAGAATCAGGTGCAATGGTACCATTGCCAGGTTTTGGATATGCATTATGTAAAGGTGCTATAGAGGGAGCCAAAAGCAATGGACTGATTGGAGCTTTTACAGGAGGTATGGAGGAAACTGCAGGGGGAGTAGCAGCTTCTATGATATTTGGTTATGTAATGGCTATATTATCTAAGTCAAAAACTAAAGATTAGAAACTAAGGAAGCAGAGCTTCCTTAGTCTTATGTTTTTAGGTATTCTTGGTAGTTTAGGTAGCTTTGGGATTTTTAGTTTTGCTTCATCTGGATTTTTCTTTTCTTTATCCTTTTCTTTATCCTTTTCTTTATCTTTTTCTTTATCCTTGTCTTTATCTTTATCATTATCATTATCTTTATTTATATTATCCTCTTCATCATTCTTTTTATTTTCCTCTTCTTCTAATTCTCTATCATCTTCATTATGCTCTTCTTCTCTATTTTCTTCTTCATCATCAAAGAATTCAGTGTCTTTATTATGCTTAGGACATGTTTCAAAAGGTGCTGTATATTTATAATCGCTAGGAACTATACCTTTATGTTCGGCTGGATTGTATGGAGGATCTCGTCTAATAAATATACGGGATCTAACAAAAAGCCAAGGACAATATTCAGTAGCAATTTTATTTGTTAGTGTATCTATATCTAATTTAACATGAGTTTCACAAAAATCAGTAGGTTCTGTGCCTTTAGCAAATATTTCAGATATAATAGTACTACCTCTAGGATCATTGGAGCATAAGTCAGTAGGTAGTTTGCCAGATTGGCTACATACATCTAATGTGACAATATTTGCAGGTCTATCAAATTGTCTGCCTTCTAAGTTTTCATGGACATTTGTCATAATATAGTTCCACAAAGAGGCTGCAGTACCGCTTCCTTGAGATATTCGGATTGAAGGTGAATCATTACCAATCCATACACCACAAACATAGTAAGGAGTATATCCTAAAAACCAAATATCTGCTTGTTCTTGAGTAGTTCCAGTTTTACCAGCTACATCCATATTAGGTATTTGAGCTCTTTTTGCAAGTCCATCTGTAACAGTAGTTCTTAAAATATCTGTCATTATATAAGCTATTTCTGGTGAAACAACTTTGTTTTCTTTTGGGACATTATCTATTAAAACGTTACCATCTTTATCTAGTACTTTTGTAAATGATATAGGTTCAATATATTTACCTTCGTTGGCAATAGCTCCATAGGCTGCAGTTACTTCTAAGGGTGTTAAACCTTTAGTCATGCCACCTAAACCTAGTGCAGATAAATTTTCATCGTTATTATTTGGATTTTCTTCTTTTGTTACAAAATTATCTTTATTTGGATTCTCTTTGTTAATAATCCCCATTCTACTTAAATATTCCATAGAGGTTTTTATGCCGATATTTTCTAGAGTTTTTACTGAATTTACATTTATAGATTGTTCTACACTTCTTCTAAGAGTATTAATTCCTGAATATTCTTTGTTCCAGTTAGTAGGCCAAAGGTCTCCATTATGATTATAATGAGGTATATCATCTATTGGTGATGCAGCAGTAAAACCATTATCTAAGGCTGGTAGATATACTGCTATAGGTTTAATTGTAGAACCAGGTTGCCTTTGTGCATTTGTAGCTCTATTTAGCATTTTGGAGCCTTCTATATTTCTACCACCAACAAGAGCTTTGATATGACCAGTTCTATAGTCCATAACTACTGTAGCAGATTGAGGTTGAACTATTCCACTTTTATTTCTAAAGAAATATTTTTCGTTAATCAATAAATTTCCATTATTATCAGTAGAATAGAAATCCTCATTTTTATTCAAGAATTCTTTTTTTATAATAATTTCTTTATTTTCTCCTAAGGAAAAGTCATTTTCAGAGATTGCTAATGTTCCCATATTATGAGTAACTAGATTTTTCTTATTATCGATTAAATAGTAATCTTTAATATCTATTGAATTTTCATAAGGAGAAAATTTATTATTATTAATTATTAAACTAGAATCAGTAAGTTCATAAGTTCCATTTTCAACTATTAGATTAAATTTTTCATCAAACATATTATCTTTTTTGATATAGAGTAGTTTATTGTGATTATCTATTATATTACCTCTATTATCTAATTTCCAATTTATAAAAACAGGAGCACTAAGGTTTTTGGGATTACCTAATAATATTTCTGTAAAATTATTATATATATCTTCTATTTTGTGTTGCATGTTTATATCCATGGTAGAGTAAATTTTAAGTCCACCAGTAAAAAGTGTTTTTTCTGCTTCTTCTTTGGTATAACCATGTTCTTCCATTAAGGCCTTGATTACTTGAACTTTAATAGTATCTGTAAAATATCCTGATATGCCCGTTATTTTATGTTGACCAGGTTTCAAACTAGTTTTAATATCTTCTTTTAATGCTTCACTGTATTCACTTTCAGAAATATAACCTAATTCTAACATTTTAGCTAAAACAACTCTTTGCCTTTTTACAGCTTCTTCATTATAGTAAGCAACATATTTTTCTTCAAATGTATCAATTTGTCCAACTTCAATTTGAGTATCAGCATTAAAATCTTCTTGTTTTACGGCTTTAAATGGTGCATATTTTGTTGGCCCTTTTACTACTCCGGCTAAAAGAGCACTTTCTGCTATGGTTAATTCATCTACATTTTTTGAAAAATAAGTTTGTGCAGCTTCTTGAACGCCATAAGTGCTTTGCCCTAAATAAATTCTATTTAAATAGGCTTCCATTATTTGTTTTTTAGTAAGAGCTTTTTCAATTTGTAATGCTAAGTAAGCTTCTTTTATTTTTCTATCTAATTTTTTTTCGCTAGTTAGGTATAAATTTCTAGCTAATTGCTGAGTTATTGTACTAGCTCCCCTAACTTTTGCTCTAGCTTTGATGTTGTCAAGTAATGAGCTCATGATACCTCTAGGATCTATTCCAATATGTTTATAAAACCTTTCATCTTCAACAGCAACAAATGCATTTTGTAGATAATCAGGTATTTCATCAATGCTCACAATAGTACGATATTCATCAGTTTGAATTTTTTCTATAACTTCACCATTTTCATCTAGTATAAAAGAAGTTTGATTTAGTAGAGATTCAATATTTGTGGGATCAATTTTTGGTGCATCTTTAGCAATGGCTATAACCATTCCAGTAATTGATCCAATTCCAATTAAAATGATCACTAGTAAGGTTATGAAAAAAGTTTTCCAGCCACTTCTTTTTTTCTTTTTATTTTTATTGTCATTGGTTACTTTATTATTAGTTATTTTTTTGTTCTCTTCTGACATTTGTATACCTCCTTATTAGTAAAGGCCATATAAATATATAATATGTTAATTATATCATACAT
>CAYUTQ010000050.1:0-12757 GCA_964447805.1 uncultured Clostridia bacterium
GTGCTAATATTTTAATATTTATGGGACATTTTTAAAAGTGCTTGACAGAAATTTTAAAAATTATTCATATCTACTTTCTAAAAGATTATATACTTCCTCTGGAGTTTGACCTTTAGCTTCTATTATAGGTACTGGAGGATTATTAAATTGTGCATCTTTAGTACTTAAAATATCTAATCCAGATACTATTATAGCTTTGTACTCAGGAGAACTAATTTTATCTATATTATCATTTTTGTACAAAGTGTAAACGTCATAGCCAGATTGTTCCAAGTAATCAATATAAGAAGTTAATGTGTTTTCTACAACTACTTTTTTGCTCATTTTTTCACCTCCATAATTATTATTTGCTTTTTGATAAAAAATATTTATATCTTTTTTACCAGGAATAAATTTTAATTAGGGAGATAAAATATTAAAGGACAAAAAATTAAATGAAAGGAGTAATTTTATGGCATTAAAAAATACTTTAAATTTGGGAAATATAAATCAGCAAGAACTTCAAAGTTTAAGGGAAATTATAGAGAGTCACCAAACTATGGCAAGTAAATTTGATTTTTATTCAAATCAATGTCAAGATCCACAGCTTAAGCAAATGTTTAAACAATCTGGTAAAGATGCTCAAACTACTGCAACTAATTTAATAAATTCATTATAAAGGAGGATGTTTAATGCAAGAAAAAGATATGGTAAGTGATATATTAACAGGTACCAAAGCAAGTATTGACACTTATTCTAGGTCTATAACAGAATGTGCCAACCAACAACTTAGGAGCACCCTTCAACAATTGAGAAATGAAGCTGAACAGTTTCAATATCAATTATTTCAAATAGCAGAACAAAAAGGTTATTATATGCCAGCTCCAACAGCAAACCAAAAAGATATACAGGAAATTAAAAATGGTTTAACTGGCGGTGGAGTTTGGATGTGATAAAGGGCTCTTTTGAGAGCTCTTTATTATAGTAATAAGTTTTTTAATATTATAAAATAAGTTAAATATATTGATTTTGTAAATTTAGTATATTTTCACTGAGAATTTTTGTGTAGGATAGCAAAGATTATTTTTTTGACTAAAATAATAGAGTTTGAGGGAAGATTGTGGTTTTAATATAGAATTTATAATTTTCATATACGTTTTTGAAATAAATACAAATAGATTATATAATATGATAAGATACAAGACAATGTATATTTAACTAACATGTACATTGTCTTTATTCGTTATAAAGGTACGGATTTAAAAGGATTTTAGAAGGGAATATGGAATATGGCTAAATAGAAATATCAAAAAAGTATGGATTAAATATAAGACAAAGTAAAGATGCATTAAAAAGAGCAAAACAAACTATAAATTCTCAAAAGGTATTAGTTAAAGAAAACTATGATAATTATTCTAGTAAGGTAAGTAGAAAATCAGCTTAAAAAAGCTAAATCTACAAATAAGAAAAATCAACTAAATAAAGGGCTAGAGAAATTAAAAAAGAAAGGTGATGAAAATCCTGGTTTTTGGCAAAGGAACAGGAAAAGCATATTAGGTATAACTTCCTAAGATATATATTGTTAAAGGACATCAAGAAGGAAAAGTCTTTAACTACCTTAATATATTTAATAGGTGTGTAGAGCCAATTTAGATATATAAAATAGGAAAAGGTAACACCTATAATCTTGTTGTACTTATTTACAAAATCTAAATAATGCTTTATGAGATTTATAGTTAAGAGACTATACCATAATAGCTGAATTCTGTGATGTTACCACTTATTATTAAGTGAAAAATCGTATTTACACTATTTAATATAATTTTAGAGAAGGTTAGCTTGTTGATTAATCCTCTCTAAGGTTGTTGTTTACAATATTTTATTATCTTTATGCTTTTTTTTATTGTTTAAGAATGTACATGTCAATATCTTAACACTAGGGGGAATGTGCTATAATAATGGTACGAGTATGAAGTATAGGTAAGTCAAGGGTTTGAGAAATTCTATCTTAAATTAGATAAGAAATATTTATCTTTATTTGGTTTATATGAGATTTAAATATTTATGATAAAATGATATTATAAGAAATGTAGAAGTTGTTTATTTAGAATAAACAGAGGTGTTTTAGATGAAAGTTATTTTCAGAAAGATAAGTAAGTATTTTTATATAGTGCCTATTTTAACCACACTAATACTTAGCTTTATAGGATCATTTTTCATTGTAGCAATACTATTGATTATTAGTATAATCAAAGATTCATCAAATTTTCTTTTTCAAGACATATTACCTGGACTATTGATATATTCACTATTAACGTTACCCATTGTTTTAACAATTGAAAATATCATTTTCTTTTTTATCAAACCCAAAACAGAGGAAAAAGAAAAGGCAATAAAAAGATGGGAAGTTGTAGCAATGGGTATTGGGGTGACATTTACGCTTTTTTATGTGTCATTGATCGACATTGTTTTTTACGATTGGAATGTGCAATTGTACAACCATGAAATTCATACTCCAATTGAGACAAAATCATTTTTGACTATCGGTATTATTGCTTTAGTAGCTGTTCTTGGCTATATAATTCTTAGATTTTTTACCATTGAAAAATTGCCTCCACTTTTTGCGGTGCTCTGTATTTCTGCACTATACCTAGGTATTGCAGAATGTATTTTATGGTGTGCTCAAATATTTAATGCACTAGATACAGATATGCTTTTACTCTGCTTGTTCCCATTAAACTGGGTTTTGATTGCTATAAGAACAATAAGAAATGTTGTGCATCAACAAACCTTTGAAAAAGAAAATATCTCTCATAAATGTAAGCATATTGTGATATTATTAAATAATACCTCCAACTGGCCATGGATTGCTTTTCTTGCTGCAATTCCTTTGCTTGGTATTTTAGTTGCTATATTGCTTCTCTTTGGTCAGGAGCCAGACAGCTTCATAAAAGCGTGGACAGAAACTGCCGATTGGAATATGTCACAGAAGGTTGCACCTCAAAATATTTATAGAGATGAACATTATTTATGTACAGTTGCCGCAGGCGGGCATCCAACAATTGTAAAATCGATACGTACTGGGAAACGACATGGTCATAGAGTGATTGTAAATAGGCAGTTGTGTGTCGCTAATGCTTTTGAACAGCTTCTTGAAGAGTGGACACCAAATTTTCACCGTTTTGTGAGGGCTTTGTATGATAAAATTGGATATCCAATAGCAAAACATATACAGTCTCCATATATTGCTGATGCCATATACTTTATAATGAAACCGCTGGAGTGGATATTTCTTTTTTTTCTATATCTGTTTGATACAAAACCGGAAAATCGTATTGCAGTTCAATATCCCCATTCAGTCCCACCAATATTAAACTCCGGCTTTTACCGGTAAAAGTAGAAAGAATGGTTAAGTTACTCTGTATAAGATATGGAAACGAGGCAGGATTATGAAGAAAGTTTTTAAAATAGAAGATAAATTGACCTCATGCTTTCACATATTATTATCATCTAGTTGTCATAACCCAGGTGGAGTATATAGTGTTGATATAAAAAAATTATATAAAAATCCTTAGATTTAAGCAACTTTTGAATATATGGAATATGTTAATTGAAATAAATCGGGTTATGTTGCATGTTATTTTTTTCTAAATCAGCAAATAACTAACTACCAAGTATAACCCCTCGTGTCAAAGTAATGACATGAATAAATATTAAAAATTCTAAAAAAATTAAATGTTACTAGATATGATAAAAACAGCCTTAGAACGGATAGACATAGATTAAATCTTTTCTAAATTTTTATCTAAAATTATGAAAAATAGTAAGAAAACCTTGTTTCCCACCCGCCCCGCTCCTGAGGGACGTACTATAATAATGATACGAGCATGTAGTATAGATAATTCAATGGATTTGAAGTTCTCTCCTTAGGAATAATAATAAATTTTCTTATTGGTAAAAAATCTAATATTTTAAATTTACGGTAGGATTAATCTTACCGTTTTTTCATTCCTATGATAATATTTAGTTGTAGAGAAGACATTTTTCAAATAAAATTAATATTATAAACATGTTTGTAAAATCATTTATGATGTACAATATCTTTGAGGTGATTAAATGAGAATATTTTTACTAGAAGATGATGAAACCTTAGGTTTTGGAATAAAAGCCTATTTAGTTAATAATGGATATGATGTAGTAATTAGTAAATCTTTAGAGGAAGTTAAAGAAAACTTTACTTATGATTTTGATTTAATTCTTTTAGATGTAAATTTACCAGATGGGACAGGCTTTGATTTCTTAAAGATATTTAATATAGAATCTACACCAGTAATATTTTTAACAGTTAATGATTCTGAGGAAGATATAGTAAAGGGACTTAATATCTCTGATGGATATATAACAAAGCCTTTTAAACTTCCAATATTAAAAGCGAAAATAGAAAGTGTTTTAAGGCGAGTAGATGGAGTAGAAGAAAAGTTAAACTATAAAGGTTTAATATTAGATGAAAAAAACTATAGATGTTTTTTAGATGGAGAAGATATAAATTTAACTTTAAAGGAATATGAAGTTTTGAAACTTCTTCTTGAAAATAGGGGGAACACCTTAAGCCGAGATAAGATTTTAGAAATAATTTGGGATATGGAAGGAGATTTTGTAGAAGACAATACTCTCTCTGTTACAGTTAAAAGGCTTAGAAAAAAGCTAATGGATTATGGCTATGTAGTAGAAACGGTTAGGGGAATTGGCTATAGATTTGTGAGGGATTAATATGATTTTTTTTATAATAGTATTTTTAATTGTAAGCCTTTTAGTAAAGGGAATGGACAGATATTTTTATAGTACAATTTCAAATATCCTAGATATTAAAGAATTTAATAGTGAGATTACTTTAAAATCTTTAGGATACTACAATGAAAGTATATTTAGCCATAAAATATATGGAATTTTACTTGCTGTTATTATTTCTATAATCATATATGGAATATATATATTATTTAACAGAAAAAAAGATAAAGAACTTAAGTTAAAAATTAAGAAATTGGAAGAAGATTTAATAAGGATAAATAGTGGAGATTATTCTATAGAGATAAAAGAAGATGATGAGTATAGTATTTTGAGAGATGAATTATGTAAGATTATAGTAAATTTAAAATCTTTAGAAGAAGAATCTAAAAGACAAAAATCCAATTTAAAGAAAGACTTAGCAAATATAGCCCATCAACTTAAAACACCTATAACTTCAATAGGATTTATGGCAGAGTTAATTAAAACAGATAAAGAAAATACAGATATATACTTGGAAAAATTGTATTTGGAATTAGATAGACTTAAAAACTTTACAGAGGTACTTTTAAAATTATCTAAAGTAAATTCAAATACTATAGATTATAAATATGAAGAGCTTTCTGTAAAGGAAATAATAGAAGATATAATAAATAGTTTAAATAGAGATAGAAATATTAAAGTAGAGTATATTGGAGAAAAATTCACAGTTTTAGGAGATAAAGTTTGGCTTTATGAAGGATTTTTAAATATAATAAAAAATTCTTTAGAACACACCTTAGATAAGATTAAAATAGAGTTTATATCCAATCCAATATATAGAGAAATAAGGATAAAGGATAATGGAAAAGGAAGTTTTAAAAAGGATTTTTGATAGATTTTATAGGGGAAATACATCTATGCCTGGCTATGGAATAGGGTTAAATCTTTCAAAATCAATAATACAAAACCACAATGGAGAAATAAATGCCTATAATGATAATGGACTTACATTTCAAATTAAATTTTATAATGTCACCCAACAAGGATTGTAAAAAAAATGGAGTAAATTTGTGATTATATTTATCCTAAATTATTTCTTTTTTATAACTGTTATACATTTTAGAAATAGCTATATATATTAAAGCTATGTATCCAAGAATAAATATATAGTTTATGTTTTTCAATATATCTAAAGTAGTAAAGACTTTAGAAGATTTAGAAACTATAAAGGATAGCATTACTAATAAAATTGGCATTGAAGATAAAAAGCTAAATAGCATTTTATTTTTTTCCCTTTTTAATATATTTCCTAATAGTCCTTCATCCATTCCTATAGCTTTATATAGCATGAATTCATATTTCCTTTTTATAAAAAGGTTATAGAAAGAGAAATAACAATTAGAAAATCCTACAACTACAAAGAATATACTAAAGAATATAGCAAGTATATTTCCAATAACAGTTCTTTTTTCGATTAGATTTTCTTCATCAACTTTTGATACTAAACTATAATCTTTTTCTTTAAAATATTCTGAGGATATGTTATTTATACTTTTTTGAATTTCTTCTATGTTAGAGGTTTTAATGGCAATGTATTCAAACTGGTCTAAGTCAGCTATTTTTTCAAAATTATTAAAGAGCTTAATATACTCTGATTTAGGCATATAGCAATTTAATCGATTTTTATAAAATGGATAATCAAAAAGTGGTGTATCAATTTTATCTTCTATATTTAAAGTAAACTCATAACCTCTTGTATTAAGAACATTTCCATACTCTGAAAGAGAAATAGTTTGAATATCATCTTTTAAGAATTTTTTATCATTAATTTTTGACATAGGTAGATTAAAGTCATCCCCCATAGTATTTAAAAGTAGAACTTGGTTTCCTTTATAAGCGCTAGGATCTAAGCCCTTTTTTAAAACCAATTCATTAAATTTATTATCTTCAACACCAATAATATTAACTCTTGTATTTTCAAGAGAAATTATATTTTCTTCTAAATTATTTAAACCTCCAGTATTTTTATATTCATCGAAAACTAAGTTGTCATTAAAATCAAGATAGACTGATTGGCTTCTAAAATTTATAAAGTCATCTATATCTAATGATTTTATATTATTGATTAGCTCTTCATTCAATGGTTTTACAGTAGCATATTCTCCTTGTATACCATAAGTAGTATACTTATCTATACTATTATATTTTTCTTCTATAGAATAATAAGTTATGATGGTCATAATAAAAGCCATTAACATAAATCCTAATTTAAGAGTTATACCTGTAAATCTAAAGTTTTTTCTACTGTTCTTATAAAACTGTTTAGATGAATCTTTTTCTATATTTTCTTTATAGTTTAAATCATATTTTTTATAGCTTTTGGACTTTATATTTCCCTTTAATCCATTTAAAATAGAGTTTTTTCTAAGTTTTTTAATAGGCTTTTTTGTACTTAAATAGATTATTAATGAGCTTAAAATATAAACGACCATAGCAAACTTAAAGTTTAAGTGCATATTTAAGTTCATAGTACTTTCAAGTATTTCCTTTGATTTAGAAAAATACATTTCTACTCTATTTATAGCAAAAAATAATAGTTTTACTATACCAATAGATGAAAATATACCTAAAAATATTGGGATTTGTGATATATATAATGCTTTTAATTTTATTATTTTATTTATATCATTAGTTGTCGCACCTATAGCTTTTAACTTTGAATATTCTATTATGGATTTTGATTCTTGCACTAAAAATAAATTTGTAATTATAGAGTGAAAAAGCAATAACAGTATTACAAATAATACTAATATTATTACCTGAAAAGTATGGTCTTTTAAGAGTTCATCTTCAGGGTCAAAAACAAAAGATCTATCTAAATACATTAAATTATAATTGTAGGTAATATCCTTTGTTTCTAAGTTATCGACTATTTTTTTACTTAAATCATAGGTTTTAAATATATTTTTATACCATATAAAGGGCGATAGTTCTTCGCCACTTTCAATGAGAGTTTCTTGTTCTACATTTAAAAACATATTATAAAATTCTTGATATTCATAAGTTGTATCATAATATATACCTGAGATAATATAATTATTTCCCTCTAATTCTAGAGTATCATTAACATCTTTTTTTATTTCTCTAGCCATATCGTTACTTATCATAATTTGGTTAGGCTTTGGAAGTTCACCTTTTTTTAACCAAGATTCAATAGTTGATAATACATTTTCATCCATTTTGAATAATTTGGATTTTTCTTTTGAACCAAAACCTTGATTAATAACTTTATTATTATAAAGTCCTAATTTTTTAATATATCTATTAGCTGTTAAACTTTTTGCATCTTTACTAGAAATTCTATTAACAATTCTAAAGTGATATCCGCCTGTACTTTTGTCTATTATATCTCTATATGACTTATAATAAGAAGATACTCCGAAAACAAAGGTAGAAAGAATCAATACAGCTAAGAATATAGTTATTATTGTTGAAGTATATGATTTTTTATTTAATCTTATATCTCCTTTTATATATTCTTTGAAAATCATCTTATCACCTCATCACTTACAACAAGTATTGTAACCATTTGACCTTTTTCAATAGAAAGGTATATTCCATTTAAGGCTTCGATTTTTATTTCCCCCTCATCATATATTTTTTTTAAGTTTTTAATTTTTAATATTTCCATATTTCTTACCTCCTAAAAAGAGAATACAATACGAAGGTGACTTTTAAGTGACAAAATTCAAAATAAATATCTATTTAATCTTTTACCCCAGATTTAAAAGAGAGTAAAGAGAATTTTCACTATAATTTCGATTGAAATAAAATTCTATAATGTCACTTAAAAGTCACTTTCATACTGTAACATCTTATTAGAGGTGATTGAGTTGAAAAAGAAGAGAAGTTCATTAAAAATGATAGTAGTAATTTTAATTATATTTATATTATCTAAATCAAGTGTATTTTTAAACTTAGGGAATACAATTAGAAATTTTAAAAGTGAAATAAAAATCCCAGTATTAGATAGTGGGTATATTGATATTCCTGATATAGAATCTGAAAATGCCATAGTAGTAGAAAGAGATACTGGAAAAATTATTATGGGAAAAAATTATGATGAAAGAATTCATCCAGCATCGATGACTAAAGTAATGACTGCAGTAGTAGGTCTTGAAAATACTGTGAATTTAAAAAAAAGAACAGAAGTAACTCAAGATATTATAGATTATTGTGTTAAAGATGGACTAAGTGTTTCTGGATTTGAATTAGGAGATAATCCTAAGATAATAGATCTATTGTATGGAATACTACTAGAGTCTGGTGGAGAAGCTAGTATAGCCCTTGCAAGAGAAGTAGCAGGAAGTGAAGAGGAATTCGTAAATTTAATGAATGAAAAAGCAAGGGAACTTGGAATGGAAAATACTCATTTTTCAAATCCTACAGGAATAACTGATAGTGAAAACTATAGTACCTGTAAAGATATAGCTATAATCTTTCAATATGCATTAAGTAATAATGAGTTTAAAAAGATAGTGGAATCTAAGAAGTATGAAGCACATGGCATTAAAGGACCATTTACTAAACATATTATTCATAATAGTCTTTTTCAGAAAAGAAATATTCTCGATATAAATAAAAATTATATTAAATGTGGTAAAACAGGTTATACAGAAGCTGCAGGACTTTGTTTAGTGAGTTTAGGAGAAGTTAATGACTCTGAATATATTGTAGTTACAGCAAAAGCTAAGGGAAACAGTCAAACTTCTCAATACAACTTAATTGATACAGATAGAATTTATAATAGATTAAATAAAAAGTAAGAAGATAAAAAGATACAACTTTGAAAGTGAAATTTTAATATCAAATTAAGTTTACAGAGTATCATTTATTTATAGGAGGTAAGAAGATGGAAATATTAAAAATCGAAAACTTAAAAAAGACCTATGGCGAAGGGAAAACAAAGGTTGAGGCCTTAAAGAATATCAATCTAGTTATAGAAAGAGGTCAAATGATTGCCATAATGGGACCAAGTGGTTGTGGCAAATCCACTTTTTTAAATTTGATTTCAGGTATAGATAAGGCAACAGGCGGGGACATAATGGTAGAAGGGAGCAATATATCAGAGCTAGATGAAAATAGTTTAGCGCTTTATAGAAGAAGACAGCTAGGAATTATATATCAGTTTTTCAATTTAATTCCCAATCTTTCAGTGGAGAATAATATAAAACTACCTATTTTAATGGATAATAAAGAAGTAGAAACGGAGTATTTTAAGGAATTGGTAACCAGTTTAGGAATTGAAGATAAATTGAAAGTCTTTCCAGACAAATTATCAGGAGGCCAGCAACAGAGAGTGGCTATAGCTAGAAGTCTAATATATAAGCCAAGTATAGTTTTAGCAGATGAGCCGACAGGAAATCTAGACAAGAAAAATTCTAAAGATATAATAGAGCTTTTTAGATTGTCAAATTTAAAGTATAAGCAAACAATGATAATAGTAACCCATGATGAAGAAGTAGCATTATCAGCAGATAGAATAATCAGAATGGAAGATGGCCTTGTTATAAGTGACGAGGTGATAAGATGAATATTTTTAAAGAATATATTAAAGGAGATATTAAAAACAATAGAAAAAGCTATAATTCAACAAGAATTACTATATTTTTAGCGGTATTAATCTTATCTACTTTTTTATTTGGAGTATTCTCCTATTTTAAATCCTTTAAGGATATGCCAATTGATAATATGGGAGGATCACAATTTAGGATTATAAGTACAATCTCAAGTCAAGATGCAAATAATTTAGTTTCAAATAGGCATATAAAGAAAGTTGGTTTTTTTAATATAAAAGAGCTGGAAGAAGGTTTTGGTTCTAAAGAGAAGACTAAACTTTTTAAAATGGATGATAATGCAATGTCTACAAGGGAGTTCTCCTTAAAAGAAGGCAAACTTCCTAAAGATGGACAGGTAATGATAAGTGACGATATGGCTAAAGAAATAGGTAAACATATAGGAGATAATATAGAAATTGAAGATAAGATATACCGCATATCAGGTATATACTATGGTACAACTCATGGGTATCAAAACTTCTATAATATATATTTAAATGTAAGCCAAAAAGTCATTTTAGAAAGTGGCGAAGAATTATCACCTTTTATATGGTATAAAAAAATATATAGAACCTATAGTTTAAGTGAAGAAATTATGAACAATTTGGAGACTAAAGATGTTACTTATGGTTATAACGATTTATATTTAAATAGGTCCTTCGTTATTGACCCCAAAAAGAATTTATTAAAGGATTATACTAGTCATGTTTTAATAGCTATTTTATTTATAATATTAATAATTCTTTTTTATTCAATAATTGTAAACTTATTTTTAGTTCAAGAAGCAAAGTCAATTGTAGAATATTCAAAGCTTAAATCTATTGGGGCTACAAATAAAGATATAAGTAAAATAATAAGATTAAAGATCATGTATATATCTCAGATTCCAATAGTATTAGGAATGCTTTTATCACTTGGATTAGTAAAGATATTATTTTTAATTATGAATTCAGTTGATAAATATTTTTCTGGTGGAAAAGATTTATATTCAATATATATGTATTTGGATTTAAAATTAGATTTTAGACTTATCTTATTCGTATATATTCTAAGTTTTTTAATAATATATATAGGAACTAAAAAACCAATCAGAAAACTTAAGAAAAACTCCATATTAGATGGATTAAAGGGAAATATTAGAGATAAAAATTATAAAAAGCACGATTTAAAATATACAGGGAATATAGAAAAAGACCTTTCAAAACAATTTTATAAAAATAGTAAATATAATTTTAGATTTACAGGTATAACTTTTAAAATAGGTTTTTTATTAATGGTATTTATAATGGTGGCGATTACTTACTATTCTATGGATAAGAAATATAATCGTGTAAATAAATACGAAATCTATGATATTCAATGTGAATATGCAACTTTAGAGCCATTAGATGAAGATTTTATAAAAGAAATTAAAGAATTAGAAATAGAAGATTTAGTAAACTTTAGAAAAGAAACTGTATATTTAGATTTTGATCCTAATATGGTTTCAAATAAATATAAGAACACAGATAGTTTAAGTAGTTTAGAAGAGAAAATAGGGTCTTTTGACAATATGAGGGTAGAAATATTTGGTATAGAGGATGAGAAGTTTAAAGAATTGGCTTTAGAAAGAGGATTGAACCCAGATGATTATGTTGGAAATAAAGTGATTCTTTTAAATACTATGGGAGATGATTTTAATATTCCAGTATCAGATATGAAAGATATAAAATTTTTAAAAGACGATGTAAATGAATTATCTCTTTCAGAATATGAAAATCTTATAGAGGTTAAGGGGACTAAAACTAGGGGACATGAATTCACTTTAAACGTAGAGGATAAAATAGATACTCCCCTATTTGATTATACTGTTATGAAACATTGTTTAAATGTATATATGCATAAATCTCAGTATATAGAACTTTTCCATAACTTTTTAAGAATAGCAGATTTAGACCAATATGAATATATTTCAGTTAAAACTGATAATATAGAGGAAATTCAAGAGAGCATTAATAATATGTCACTAGAGTATTTTAAGTTAGATGACTACTTTTTAGAATCTAAATTAGATGAGAAAAACTTAGTCAAGAAAAGAAATATAATAGGAAGTGTATTGGCAATTTTCTTAAGTATGTTTTTTGTAGTAGTTGGATTTTCAAATTTCTATTTTTCATTCTATAATTTATTTCTAAAGAGGAAAGATGAATTTTTGTTATATAAATCCATAGGAATGGACAAAACATTATTAGAAAGTATACTAGAACAAGAGAGAAAGAAAATTTTATTTAGCTTTATTTTCTCAATGCCTTTTATAGTATTATCTGTTACCTATATAATGTCTAAACTATTTACGATATTTAAACCAATAGATTTTTTATTAAACTTAAACTATCTATTTATTATAGTTATTG
>CAYUTQ010000051.1:0-11629 GCA_964447805.1 uncultured Clostridia bacterium
TGGGACATAATCAAAAGTGATATAATAGGACATTATCATAAATTAATCACTATAATAACATCAAGAAGTATTAACTTCTTGACACTATATTTTAATTATAGTATAATTTAAAATTAATAACCAAAAAAGCGAACGTGTTCACTTTAAAAAAGTTATATTAAATAAAGAGTTTTCTGAAAATTGAAATCAGCTTATAATATGTAAAAATTTAACAATGTATTTTAGGAGGGAAATTCAGTGAAAAAATATATGGCTAAAAGGTTATTAACAGGATTATTAACAATTATTGTAGCCTTTTCTCTTAATTTTATCATTATTAAGTTGGCACCAGGTGATCCTATAAGGACTATTATGGGAAAAGAAAATGATGATCCAGCTTTGAGGGCTGCATTAGAAAAGAAATATGGTCTTGATAAACCTTTGTTTTCTCAATTTGCAATTTATTTAAAAAATACTTTAAAAGGAGATTTAGGTACTTCAATAATTTATGAAAGACCTGTTTCAGAGATGATTTTTGAGAAGATTGGAGCAACTATTTTATTGGTGTTGTCTGCTAGTATATTAGCTCTTATTATAGGTACTATTATGGGAATTGTAGCGGCACGTCATGAAGGTTCTCCTGTTGATGTTATATTTTCAGGTCTTTCATATATATTAAATTCTATGCCTTCATTTTGGTTAGGTCTTATGTTAATTATTATTTTTTCTTCTAAACTCGATTTATTGCCTACATGTGGAATGATAGATACCAGAACTTCACATACTGGAATGGCATATGTACTGGATGTACTTAAACATATGGTACTTCCATTAGGAACACTTTTATTAATTCAGATTCCTATTTATTTTAGAATTGCTAAATCTTCTATTTTACAGGTAACAAATGAAGATTTTATTGTAACTTTTAGAGCTACAGGTATGAGTGAGAAAAAGATATTTAATAAATATGTATTTAAGAATGCAATATTACCTACTATTACTATATTTGGTATATCAATGGCTTATTTAATTACAGGGGTAGCTCTTATAGAAATTGTATTTGCATGGCCTGGTACTGGTAGATTGGTTCTTACGGCTATTAATCAGAGAGATTATCCTACTTTGATGGGAATTTACCTCATCATGTCTATTTCAGTTGCAGTAGTAATGATATTGGTAGATATTGTATATGCAATAGTTGATCCAAGAATAAGATATTAGTGAGGAGGTTATGTAGTTGGGTATGAAAAAAGCTTTTAAAAAAACAATGAATATAATTCATAGTGATATACAGCTTTCACTTGGATTTTATGGTATTATTTTTCTTTTACTGATAGTAATACTGGCACCTGTAATAACAAATCAAGATCCCTTTTTTTATGGACCAGATATATTAAGTAAAGTAGGAGAAAATGGACATTTAATGGGGACTAATAATATGGGACAAGATGTATATAGCATGATGATATATGGAACACGAACTTCGTTAAAGGTAGCAATTATTTCTGCATTTATTTCAGGAGCATTAGGTGTTTTAATTGGTGGAATTGCTGGTTATTTTGGAGGAGCTGTAGATCAAGTTATATCAGAAATAATTAATATATTTATGATGTTACCTACTTTCTTTCTTATTTTGTTAATAATAGCCCTATTTGGTAGTGGTATTACTAATGTAATGATTGTCATTGGCTTAACAACATGGCCAAGTAATGCAAAACTTATGAGGGCTCAAGCTTTATCACTTCGTGAAAGAACATTTGTTAAATCAGCTATAGCAATGGGTGAAAGTAATACTCAAATATTATTCAAGTACATTATTCCAAATGGTATATTCCCAGTTATAGCAAATACAACAATGGGTATGTCTAATGCAATATTAACTGAAGCAGGTCTTAGTTTCTTAGGACTAGGAGATCCAAATGTTATTAGTTGGGGACAAATGATATATGCAGGAAAACCTTATATAACTAGTGCATGGTGGATTGCAACTTTTCCAGGTATAGCTATTACTCTAACTGTAATTATATTTTATTTGTTAGGTGATGGAATTAATCATGTCCTTGATCCTAAATATATGCATAAAAGCTCATAAAAGAGGTGGTAATAATGGAAACTATACTAGAATTAAGTGATTTTAATGTAACCTATATCAATAAAGATAAAAAAGTCTATGCTGTGAAGAATGCAAATTTTAAGATTGATAAAGGAGATTCGTTAGGTATTGTAGGAGAATCAGGATCAGGGAAATCCACCTTGGCAATGGCATTGTTGAGACTTTTACCTGAAAAAAGTACAGAGATTTCAGGGAAAGCTAATTTTATTGGTAAGGATTTGCTTAAATTAAATGAAGAAGAACTTAGAAATATTAGATGGAAAGAATTAGCAGTTGTTTTTCAAAAATCTATGAATGCTTTAAGTCCTGTTCATAAAATAGGGACTCAAATTGAAGATATTTATAAGGTTCACAATCCAGAAGCAAGTAAGGAAGAGATATTTAGTAAGGTTTCTCACTTATTTGATTTGGTTAATCTTTCTGATAGAGTATACAATTTATATCCTCATGAATTATCAGGAGGTATGTTGCAAAGAGTTTCTATTGCAATAAGTTTATTGCATAATCCTAAATTATTAATTCTTGATGAAGCAACTACTGCTTTAGATGTTGTAACACAAGGGCAAATATTAGACGAAATACTAAGGATGGAAAAAGAATTAGATATGACAAGAATTATGATTACTCACGATATGTCTGTTGTAGCAACTACTTGCAATAAAGTTGCAATAATGTATGCTGGAGAGTTTATGGAAATGGGTTATGTAAAAGATGTTTTGAAGGATCCTAAGCATCCTTATACAATGGGACTTTTAGCATCTTTCCCTTCTTTGAAAGGAGATAAGTCGAAAATAGAAAGTATTAGTGGGTTTTTGCCTGATTTATCTAAACGTTATGAAGGATGTATCTTTGCACCAAGATGTGAATTAGCTATGGAAAAATGTAAAAAAGTAAAACCGATGAAATCAGAATTGAATGATGGACGAATATTAAGATGTCATCTCTATGGAGGTGAGAAGTAAATGGAAAATAATAGTTCATTTATTAAAATAGATGATGTATCTATGTGGTATCCTTTCAAAGGTAGATCAAAAACATCTACTGGAGAAAAACAATGGATAAAGGCTGTAGATGGAGTTTCTTTAGAATTAAAAAGAGGTGAAGTACTAGGAGTTATTGGAGAAAGTGGATGTGGAAAATCAACTTTAGGTAGGATTATTGCTAGACTTGAAAATCCAACTAGTGGAGATGTTTTGATTGATGGTGTATCTACTCAACAGTTGATTAAAACTAATCCTAAAAGTTTTAGAAGATTGGTACAAATAGTATTTCAAAATCCTTTTGATACTTTTACTCCTAGGGATACTATTGAAAAAATTTTAATGAGACCTCTAAAAATTCATTCTATTGGTGAAAATGATGAAGATAGGAGACGTATTTGTTTAGAAACCTTAGAATCTGGAGGATTACATCCTGCTAAAGATATTATGAAAAGATATCCTCATGAATTGTCGGGAGGACAATTGCAAAGAATTTCAATTTTACGGGCTATGTTATTTGAACCTAAGTTTATTATTGCTGATGAGCCTGTATCTATGTTGGATGTGTCTGTAAGGGCAGATATTATAAATATGCTTTTAAAACTTAGTAAAGAGAAAAATGCAGCTGTTATTTTTATTAGTCATGATATTGCTTTGACCAGATATATTTCAGATAATGTAGCTGTTATGTATCTAGGAAAAATAGTAGAATATGGGAAAAGTGATATGATTATTAACAATCCAAAGCACCCTTATACGAAAGCTTTAATTTCTAATTGTGCTTCTATTGATCCAGATGAAGTAATGAATAAAATCAAAATTGATGGAGAACCGCCTACACCTGTTAATCCAGGTCCAGGCTGTTATTTTGCACCAAGATGTTTTAAAGCTAGTGAAGAATGTTTTAAAAAATACCCTGCTACTTTTTGTGTAGAAGAAGGGCATAAAGTAGCATGTGATAGATTAAATAAATTATAATTAGGAGGGAATAATAAAATGAAAAAAAGGCTATTTTCATTAATAATGATTTTAGTTTTGATTACTGTTATGGTTACTGGTTGTGGAAATAAAAATGGAACAGGATCAAATTCTAATGGAAACTCTAAATCTACAGAAGATAAAGTACTAATTGTTAGAGCTTCTGGGGATCCTATGTCTTTTAATCCAGACACTGTAGCAGATGATAATGCTTATATTATTGTACAAAATTTATACAATAGGCTTGTAAAATTAGATGCTAGCAAGCAAATTATACCTGATTTAGCTAAAGAATGGGAAGTAAGTGATGATGGTTTAAATATTACATTCCATTTAAGAGATGATGCTAAATGGCATGATGGAAAAGATGTAACAAGTAAAGATGTTAAATATACATTTGATACAATTAAAGACAATCCAACTTATTATTTTAGTTCTAGATTAGAAATTGTTGAATCTATTGAAACACCAGATGATTATACTGTTGTTTTTAAGATGAAAGAGCCAGATGTTTCTTTTATTGCTGATTTAGGATGGTATGCAACATTTATATTGCCAGAACATATATATAATAACGGTAAATCTTGGGAAGAAAATCCTGCATCAATGGATCCTGTTGGTTCTGGACCTTTTAAATTTTCTGAATTTAAGCAAGGAGAAAGTATTACTTTAGTTGCAAATAAAGATTACCATGAAGGTTCACCAAAACTTGATAAATTAATATTTTCAATAATACCTGATGAAGCAACTGCTGTTCAAGCTTTAGTTAATGGAGAAGTTGATGTTCTTGAAAGTGTACCAGCTTCAAACATAGATGAATTAGAAGCAAATGATAATATTCGATTAGAGTTAAATGAATATCCATCTCCTATGAGATTAATATTTAATTTAAATGATAAAGTTATTAAAGATGTGAATTTAAGAAAAGCTATTGCAACAGCTATTAACAGAGAAGAAATATCTAAGAAAATTTATAATGAAGTACAAAAACCAGAGTACAATATGTATCCTTCAATGATTGAGTGGGCTTCTAATAGTGAGGAAACAGCACCTAAATTTAATATTGAAGAAGCTACTAAAATTTTAGAAGATGCAGGGTACAAAAAGGGTTCTGATGGATTTTATGTAAAAGGAATTACATTAGATGTATTTGAAGATGGTGGTTATCCAGAAGCAGCTAAGTTAATAGAATCTACTTTAGCTGAAGCAGGTATTGGTATAGATGTTTCTGTCCATGAATTTAATGCATGGTCTGAAAAAGTAACAGTTCAAAAAGATTTTATGATGGAATTACAAGGTGGATTTATGGGCCCTGATCCTGCAGCTTTACAAAAACGTCTAGGTACTGGAGAAGGTAGTAATGTTGGTGATTATAGTAATAAAGAATTTGATGATTTAGTAGCTAAAGGAGCTGCAACAGGAGATAAAGAGAAGAGAGCAGAATATTATAAAAAGGCTCAATCAATATTAGCAGAAGATCTTCCATATATTCCAATTGTAGCGTATGCTGCATATGATGCAAATAATGCTAAATTTGTTAATTTACCTATAGATGGTGCTGGTAAATGGGGTTGGCAAGAATATACCTTTACTGATATAAAGTAAATAAATAATTAAAAGACTAATTGTATATTTTTACTATTAAAGATATGCAATTAGTCTTTGTTAGGAGGTTTGTTAATGAAAAAGATAATTGATGATGTTTTAAAAAAAGTACCAGATTATAAGGAGTTTTTAACTGTAGAAGAAATGAATGCTAATAGTAAGAAATTAGCTGATGAATTTCCTGAAGTAGTAGAATTATTTGAAATGGGAAGAACTAGGGATAATAATCCTATATATTGTCTTAAAATTGGCAATGGTTCTAATAATGGACT
Organism: uncultured Clostridia bacterium; assembly: GCA_964447805.1. Classification (GTDB taxonomy): domain Bacteria; phylum Bacillota; class Clostridia; order Tissierellales; family DATGTQ01; genus CAYUTQ01. Next base: position 5,928 of record CAYUTQ010000051.1, read on the forward strand.
TATGTTTGGATGTCCTCATCCTAATGAACCAATAGGGGCAATGATGCTTGAGTATTTTACAAGAGAAATCGCTCAAAATAAAGAATTGAGAGATGCATTGGATTATACTTGGTATATAGTAAAAGTATGGGATGTAGATGGTGTAAAACTTAATGAAAATTGGTTCAAGGGGCCTTATACTTTGTACAATTATTCTCGAAATTTCTTTAGACCAGCAGGACATCAACAAGTAGATTGGACATTTCCAATAGATTACAAGAATTTACATTTCCATGATACAATTCCAGAAACTAAAGCTATGATGGATCTTATAGACGATATTAAACCTAAGTTTATATATTCTTTACACAATGCTGGTTTTGGTGGAGTATATTGGTATATTTCTAAGGATGTTAGAGAAATTTATGATGATATGAGAAATGCTGCTAAGAAACAAGGTGTTCCACTTAATTTAGGAGAACCGGAAGCACCATATTGTGTAGCTTTTGATCCTGCTATTTATCAAGACTTAGGTATTACTCAAGATTATGATTATTTAGAAAAGTATGGTGTTGAAAATCCTGAAGAAGTTATTAATGCTGGAACTTGTAGTTCAGATTATGCTAAAGATGTTTGTGATGCTTTTACTCTTGTGACTGAATTACCATATTTTTATGATAAAAGAATAAATGATTTATCAACATCAGATATAACAAGGAAAAATGCAGTTTTAGAAAATTTAGAGTTTAATAAGAAGGCAGATGCTTTTATTAAAGATACTTTGAATAGTACAATTGAATATATGGAAGAAAAAAACCCCTTTAAATTAGCTTTAGAGGCTTTTACTGATAATGCTGAAAGTGATGAAGCTACAAGAAAAATGGTTAATGAAAATCCTGATTTTGCTAAAGTTGCAACAGTAGCAGAAAAGTTTGATAATTTATTAGTATCAAAATTTTATAAGATGCTTTCCTATGGTTTGTTGGTGAGAGCTAATGAATATGAATTATTAAAAATGAAAGATAATAATGAAGATAATCCTAAAAAGGAAAAGGCTTTAGAAGAAGCATTTAATAGTGCTGAAGAAAAATTAAAAGAATTAAGTGAGTTTCTTGAAAAAGAGATTGATTATGAAGTAATACCTATTAAAAAACTTGTAAGTATTCAACTTGAATGTGGTTTATTGGTGGCAAATTATTTAAATAGGAACTAGGGGGGAAATTCATGCTCTTAATTAAAAATGGAATAGTTCATGATGGAAAAGGGAAAATATTAAAAAATATAGATATATTAATAGAAAATGGTATTATTAAGGATATTGGACATTCTATTCAAGTTCCAGAAGATACTGAAATTTTTGATGCTGAAGGGAAAGTAGTTCTTCCAGGTTTTATTGATTCTCTTAATGTATGGGGTTGCACAGGACCTGGTTGGGAAGATGATGATTTAAGTGAACTTTCAGATCCTATTACTCCAGAAATGAATGTAGTTTATTCTTTTGATCCAGATAGTATGTTATTCCAAAGAGTTTTTGAGTATGGGGTAACTAGTGCAGGAGTAACTCCTAGTACTTCCAATGTTTTAGGAGGATATATAGGGGTTTTTAAGACTTATGGGGATCATCCTTATAAGATGTTAGTTAAAGAAGGAGCTGCTATGGTATCTTCAATAACAGCACAAACTAAAAAGATATATGGCAGTCGAAATGTTTCTCCTATGACTAAAATGGGTGCTTTTTCTCTTTTGAAAGAAGCACTTATAAAGGCTTCAAACTATAAAAAAGATAATAATCAAGATTATAATTCTAAGTCTGAAGCTTTACAAAAAGTATTAAATAGAGAAGTTCCATTGTTTGTAAATTGCAACACCAAAGCTGAAATGGATGCTGTTGAATTAGCACTAAGAGATTTTTCTTTAGATATTGTATTCACAGGTGCTTTTGGCATAGATAGTAATGTTGGTAATATTATGGGTAAAAAACCTAGTGTAATATTGGGAGATTTAACAAATGCTATGTCCTATACAAATAGTAAGATAGACTTTGAAAGCATTCAAAAGCTTATGGAAGATGGAGTAGATGTAGCTATTAGTTCTTGTGGAGATCAAACTGCGTCTGGAAAAGAATCTTTATTGTGGAATGCAATATTATGTCATAAATACGGTTTAAAAAGTGAAGATGTACTTCAAATGATCACTTTTATTCCAGCTAAAATTCTTGGAGTAGATGACAAAATAGGTTCTATAGAAATTGGGAAAGATGCAGATATTTCTATATGGACAGACAATCCTATTGAAACTTATAATGCTAGAAATGAAGCTACATTTATCAATGGGGAAAATATCCTGAAGTCTAGGGGGAATGAATCATGTTGGTAATAAAGAATGCTAAAATATATACTTCTGCTAATAAAGTATTTGAAAAAGGTTCTATTTTGATAAAAGATGGGAAAATTGTTGATGTAGGAGAATCATTGGATCTAAATAGAGAAGAAATAACAGATGATTTAATTATAGATGGAGAAGGTCTTACTGTAATTCCTGGTATAATTGATGCACATAGTCATATAAGTGGCTTTGGAACAGATATGGATGATCAAGATCTTAATGAAATGACAAAGAATGCTACACCTGAAGTTGAAGCAATTTATTCTGTAGATACAAAATCTAAGTTATTTGAAAGGGCTATTAAGGCAGGAATTACTACTTCTGCTATTGCTCCAGGTAGTGGTAATGTAGTAGGAGGTCTTGTATGTGCAGTTAAATCTTATGGAGATAATATAGAAGATATGTGTATCAAGAATCCTGTGGCTTTAAAGATGGCTCTTGGTGGAAATCCTAAAGGTGTTTATGGGAAACGTAATCAAATGCCTATGACACGTATGGGAATTGCTCATGTAATAAGAGAAACTTTGATTAGAGGTCAAGAATATATGCGTAAAAAAGAGGCTGAAAAAGCTGGCAAAGTGAAAAAAACACCTATTGATTTAGGATTAGAAAATGTATGTAAGGTTCTTAGAAAAGAAATACCTATTAAAGTACATTGTGAACAATTTGATATGTTAACTGTTATTCAAATTGCTAAAGAGTTTGATATAGAATTTACACTAGACCATGCATGGGGTGCTAGTGATTATTATGATGACATTGTAAATTCAGGTTGTCGAGGAGTAATTTTTGGACCTATAGGAGTTCAACTATTGCCTGGCGAATGTGGAAAGGTTGATATACACAGTTTGGTAGAATTAGATAAAAGAGGAGTTACCTGTGCAATAATGACAGATGGACCTATATTAAACCCTGATGTTATTGTTGTTCAGGCTGGAGAAGTGGTTCGATTTGGTGGAGATATTGAGAGAGTTATTAATATGCTTACTATAAATCCAGCGAAGATAATAGGTGTAGATCACAGGGTAGGTTCAATTGAAAAAGGAAAAGATGCAGATTTAGTTATATTTAGAGGTATGCCTGCATTGGATACCAATGCTACTGTAGAATATACTATAATAAATGGACAAGTAGTTTATAACAGAAGTAAGCAATAGATTGGTTGTAAAAAGTAAATAGTTTATTAAGGTCAGAAACTAGAAAATTCCCCTTTAAAGATATATTACCCACCCCGTTTCTGACCTTTTTTTATTTTAGGATGAAATTTGTTATGATAAAAATGAAACACTGGATTTAGAGGAAGGATATATATATTTAATAATCGATAGGGAAATAATTGCAGACGAAAATATAAAAATTGATTTAGAAAAAATATGGACTATATATCAAGGAAAGATATAGCATTTACATTATTGACTGATAAAAAGAATGGTGATGAGAAATTAATAGCTTAGGAATTAGGTAAAAATTTAATATGTTCTAAAAATAAATCGGGGAGTACTCCCCGATTTAATATAATAAGTTATTAATATCTTCTACCACAGTTACAGAATAAAATTACTAATAGTAAGAAAAAAAACAATAGAGAATCATCAAACCCACCATAGTTATTGTCACATCCTAGATTATCTACCATATTTTACACCTAGTTTTCAAAATTGCATCATAAACTAGGTATCTCGCCTCCTTTCTTTGTTTTCAAGATATTGAAATAACTTTTGTTGTTACATTTTTATTTAGGAATGAGATATTGTAAAACCTTATTATAATTTATGCTATATACCAAAAAGTGTGAATGTAAAAAAAATATTTGTGGGGATGATTTAATTAAAAAACTAGGGATGGCAGATTGCATGAAAACGGATGAAATCTCCATTGGCTTTCTTAAAAATGAGACTGGTATATGCAGGTAATTGAATTTCTATGCAATCTGTTGTCCCTGACGTTTTTTAGTGTTTTAATATTTTTATTTTTTCATTAAGAACAATAGAATTCTTTTTAACAATCGAATTATAAGCAAGTATGTTTACACCTTTTTCTTTTGCTTTTATAAGTGCATTTGAGAAATTTTTATCCATCGAAGTATTGGGAGTGAAATATTTAATATTATTTATTTGAATTAAGAAAAAAATATAGCCTTTATAACCTTCTTTTACTGCTTTTGTCATTTCTAAAACATGTTTTGTTCCTCTTTCTGTAGGTGCATCAGGAAACAATGCTAGTCCATTTTTTTCCAAAGTAACTCCTTTAACTTCGATAAAACCTTTATCTATATCTTTTTCAAAAAATAGATCAAATCTTGAATTAGAGTATTTAACTTCTCTTTTTAAAAAATCAATATTTTTAAGCTCATCTACTTTGTTGTTAATAATGCCATCATAAACTACTGCATTAGGAACTTGCGAGTCCATGTTTATAAGTAAATCATCTTTATAGGCAGATATTAGAGAATATTTTGTTTTTCTATTTGGATTATTTGATTTTTCAAGAAATACAGTAGTACCTTCTTTTAAAATTTCTTTACAACGGCCAGTGTTTTTTACATGAACTTTTTCTTTTTTACCGTTGATGATAACATTAGCAATAAATCGATTTGGTCTATTTAAAAAAATTCCTTGGTGAATATTTTTATATTTCATTTTTGACCTCCATTCATATATTATTATATCTACCCTTTAAGTAGGAAGTTTAAAGGATTTTTATTATAAAAATAGAAATAATAAAATAAGGAGGTTGATTGTTTATGTTTAAATATAAAGATACATTAATTATATTGGTAAAAGGAGATATAACTAAAGAAAAAGTAGATGCAATTGTAAATGCTGCTAATAATACTTTACTTGGTGGGGGAGGGGTTGATGGAGCAATACATAAAGCTGGTGGTCCTATTATATTAGAGCAATGTAAAAAAATTGGAGGGTGCCCTACTGGTGAAGCAAGAATTACTACGGCTGGAAATATGCCTAGTAATTATGTAATTCATACTGTAGGCCCAATTTATAAGGATGGCAAAAAAGGAGAAAATGAGTTTCTGTATAATGCTTATTATAATTCATTAAAATTGGCAAAAAGATACAATTTAAAAACAATTGCTTTCCCTTCAATATCAACTGGTGCTTATGGTTATCCCATTGAAGAAGCTACTGAAATAGCTATAAAGGCTGTTATGGATTTTATAGATAATGAAGATTTTATTAAAGAAGTTAGATTTATTTTATTTAGTGATAAAAATTATAAAGTTTATGAAGAAAAAATTGGTAATATATTAAAATAGAAAAACATTTATGTCAAGCACTTTTAAAAATGTCCCATAAATATTAAAATATTAGCACCAATTT
>CAYUTQ010000052.1:0-10258 GCA_964447805.1 uncultured Clostridia bacterium
ATATTGGGACATAATTAAAAGTGATATAATAGGACATTATCATAAATTAATCACTCAAATTAAGCATTCCTATGATCAACGATTGTCATATAATGGTATAAGTGTTATAATATCCATACTAGATATGCAGCAATAATAGAAAATGGAAATTATTTTAGAAGAATGGAGGAATTTCTATGGATAATAGTATTTTATTAGGATTGGATAATGGAAATGCTTATACCAAGAATAGTGAAGGATTTAGTTATCAATCAGGTTTTACAAAATCTGATGTGGAGCCTATTACTAAACAAAACTTAATTATATATCAAGATAATTATTATAGTATAGGGAGTAGTAGGTCAAGTGTACAATTAGAAAAAACAGTGAATCAGGATGCATTTGTATTGTCTTTGCCTGCAATAGCAGATGCAATTAATAAGACAGAAATGAAAGATAGAAAAAATGTAGATATTATTTTAGGAGTAGGTCTTCCCATAATTCATTATGGGAAAATGAAAGAACAATTTAGGAAGTATTTTTTACGTGATAATATAAAATTTAATTATTTAGGGAGAGATTATATAATCAATGTTATAGATTGTAGAGTATATCCACAGGGTTATGCTGCATTTATTAATATTTTTAAGGATTATAGAAAAGTAGGAGTAGCAAATATTATAGATATTGGTGGCTATACTACAGATTTTTTTAAAGTTGAAAATGGGATTATTGATATTGGATCTTGTTATTCATTGCCTAATGCTGTTATTACACTTTTTGCAAGTATTCAGCAAGAATTATTAAAAATAAATATCAAATTAACTGAAAGGCAAATACAAGATATTATAGTAGGTAAAGAACCAGTGTTTTTTGATAAAAGTATTAGTAGTATGATAAAAAAGAAAACAGAGGAATATGTAGAAGAATTACTTACAAAAATTTTAGAATATGGTTTTGAATTTAGAAATCCTACAATTTTTGTAGGTGGAGGAAGTATGATGTTGAAAAAATATATTGAAGCGTCTAATAAGGTAAAATATATAGAAAATCTTGATCAATTTGCTAATGCTAAAGGCTACAAAGTTTTACTAGAACAAGAATTAAGAAGGTGATTTTATGACTGTTAAACGAATTAATTTATCTTTTTCTCTAAATAGGGATGAAGATTTAAAGGTATATAAAATATTATCAAATCAAAAATTTAAAACAGCTTATGTAATTAAAGCAATATTGTATTATACAGAGCAAACTAAGCCTAGGAATAATAAGGAAATGATTAAAGAAGCTGTTAGAGAAGTATTTGAGGAATATTCGTTATCTGACGGCATAAAAAATAATGGGAATAAGAAGGAAAATAAAAATGAAAAAAGAAAAAATGATATTGATATAGAAGATGATATTTTACCAGATGAAGTATTTGATGTGTTGAATAATTTATAAATGGTAAAAAGTATTGACAAAAACGCTTTAGCGAGTTATCATATTAGCATATTAAAACATAAGAATTAAAAGCATTGATGAGAAAAAGTAAAAATACATTTCTTTTACAGAGAGTTCCCGTTTGGTGAGAGGGGCATTTGAATGTATTTTGAACACATCTCTGAGCTAAACATCGAATCTTATTAGGTAGTAGATGTTTTCGGATTACCTGCACCCGTTATAGTGCTAGAGTATAGTATATATTTGTTGTACTTGATAAGGTTGATATTGTGAGATATCAATAAATAGAGATGGGACCACGGAGTAAAACTCTCGTTCTCTGGTGTAAAACTAGAGAATGAGAGTTTTTGTTTTAAATTTTTAAAATATAGAAAGGAGAGGAGAGATTTAAATGAAAAACAAAAATTATTTTATTATTTTATTGCTTTTATTGGTATTAGTCGTTGTGAATTTGACAGGTTGTTCTAAAGGGGCATTATCAAAAGATGATTCTTATGAGGAATTAAAAGAACGAGGTTATGTAATAATGGGGCTTGATGATACTTTTGCTCCTTTAGGATTTAGAAATGATAAAGGAGAACTTGTAGGTTTTGATGTAGATTTAGCAAATGAAGTATTTGAAAGAATGGGATTTAAGGTAAAATTTCAACCTATAGATTGGTCTATGAAAGAGGCTGAATTGAACGCAGGAAATATAGATATTATTTGGAATGGGTATTCTATTACTGAAGAAAGAAAGGAGAAAGTTGCTTTTACTCAAGCGTATTTAGAAAATAGACAAATGATAATTACTTTTGTAGATTCTGATATAGATAATAAAGCTGATTTGGAAGGTAAGAAGGTGGCAGTTCAAAATGGTTCTAGTACTCTTGAAGCTATAAATAAGGAACCCAAAGTAGTAGAAAGTTTTGAAGAAGGAGAACCAATATTATTTGATACAAATCATGAGGCTTTTATGGATTTGGAGGCAGGAAGAGTAGATGCCGTTGTATCAGATGAGGTTCTTGCAAGATATTATATTAAACAAAAAAATTCTGAAAAATATAAAATTCTTGAAGATGATTTTGGAGAAGAAGAATATGGTATAGGAATAAGAAAAGAAGATAAGAAATTATTAGAGATGATGAATAAGACTTTAAATGAAATGAAAAAAGATGGAAGTTATGAAGAAATATACAAAAAATGGTTTGGAGGGGAAAATTAAATTAAAAGGATGATATTATGATTAGTTATATATATACTTTATTACCATCAATGTTTGCTGGCCTTATTACAACTTTGAAAGTGTTTTTTTTGACACTTATACTTTCTATTCCATTAGGAATTTTTATTTCTATAGGAAGATTGTCAAAGATAAAATTTCTTTCTAAGATAATTGAATTTTATATATGGGTAATGCGTGGTACACCTTTAATGTTGCAAATTGTATTTATATTTTTTGGGTTACCAATACTAGGTGTAACTTTCGATAGGTTTACTGCCGTAATTATAGCCTTTGTTTTAAATTATGGAGCATATTTTGGTGAGATATTTAGAGGGGGCATAGTATCTATTGATAAAGGCCAATATGAGGCTGCTAAAGTTTTGGGATTAACTCCTTATAAAACATTTATAAGGATAATACTGCCTCAAATGTTTAAGATAGTGTTACCTTCTATTACTAATGAGGTTATTACTTTAGTTAAGGATACATCATTGGTATATGTAGTAGGTCTTGGAGAATTATTAAGAGCTGGAAAAATTGCTTCAAATAGAGATGTTTCTTTGATTCCATTAGTTTTGGTGGGGATAATTTATTTATTATTAACAGCTATATTTACAGGAGTTTTTAATAAAATAGAGGAAAGATATTCTTATTATGAATAGGAGGAAAAATATGGTTTTGGAAGTAGATGGATTGAATAAGAGTTTTGGGGGAAAGAAGATATTAGAAAATATTAGTTTTCAATTGCAAGTAGGAGAAATTTTAGCAATTATAGGTCCTTCTGGAGCAGGTAAAACTACAATTCTTAGATGTATAAATAATTTAGAAAAATGTGACAATGGTACTATAAAAATAGATGGAAATTATTTATGTAAAGATTATAATGATGAAAGTATATATGCCACTTTTGAAGAGATGAAATTTATACGAAAAAAAATAGGCTTAGTTTTTCAAAATTACAATCTTTTTCCTCATATGTCAGTAATGGAGAATATAATAGAAGCTCCTGTAAATGGTTTTGGTATTCCTAGAAAGAGAGCAATAGATGAAGCATTGAAACTTTTGAATATTGTAGGATTAGTAGATAAAAAAGATTCTTATCCTTTTGAACTTTCAGGAGGACAAAAACAAAGAGTAGCTATTGCTAGGGCTTGTGCTTTGAAACCTAAAGTTATGTGTTTAGATGAACCTACTTCTGCTTTAGATCCAGAGTTGAGAGAGGGAGTAGTAAATATAATAAAAGGTTTAGCTAAAGATAATATGGGAATTTTAATTATAACTCATGATATGGATTTCGTAAAAAGAGTGGCAAATAGGATTATATTTTTGGAAAATGGACGGATTGTACAAGAGGGAGATAAAAATGAAAGAATAAAAAATTTTATGAATTCATATTGATATTGGTTGTAATTTAAAAGACAAGCTGTTGACATTTATTATCAATAGCTTGTCTTTTGAATATTATTTAATCTTCTAAAAAGTCTTTTAATTTTTTACTTCTACTAGGATGTCTAAGTTTTCTTAGAGCTTTTGCTTCTATTTGTCTGATTCTTTCTCTTGTAACATCAAATTCTTTTCCTACTTCTTCTAATGTTCTAGTTTTTCCATCATTTAAGCCAAATCTTAATTTTAATACTTCCTGTTCTCGAGGAGTTAAAGTCTTTAGTACATCTAATAATTCTTCCCTAAGCATAATATATGTTGTAGATTCTACAGGTGTTGCTACTTGATTATCTTCTACAAAATCTCCTAAATGACTATCTTCTTCTTCTCCTATAGGAGTTTCTAAAGATACAGGTTCTTGAGCTATTTTCATTATATTTCTTACTTTTTCTACATCCATGTCCATTATTTCTGCTATTTCTTCAGGTATTGGGTCTCTGCCTAGTTTTTGCACAAGTTGCCTTTGTATTCTAACGAGTTTGTTTATATTTTCAATCATATGAACAGGTATTCTTATAGTTCTTGCTTGATCGGCTATAGCTCTTGTAATTGATTGACGTATCCACCAAGTAGCATAGGTACTAAATTTATAACCTTTTGTATAATCGAATTTTTCTACTGCCTTTATAAGACCTAAATTTCCCTCTTGAATTAAATCTAAGAAAGACATTCCCCTACCTATATGCTTTTTAGCAATACTAACTACTAATCTTAAATTTGCTTGTGCAAGCTCTCTTTTGGCTGATTCATCTCCTGCTTCAATTCTTTTTGCTAAAGCTACTTCTTCATCTTTTGTAAGAAGGGGAACTTTTCCTATTTCTTTTAGATACATCCTAACAGGGTCATTAACATTTATGCTTTTAGCCATAGACAATTCACCCTCTTTATGACTTTTATTTTCTATTAAGTTAATATTTATATATTTAAAAAATCTGGTTTCTTAATTTTAAATTAAGAACATAGTAAGATTTTATTTTTTTAATCAAACGATATTCTAATTTTAACACATAAAATCTCATATAACATTTTATGTCAATTAAAAGCCACTTTATTATATTAATTTAAATAAAAGGGAAACAATTAGTGAGTAATAAACTAACATAGTAACAATATGTTAGTAATTAATTGTTTAAAAGTTTTGTAATAGAGATTTGAGATTTTTATGTAAAAAAGAAGAATAGGATATGATTAGAATAAATATTCTAATTAACAACCTGACCAATTAATTATATCATATATTAAAAATATTTGCAAAAAAGAAAAAATAAATTGGTTTATTGGAGGTATGTGTCTTTCAGTAAGAGAAAATAGTCTGATTTATAGGCAGGTTTTTTTATTTACAATAAAAAGTATGTGAAAAAACATATAATATATTATACAATACTAATGTAGATACTTATTTTTATATGGAGGAAAATTAATAATGAAAAGTTTTATTGAATTGAGAAATATAACAAAAATATATAAAACAGGAGAAGTAGAAATAAAAGCCCTAGATGGAATGAGTTTTTCTATTGATAAGGGTGAATTTGTAGTGATAGTAGGGGCAAGTGGTGCTGGGAAAAGTACTGTTTTAAATGTAATGGGAGGCATGGATACTCCAACTAGTGGAGAAATAATAGTGGATGGAGAGAAAATAAGTGGATATAATTCAAAAAAACTCACTTCATATAGAAGATATGATATAGGGTTTGTTTTTCAATTTTATAATTTAGTTCAAAACCTTACAGCTCTTGAAAATGTAGAATTGGCAACACAAATATGCAAAGATCCTATTGAGCCAGAAAAAGTTTTGGAAAAAGTAGGACTTGGAGATAGAAAAGAAAATTTTCCTGCTCAACTATCTGGTGGAGAGCAACAAAGGGTAGCTATTGCAAGAGCTTTAGCTAAAAATCCTAAATTATTATTATGTGATGAACCTACAGGAGCTTTAGATTATAATACAGGAAAGACAATTTTAAAATTATTACAAGATACTTGTAAAAGCATGGGAATGACTGTAGTTGTAGTTACTCATAATTTAGCTATTGTTCCTATGGGAGATAAAGTCATTAGAATTAAAAATGGTCAGATGGATCAAGTTACTATTAATGAGGAACCAATTCCTGTAGAAAGGATTGAGTGGTAAGTATGAAAAAGGCTTTATTTAAGGATACATTTAGAGAGATAAAGGGTTCGCTTAGTAAATTTTTTTCTATTTTTGCTATAGTAGCATTAGGAGTAGCTTTTTTTGCTGGAATTAAAGTGACATGTGCAGATATGAAAATTACTGCAGATAAATATTTTGATGAACATAGATTAATGGATATGGAAATTGTTTCGACAGTAGGTTTCAATGATGAAGATGTAGAAAGTATAAAGAATGTATCAGGGGCTCAGGGAGTTTTTCCTACTTACTCTATAGATGCTTTAGTTGAAGGAAAAGATGGAGATATGGTTATTAAGGTGCTTTCGCTACCTATGGATAAGATTGAGGAATCTAGTGAATCTTATATTAATAGGACAAAGTTAGTGGAAGGAAGGTATCCAGAAAAGTCAGAGGAGTGTGTAGCAGAGAAAGGAAAGATTTTTAATTCAGAGTTGTCAATAGGTTCTAAAATAAAATTATCATCTGGTACTAAAGAAGACATTGGAAAAAGTTTAAAAAGAAAAGAATATACTATTGTAGGTATGGTAGAAACTCCTTCTTATATAACGGATGAAAGAGGAACAACTAATATAGGAAATGGTAAAATAGATAATTTTATTATGATTCCTGAAGATAATTTTAAGATACCTGTTTTTACAGAAGTTTTTTTAACTTTTAAGGATGCACGAGAAGCTTTTTGTTATGATGATAAATATGATGAAATTCTTGAACCAAAACGAAAAAAAATTGATACTCTTGGAAAAGATAGATCTAAAAAACGTTATGATGAAATAGTAAACGAAGCAAATAAAAAGTTAGATGAGAACAAGAAAAAACTTAGATATGCTGAAGAAAAAGCGAATAAAGAATTTACAGTTGCAGCTCAAGAAATTGCAGATGGTGAGAAAGAGATATTAAAAAGAGAAAAGGAACTTAATTTTAGGGAAAGAAATTTTAAACAAATGATACAAGAAGCAGAAATCAAAATAGTTAATGGAGAAAAAGAATTGGAAGAAAGGGAAAAAGAATATAATAAAAATATTAAATCTTTTATAGAAGCTAAAAAACAAGCAGAAATTGAAATTTTAAAAAGAGAAAAACAAATAGAAGAATTTGAACAAGAAGTAGAAGAAAATAAAGTTAAACTTAATGAAATTAAAGAAATTTTAAAAAATAATGATGGGGATTTGTCAGATGAGGAAAGGGTAAGTTTGATTGAAACTTATACGAAAGGGCAGGAAAAATTAAAAATTGGAGAAAAAAAATCAGTAGAGGCTAAATTAGTGATAGAAGACAAGAAAAAAGAATTATCTAATACAGAGAATAAATTTATTGCAGGGAAAAAAGCTTTAGATGCTTCTAAAAAACAAATTGCAATAGAAAGATTGAGACTTGAAAATTCTAAGAAAAAAGCTAGTGATGAATTTGCCATGGGCTATAGAAAACTAGAAGATTCTAGACAAGCATTAGTTAAGGGAAAGTTAGACTATGAAAATGCCAAAAAAGAAGCTGAAGAAAATATAGAGAAAGCTCGTGAAAAAATAGCTGTTGGAGAAAAAGAAGTAAAAAGCATTGATATTCCTGAATGGTATGTGATTAAAAGAAATCAAACTTTGGATTTTATTGATTATGGTATGGCAGCAGATAGAATAGATGCTATTGCAAAAGTATTTCCAGTATTTTTTTTTCTAATAGCAGCATTAGTGTCTTTTACTACAATGACAAGAATGGTTGATGAGCAAAGAGTATATATAGGTACTCTTAAAGCTTTAGGATATAGTAAGATAGCTATAGCTTCAAAATATATTATATATGCAGGTCTTGCTAGTGTTAGCGGGGGTATATTAGGGGCATTGTTAGGATTTAAGATTTTCCCTACTATAATATTTAATGCTTATAGGATTATGTATATAATGCCTCCAGTAGTGACTGAATTTAATATGTTTTATGCTATAGTTTCCATAGCTTTTGGAGTAATTTCAACTACATTTGCTGCTTGGTTTTCCTGCTATAAAGAGCTTACAGAGACACCTGCATTACTTATGCGTCCTAAGATTCAGAAGCCAGGGAAAAGAATTTTACTTGAAAAGGTCAAGCTTATATGGTCAAAGTTGAATTTCATACAAAAAGTTACTATTAGAAATTTAATTAGATATAAAAAACGGTTATTTATGACTATACTTGGTGTTGGAGGTTGTACTGCTTTAATGGTAGCAGGATTTGGTTTAAAAGATTCTATTATGGCAACTCCGACTAAACAGTTTGATGAAATATATCAATATGATATGTCAATGGATTTTAAAGATAGAGGATATACTAGTATTAAGAAATTAGTTGAAAAAAATCAGGGAATATCTGATTATATGTTAACAAAAAAAGAACATATTGAATTAGGCACTAAAACAAAAAAGGAAAATGCTTTTCTTATTATTCCTGAAGATTCTAAAAGAATGGAAGAATTTATAATTTTGAGGAATCGTGTGTCGGAAGAAAATATTCCTTTAACAGAAGATGGGGTAGTTTTAACGGAAAAGATGGCCCAATTGCTAAATGTAGAAGTTGGTGATGAAATATATATTAAGGATGAAGGTAATAAAAAGATAAATGTTAAAATAACTGGTATTACAGAAAATTATGTATCCCACTATGTTTATATGGCTCCCAAATTGTTTCAAAAGTTTTATGGGGAAAAGCCAAAATTCCAACAATTAATAGCAAAAACTATTGATACATCTAAGGATTTTGAAAATAAACTTTCTACAGAGTTTTTAAAAGATCCCAAAGTTGCTTCTGTGGATTTTATTACTGGTATAAGTAGTAGTTATAAAGATATGATAGGTAGTCTAAATTATGTAGTATTAGTATTAATTATTTCAGCGGGTGCCTTAGCTTTTGTAGTTTTATATAACTTAACTAATGTTAATATAAGTGAAAGACTTCGAGAAATAGCTACTATTAAGGTACTTGGATTTTATGATGATGAAGTTTCTGCTTATGTGTATAATGAGAACACAATTCTTACTATAATAGGTATAATAATAGGATTGGTTATGGGGGTTTTCCTTCATAAATATATTATTCTCACTGGTGAAATAGATTATATAATGTTTGGCCGTGATATTAAACCTATAAGTTTTATATATTCTACTATTTTAACTATTATGTTTGCAGTATCAGTAAATTTTGTAATGTATTTTAGATTACAAAAAATAAAAATGGTAGAATCTTTAAAATCAGTTGAGTAAAAAGCTTATTAGATATTTAATAAGCTTTTTTTATTAATAACGTATTTATATTAAAATACTTCCTTCAATTGAGGCTAATAAAAATTAAAATGGAAATGGGAATTTAAGCATAATATGATATTATATGTTATAAATACTAAATGTGAAATTTTATAATTAGTTAAGAAACATAGGGGGGAAGTAAAATGGGGAAACAATTACAAAAGAATGTTGAACTTGAATATATTAATTTACTAAAAATAATTGCATTAATATTAGTTATATTAACCCATAGTTCAGCTGTATATACGGATGCATGGGGATTTAAGTTAGTTAATGATAAATCAAATATTATTAAGTATATAATTGAATATTTTCAAACTATTAATATGCCTTTATTTGTTTTTATATCAGGTTATTTATATTATTTTAATAGAATTGAATTGAATAAATATGGTTCGTTTTCAGGGTTTGCTAAAAATAAAGCAAGAAGGTTGTTGATTCCATATTTAATAACTGGAATATTTTTCATGGTTCCTATACAAATGATTTTTAATGTATATGATGATAATGAAACTTATTTGTATAAGGTGTTTAATGAAATATTATTTGCAAAGATGCCAGGACATTTATGGTTTCTTTTAGCATTATTTAATATTTTTATTATTTTTTATTTGCTAGAAAAATATTGCATTAATAGAGATATTAATTTCAATCCTATTATTGCAACTATTATAATGTTATTTATAGGATTTCTTGTTCGTAATATTCCTGATATATATCAATTTAAATCTAGTTTAATATATTTTGTGTATTTTTATATAGGCTATATATTTA
>CAYUTQ010000053.1:0-9224 GCA_964447805.1 uncultured Clostridia bacterium
TATTGGGACATAATTAAAAGTGATATAATAGGACATTATCATAAATTAATCACTGATAATAACAACTATTTTATTTTGATATTGACTTTAAGTTTAAATTGTTGTATACTACTAAATGGAACGTAAAAGCCCAGATAGCTCAGTAGGTAGAGCAGGGGACTGAAAATTCCCGTGTCGGTGGTTCGATTCCGCCTCTGGGCACCATGATAATATGCGGAAATAGCTCAGAGGTATAAGCAGAGAACCAAAACATGTATTTCGTTTTGAGTGAATCGCTTAGTGGATATGTTTCAACGAATTACATAATATTAGGGCCTATAAAGAGAGTTGATAATATGCGGAAATAGCTCAGAGGTAGAGCATCGCCTTGCCAAGGCGAGGGCCGCGGGTTCGAATCCCGTTTTCCGCTCCATATGGCAGCATAGCCAAGTGGTAAGGCATAAGTAGAGAACCCAAATCATGTATTTAGATTTGGTGTGAATCACTTAGTGGATAATTGTTTAGGGTTAGATAATTTTAGATAGTATCAAATTCTTATATGGCGGCATAGCCAAGTGGTAAGGCAGAGGTCTGCAAAACCTTTATTCCTCAGTTCAAATCTGAGTGCCGCCTCCAAGTTAAACCTTCTATTGCAATAGAAGGTTTGTTTTTTATTAAAAAGGAGAAAAAATATGAAGAATCCTTTTATTCCAATTAAAAAAGCAAATATAGTTATTGTTGATGGAAGAATAGATAAGCAATCTATAATAGCTCTCAAAAAAATGAATTTAAAAGTTGTGCCAACTACTAAATGTAATGAAGTTTATGATGCCATATCTTATCATCCAGACATAGTTCTTCATCCTATAAATTATAATACATTAGTTGTTGCACCAAATGTTTTTGATTATTATGAGGATAAGCTCTATGGAATGGGTATAAATTTAATAAGAGGAGAAAAGGTTCTGGGTGGAGAATATCCTAATAATATAGCATACAATGTAGGAAGAGTTTGTGGAGGTGCTGTACATAATTTTAAATATACAGATAAAGTGTTGCTCTATTATTTTAAAAAACAGTATTTAGAATTAATTCACGTAAATCAAGGATATTCTAAGTGTTCAATGGCTGTAGTAGATGAAAAAGCAATAATCACATCTGATTATGGTATTTATAAAGAATTGATTAAACACAATATAGATGTTTTATTAATTCGACCGGGTTATATAGTGTTGGAAAATTTTGATTATGGTTTCATAGGTGGAGTATGTGGAAATTTATCTCCCAATGAAATAATTTTTTCTGGCAGCTATGAGCATCATATAGATGGACATAAAATTAACAAATTTTTAAAAAAATACAACAAAGTTCCAATAATTATAAATAAAAAACCTATGGTAGATATAGGAACCATTATTACTTTATATTGCAATTAAAGTAACTAATTATAAAGTATATACCTATTTCAAACACACATACTACTATTATTGCAGAAAGGAGTGATAAGATGGAAGAAGTAACCATAAGTTGTGATAAAGAGATAGATAGTGTTATTAAATTTATAGATAATTACTCTTTAGATAATAAAATAAAAATAGATAAAAAACTTTCAAATGATAGAATTTTTTTAAAATGTAGTATTATTAATGGACAATCGGATTTAAGTATTGATTTTTATGATATTATAGCAAATATAGTTACGGATATTATAATAAATTATTATTCAAAAGCAATGATAGGGAAAAAAGTATTTTATATATATAGAGAATTTTCTAGGGAAGAAAAATTAAATATAACAAATATAGCTTATAATATGTTAAAACTTGAGGGGAATTTTATTGAAGAAAAAAGCTATATATATGATGAAATATTGGATTATATAAAGAGGAATAATAGTATTAATATTGATGGCTTTGTAAAATTTAGACTTAAAAAATTTAAAAATAATATAGATTGTTTAATTGACAAGAGTGCAAAGCAATATTTTGCTGAAGAAGAGTATAAAGAATTTATAAAAATACTCAAATATTTTGTAGATATTCAAGAACCTAAGTTAGATTTAGTTAATATTGTTATAGATGGGGAGGATTACAAGCTATTTGATGGCGAAAATAATATAATTGAAAAAGATTATTTTAGTGATGTAATAAATGAACTTGCCAGTGAAGGTATTAGTAATGATGATTTATTAATAAGTTCTTTAATAGTTATTGCTCCTGAAAAAATAATAATTCATGGAGAAGAAAAAGATAGAGATAAGGATATTGTAAAAATTATAAATAGTGTATTTCCTGAAAAAGTGTATTTTTGTTCGGGTTGTAAAATATGTAAAACACTAAATTCTATAAAAAAAAGTGATTAAAAGAGATTAAATTATAACTTCTTTTTACCATTTTAAATCGACTTTTTATTTATTAAAAAAAATGTTATCATAGCTACTGAGAATTTTAATATAATTTATAAATGGGGGTGTAATTTTACATATGTCGAAAAAAATAGTTAAGCCTACTACTCTTCCAGGGTTTATGGAGCTTTTACCTGCTGATCAAGTACTTTTTAATAATATGATGGATATTATTAGGGAAAATTATGAGAAATATGGATTTTTACCTATAGATACGCCTATAATAGAAAAAGAAGAGGTACTTTTAGCTAAAGCTGGAGGAGAAACAGAAAAACAAATATATAGGTTTAAAAAAGGAGATACAGATTTGGCTCTAAGATTTGATTTAACTGTACCCTTAGCTAAATATGTGTCACAATATTTTTCTGAACTTAGTTTTCCATTTAAAAGGTATCAGATAGGTAAGGTATATAGAGGTGAAAAAAGTCAAAAAGGTAGATTTAGAGAATTTTATCAATGTGATATAGATATTATAGGAAATCAAAAATTAGATATAATTAATGATGCGGAAATTCCTAGTACAATCTATTCTACATTTAGAGATTTAGGTTTTGAGTCATTTACTATAAAAATAAATAATAGAAAAGTATTGAGTGGTTTTTTTGATTGGTTGGGAATAAAAGATACTACCCAAGTTTTAAGAAGTATAGATAAACTTGAAAAAATAGGTTCTGAAGGTGTTGTAAGAGAATTAAAAGAATTGAATTTAAATAATGAAGTTATAGAAAAAATAATTAAGTTTATAAATATCAAAGGTTCCAATGATAAAATATTGGATGAATTAAAAGCTATGAGTATTGAAAATAATAATTTCAATAAAGGAGTTGAGGAATTAGATATAGTAAATAAGTATGTAAAAATATTTGGAGTTCCAGAGGAAAATTATTCTATAGATTTAACTATTGCTAGAGGCTTAGATTATTATACAGGCACTGTATATGAAACATTTTTAGATGATTATTTAAGTTTGGGAAGTATTTGTTCTGGTGGAAGATATGATAATTTAGCTCAACATTATACTAAACAAAAACTACCGGGCGTAGGAATATCTATTGGGCTAACGAGATTATTTTATCAGTTGAAAGAAGCAAATATTGTGCCCGATAGTAATAATATATTGACTCACGCACTTATTATTCCTATGGAAGGTTGTATGGAGGAAGCAATAGAGACAGCTAATATTTTTAGAGAAAAGGGCTTGAACATACAAATTTATTTGGAAAAGTGTAAAATGAAAAAGAAATTTTCATTTGCAGATAAATTAGATATACCTTATGTAATTATTATGGGGCCTGAAGAAATAGAAAATAAAAAAGCTTCCTTGAGAAATATGAAAACAGGTGTTCAAGAGGAGTTGAGCTTAAAAGAAGTCTTTGAAATAATTAAAACAAATTAGAAGTATTGACAATAAATAAAAAGTTAATTATAATAATTAATCAAAGTATATAATTAAAGGCAATGAAGGGAAGAGTAGATTGATTTAGCTTCAAGAGAGGAATTATATTAGCTGAAAATAATTCTAAGTGATATCAATTGAAGACCATCCCTGAGCTGAATCCGAAATAAGGATTATCGCAAATGCGTTATTTAGAATAGAGTACCAATTAGGGTGGAACCACGGGGAAATATTATTCTCTCGTCCCTTGAAATATCAGGGATGAGAGATTTTTGTTTTTGATAAAAAAGATATAGGAGGTTAGAAAATGAGTAAAATAAATATAACATTACCAGATAATTCAGTTAAAGAATATGAAAAAGGTGTAACTGTTTATGAAATAGCAAAAGATATTAGTGAAGGATTAGCTAGAGTTGCTATGGGAGCAGTAGTAAATGGGAAAACATTTGGTTTAAAAGATTCAATTGAAGAAGATTCAAAAGTAAAAATATTAAAATTTGAAGACCAAGAAGGGAAAAAAATATTTTGGCATACAAGTGCTCATATATTAGCTCAAGCAGTAAAAAGATTGTATCCTGACGTGAAATTAGCCATTGGTCCTGCAATAGATAATGGGTTTTATTATGACTTTGATACGGAGCATAGATTTACTCCAGAAGATTTAGAAAAGATAGAAGAGGAAATGAAAAAAATTGTTAAAGAAAATTATGAATTAGAAAAATTTATACTTCCAAGAGATGAAGCAATTGAATTTTTAAAAGAAAAGAAAGAACCTTATAAAGTAGAATTAGTAGAAGATCTTCCTGAGGATGAAATAATTTCTTTTTACAAACAAGGTGATTTTGTAGATTTGTGTGCTGGACCTCATTTGCCAAATACAAAAAAGGTTAAGGCAATTAAGTTAGTAAGTATAGCTGGTGCTTATTGGCATGGTGATGAGCACAATAAGATGCTTCAAAGAATATATGGAACTAGTTATGAAAAGAAAAAAGGCTTAGATAATTATCTTCAGATATTGGAAGAGGCTAAAAAAAGAGATCATAGAAAAATAGGAAGAGAATTAGATTTATTTAGTATACATGAAGAAGGTCCAGGTTTTCCATTCTTTCATTCTAAAGGCATGGTTATTAGAAATATATTGGAAAATTTTTGGAGGGAAGAACATAGGAAGAGAGGTTATGGAGAAATAAAAACTCCATTGATATTAAATGAAGAGTTATGGCACAGATCTGGACATTGGGATCATTATAGAGAAAATATGTATTTTACAGAGATAGATGATAATGATTATGCTATAAAACCTATGAATTGTCCTGGAGCAATGCTTATATATAAGACAAAAATGTTTAGCTATAGAGATTTTCCTTTTAGATGGGCAGAATTAGGTTTAGTTCATAGACATGAGCTTTCAGGTACTCTTCATGGACTTATGAGAGTAAGAAGTTTTACTCAAGATGATGCCCATTTATTTATGTTACCTAATCAAGTAAAAGATGAATTAATAGGTGTAATTGAATTAGCAGATTATATGTATAGTGTTTTTGGATTTAAGTATCATGTAGAATTATCTACAAGGCCAGAAAATTCAATGGGTACAGAAGAACAATGGGAGATGGCAACTAATAGTTTAAAGGAAGCACTAAATGAAAAGAAAATAGACTATGTATTAAACAAAGGGGATGGTGCTTTTTATGGTCCTAAAATTGATTTTCATTTAGAAGATGCTATAGGTAGGACTTGGCAATGTGGAACTATTCAACTTGATTTTCAAATGCCAGAAAGATTTGATTTAACTTATATAGATAAAAATAATGAGAAAAAACGACCAGTTATGATTCATAGAACTATTCTAGGAAGTATTGAAAGATTTATGGGAATTCTCATAGAACATTATGCAGGTAAATTCCCAACATGGATTGCACCAGTTCAAGCTAGAATACTTCCTATTTCAGATAAATTCAATGATTATGCTTATGAAATAAAAAAAGAAATGGAAAATAAAGGATTGAGAATAGAAATAGATGATAGGACAGAAAAAGTAGGATACAAAATAAGAGAAGCTGAACTTCAACAGATACCTTATATGCTTGTAGTAGGTGGAAAAGAGGTAGAAGATAGATTAGTATCTGTAAGGAAAAGAGATGGAGGAGATATGGGGCAATTAAAGTTAGATGAATTTATAGAAAAGGTAGTAGAAGAGGTTGAAAATAAAAAATAGTAATTAAGTAAGAGCAAGTTATCAAATTAACTTGCTCTTGTTTATTAATTTTTATGTGGCAAAATCTGAGGATGGTTCATAGAGTTTAAGTATTTTTTCTAATTGCTTATCATCTATACATTCTTTTTCTATAAGGACATCAGCTATATGGAGTAAAATTATTTTATTATCTTCTAATATTTTAATTGCATTTTTAAGACATTGATCAATTATTTTTTTAATTTCTTTTCTAACAATTTCATAATTATATTTTATATAGAATTCATCAACTGCAATATTTCCAAGAGAACTCATACCATAACTACATACCATTTCTTGAGCTATTTCTGTTGCTTTGGTTAAATCATCTTTAGCACCTGTTGTTATTTCATTAAAAATTATTTGTTCTGCAGCTCTTCCTGCTAATAATCCTGTAATTTTATTAATTAATTCTTGTTTTGATAGAAGGTATCTTTCTTCTTCTGGAAATTTTAATACATATCCTAGTGCTTGCCCTCTTTGAACAATAGATATTTTTTGAACAACTTCAGATTTTAATAATTTACAAACTAAAGCATGCCCAGCTTCATGAACGGCTACTGTCTTTTTTTCTTTTAATAAAATAGAAGGATTTTTAATTTCTAAACCAGCTAGTACTCTTTCAATAGCTGCATTAAAATCGTTTATGTCAATTTTGTTTTTATTATTTCTTACTGCAATTATTGCAGCTTCATTGGCTATATTTGCAAGTTGAGCACCTGATAAACCATGAGTTTTACCTGCAATATCTTTAATATTAATACTTTTGTCTAAGGGTTTATTTTTAGTGTGAACTTGTAATATTTTTTCTCTAGTTTTTATATTGGGATTTCCTACATATACATGCCTGTCAAATCTACCTGGTCTTAGTAATGCTTCATCTAATAAATCAATTCTATTTGTTGCACCTATTATTATTATTGTTTCATTAGTATTAAAACCGTCCATTTCAACCAATAATTGGTTTAAGGTTTGATCTTTTTCATTATTTGAATCTAAATTTCGTCTAGCTCCAATAGCGTCTATTTCGTCAATAAAGATAATACTTGGAGTATCTCTTTTTGCTTTTTCAAAAAGAGTTCTTACTCTTTTGGCACCTACGCCTACATATTTTTCTACAAATTCAGAACCACTTGCATATAAAAAAGATGAATTAGTTTCTCCAGCAACTGCTTTTGCTAATAGTGTTTTTCCAGTACCTGGGGGACCATAAAAAAGTATTCCCTTAGGTATTTTAGCACCCATTTTTTTATATTTATTTGAGTTATTAATAAAATCAATAGTTTCTTGTAATTCTTCTTTTATTTCTTCTAATCCTGCTACGTCTCTAAAAGAAACCTTTGATTTGTTATTGTTGTTATTGTTTTCTTTTTCATTAGAAAAAGTTATAGGTGCTAATTGAGGTTTGGATTCTAATTTTACATAATAGATTCCAATACTTGCTGTTAAAAGCCATATAAAAATTCTACTACTACTGTCCATATATTGGATGGAAGTAGAAGAAATATATTTATCATAAAAGAGTATAGAAGATATTATTATCCCAAAAACTAATATCAGGAAAACAAATTTTTTCTTTCCCAAATTAACCCCACCTTTTTTGAAATTGTAGTAAATATAGTTTAACCATTTAAAAAATTAATATAAAAGCAAATATTATAAAGTTGAAGGAAATTTTATGTAAAGGTATAATATAATTAATGAGTAAATTAAATTTTTTGTGGAGGTGTTTTTATGGAGTTTTCAAAAATAATTGAAGATTATAAGGATGATATTGTAAAGACAACTCAAGAATTGGTTGGAATAAAAAGTGTAGAAGGCAATGAAGAACCAGGTAAGCCATTTGGTGAGGGACCTTATAGAGCATTAAAATATGCGTTGAATTTATCAGAAGAGATGGGATTTAAGACTAAAAATTTAGATGGCTATGTAGGGCATGCTGATTTAGGTGTGGGAGAAGATGTAGTAGGAATATTAGTTCATTTAGATGTAGTACCAGAAGGAGATGGTTGGAGTTATCCTCCTTATAGTGGAGAGATACATGATGATAAAATTTATGGAAGAGGGACTATAGACGATAAAGGACCTGCTGTAGCATGTATGTATGCTATGAAGGCTTTAAAGGAATCGGGAGTTTCTTTAAGTAAAAAAATAAGAATTATATTTGGCACAAACGAAGAAACAGGATGGGGATGTATGAAGCATTATTTTAATAATGAAAATGCTCCTGATATGGCTTTTACACCAGATGCAGATTTTCCTGTTATTCATGGAGAAAAAGGTATTATAAGTTTTGATTTGGTACAAAAGCTAGATAGTAATACATGTGGTAATATTAAAATTGAAAGTATCAAGGGAGGAAATGCTCCCAATATGGTACCAGATTATTGTGAAGTAGTATTGAAAACAGAAGATGTTTCAAATATTGAAGAAAAATTAAATGAATTTGTAAAAAATACAAAATATCCTTTATCTATGGAAAATCAAAAAGGTGCTGTAAAAATTATTGGAAGAGGTAAATCAGCTCATGGTAGTACTCCTGAAAAAGGAGAAAATGCAATTACTTATGTAATGGCATTTTTGGGTGAAATATTAGAGAAAGATTGTGATTTATCTAAATTTGTTAAATTTTACAATGAAAGAATAGCATTTAAATATCATGGTGAAAATATAGGTTGTGATTTTGAAGATGATATATCTGGAAAACTTAACTTTAATCCAGGAGTTATTAGAGGGGACAAAAATGAAGTAACATTGACTATAAATGTTAGATATCCAATTAAATCATCAAGTGAAGAAGTTTATAATGGTATAAGAAGTGTTCTAAAAAATACAGGTATAGAATTAATAGAGGGAGATGGAGAGTCTAAACCACTATATATACCTAAGGATCATACTCTAGTACAAAAACTTATGAAAGTATATAGAGAAGAGACAGGTGATGTAGATAGTGAACCTATAACTATAGGTGGAGGCACTTATGCAAGGGCTATGGACAATGCAGTAGCATTTGGACCTATTTTTCCAAATCAAGAAGAACTTGCTCATCAAAAAGATGAGTATATTTCTATAGAGAATTTAATGAAATTGACTAATATTTATGCTAAAGCATTGTATGAGTTAGCAAAATAAAATTAATTTGGTTATAAAAATTGTGTCAAGCACTTTTAAAAATGTCCCATAAATATTAAAATATTAGCACCAATTTT
>CAYUTQ010000054.1:0-8724 GCA_964447805.1 uncultured Clostridia bacterium
TTATTAAGTGAAAAATCATATTGATACTATTTAATATGATTTTAGAAACCAGGGTAGATGTTATGGCAGGACATTCTAAATGGTCAAATATTAAACGTAAAAAAGGAAAAGAAGATGCAAAACGAGGTAAAGTTTTTACTAAAGTTAGTAGATCTATTTCAGTAGCGGTTAAAGAAGGCGGTTCAGACCCTGAGTTTAATCCTGCACTGAAAGCGGCTATTGAAAAAGCAAAGGCAGAAAATATGCCTAATGATAATATAGAGAGAGCTATTAAAAGAGCTTCTGGTGATGATAATGGAGAAAATTTTGAAGCTATAACCTATGAAGGGTATGGGCCAGGAGGTATTGCAGTTCTTGTGTCTTGTTTAACAGACAATAAAAATAGAACAGCTTCTGATGTAAGACATGCTTTTGATAAATTTGGTGGCAAATTAGGTCAAACAGGTTGTGTTTCTTTTATGTTTGATAGAAAAGGTGTAATAGCAATAGAAAGAGCTGATAATATTGATGAAGATGAACTTATGATGGAAGCTATTGAATTAGGTGTAGAGGATATTAATAGTGATGAAAATGGCTTTGAAATTATAACAGTACCTGAAGAATTTAATAATATAAGAGATCAATTAAAATCAAAAGGGTATACTTTTGCAATGGCTGAGATATCCTTTATTCCACAAAATACTGTTAAATTAAATGAAGACAAAGATGTTGATAATATGGTTAAATTAATTGATATATTAGAAGATAATGATGATGTCCAAGAACTTTATCATAATTGGGATATTCCTGAGGATTTGGAATTTTAGAATAGTATAAATGATATGTTAAGGTATTAAAACTCTATAAATTAATTTTCAATAATACCCTATTTTTATATGTGATGAAAAACATATGAAGGTAGGGTGTTTTTATGTTAAATTTATTATGAATAAAATATTTTTTGTTAAACATAATAATAATGTAAAATATATAAAAGGAGTTGTGAAATAAAGATGAATTCCAATTTTGAAGAAATAAAAGAAAGATTTAAAGATGCAAGTGTTGATGAGAAAATTGAAATTTATATAACTACCCAAGGTTTAACAGTGGAACAATATAAAGAGCTTTTACGAATGTTTCCAATAAAATATCTTGATAAATTAGAAAGAGCTATGGCTTAGGACCCGAAATCGGGTCTTTTTGTTATTATTTACTAAAATTAAGTCCATAATAATATTAAGTAAAAATATATTTTAAAAGGAGAGAAAATAAGGTGGAAAATATATTTAATAATAATATCAAAAAAGTTATTATAGCTGTTAAGCGGAAAAGACAAATAAATAATTTTTATATAAAAAAAATAAAAGATGGAAAGACTAAAAAAGCTATTTTAATAGATAGTGTTTTTTTAAAAATATTAATTTCATTTTTTTTATATTTATTTTTTTTGTATTCAATTAATAATTTGATTATTTCATTATTAGTAAGTATTTTATTTTTGGTTTTTTATAGTTATATTAGTTATAAAATAAAAAAGGCTATATTTATTAAAAAGGTTAATGAAATCAATGAAAAAATGGGGAAGAATATAATATTGTCTAAAATAAAAAATTTTAGCAATAGAGAATTTGTAGAGTATGGTAAAGAAATATTGGACAAATATTATGAAAAAAATTTTTATCAATGTTATGAAGACATAGATTTAATAGGCAAAATAGAAGACAATATTTATGGAGTAAAGTGTATTAAGAAAAATTCAGATGAAAGAGTAAATTTAAAGGATTTGAATAAAATTATTAAGGAAAAAACAGATAAAAAAATAGAGAGGGCTATTATAATAACAAATTCATATTTTACAGATGAAGTTATAAAATGTTCAGATGTAGATTTATTATTAGTAGATTTCGATAAATTTATTGAAATAATAAAAAAAGTTAAAATGTATCCCACTAAGGAAGAAATAGAAGAATTAATATATAATAGGCATGAAGAAAATGTAAGAAGAATTTTGAAAGAAAGAAAAAAAGTTTTTGATGAAAACAAAATTATTAAATATCTAATATTAGGTGTTGTTTTGTTGTTTTTATCTAAAAAAGTAGTATCATTTTATTTATACTATATGATTATGGCTGTTATATCTTTTGTATTAGCTATTATATCTTTTATTATATATATTATTAGATTAATAAGGAATAAAAAAAGAACTATTTTACATAAGTAAAGAAGTATTGTATAATAAAACTTAAGAACATTGAAGACAGAGTAGATGGAGAACGTTAAGTGTTAAGGGATGGGAAGTTGCCCTTAAACGAAAGGTATAGCCTGCGGTTCTTTGTCGCATCCGCTGTCCATTAAGGAGTCTCTTTTTCTCTTTAGTGTGACAGTATCTGTCACTTAGAGAAAGGAGGCATTTTTTATGGATAGAACAAAAAAAATAATAACTACTAGAGTTTTAGTTATGGCAAGTTTATTGACTGCTTTAAGTATTTTATTTACTAGATTCTTTTTTTTAATGATACCTTTAGCAGGATTGCCAGCATTGAGAATAAGTTTTGGAGAAACACCTATAATGGCAACGGGTATATTATTTGGCCCTTTAATAGGAGGACTTAGTGGATTAGCTGCAGATCTTATTGGAGTTGCAATAAATCCACAAGGAGGATTTTTCCCTGGATTTACTCTTAGTTCTATATTATGGGGAGTAATTCCTGGTGTTTTAAGATTTGTATTTAAAAAGGAAAAGGCCAAACAAGATTACAGTAAATTGAATTCAGTAATATTGTTATTATTATTGGTAGGTATGATTAAGGTATTTTTTAGTGCTGATGTTTTATCAATAAAAGATTCTAAATTTTATTTGTACCATAGAGTTTTATCTGTACCAATAATTATTGTGTTTTTAATTATATTAATAGCTTTGGTGTTTTTGCCAATATTTTTAAAGAAGAAAGAAAAGGATAATAATTATTTTTCTTTTGATAAGATAGTATTTGTTATTAGTATTACTTATATGATTATTTCTTTGGGACTAAATACTCTTTGGTTGTCTATTATGTTCAACAAAGGATTTTTGGTATTATTTCCAGGTAGACTTATAAGCAGTTTTGTATGTATACCAATTCATTCTTTTATAATTTCTATTGTTTTAAGATATTCCAAAAGTTCAGTATAATATTGGGAGGATTTTATGGGAAAAATTTTAGCTTTAATGGGAAGTCCAAGAAAAGGTAATAATGCAGATATATTATTGGATTGTTTATTAAAGGGTGCAAAAGAAGCAAAATTAGATATTAAAAAAATTAATATTGTGGACCAAAAAATATCTCCTTGTATGGGTTGTGGTTATTGTGAAACAAAAGGAGAATGTATTATAAAAGATGATATGAGAGAAATATATAAAGAATTTGATAGTAGGGATATATTTATTCTTTCTGCACCAGTGTATTTTAATTCTTTAAACTCTCAAACTAAAGCAGTAATAGATAGGTGTCAAAAATACTGGGCTATTAAGTATGCATTAGGTAAGTCTTATAGAAGAACAAAAGATAGGATAGGAATTTTTTTATCAGTAGGTGGTGCTCCTTATAGTCATAATCATTTTAATGCTACTATTCCTATAATGGATTTGTTTTTCAAAGCTATAAATGCAGATTACTTAGGTAATTATTTTGTATCTAATACAGATACTTTTCCTATAGAAGAAAGAAAAGATATCCAAGAAGAATTATTTCAAATTGGTAAAAATATTACTACAATAAAAAACTTCTACCTTCATAGGTAGGAGTTTTTTGTTTATAATAGAATTATGAGGTGATTAATTTGATAAGATTTATGACTAGTGGGGAATCGCATGGAAAAGAACTTACAGGCATTATTGATGGTTTTCCATCAAATATAAATGTAGATATAGATTTTATTAATAATGAATTGAATAGACGTCAACAAGGTTATGGTAGAAGTGAAAGAATGAAATTGGAAAAGGATAAAATAAATATTTTATCAGGAGTGTATAAAGGCTATACTACAGGTAATCCAATAGGTATTATGATTAAAAACAATGCTTATAAAAAAGATATGGCTAAAATAACTAAACCAAGGCCAGGTCATGGGGATATAGCTGGTGCAATTAAATATAACCATGATGATATTAGAAATGTATTAGAAAGGGCTAGTGCTAGAGAAACTGCTATGAGAGTGGCAGTAGGTGGATTTTGTAAACTTTTATTAAGAGAATTAAATATATATATATATAGTCATGTTGTGGAAATTGGAGGCATTAAATCTAGATATGATGAAATTAATATAGAAGAATTAAAATTAGCTGATAAATCTTTTTTGAGAGTGCTAGATGAAAAAATAGAAAAACAAATGATTGAAAAAATAAGTAAAGTAAAAGATATGGAAGATACTTTGGGAGGTATAGTAGAAGTTATTGCTATAAATATTCCAATAGGATTAGGAAGTTATATTCAATGGGATAGAAGATTAGATGGGAAGATTGCTAAGAGTATTATGAGTATTCCGGGAGTAAAAGGTGTAGAAATAGGGAAGGGATTTGAAAGTGCAAAGCATTTAGGTTCAGAAATTCATGATGAAATTTTTTACAATGGTAGTTATTATCGTAATACTAATAATGCAGGAGGAATAGAAGGGGGAGTATCTAATGGAGAAGATATTATTGTACGATGTGCAATGAAACCTATTCCAACTTTGAAAAAACCTTTGAGAAGTGTGGATATGGAGAACAAACAAACTGTTTTAGCACAGGTAGAACGTTCAGATGTAATGGCAGTTCCTTCATTAAGTATTGTAGCTGAGGCTATGCTAGCTTATACAATAGCTAACGAGATAGTAATAAAATTTGGTGGAGATAGTTTGGAAGAATTAATGGGAAATTATAATAGTTATAGTGATTATATTAGTGGTAGGTGATGAAATGGATATAATAATAGGTTCAAATATATTAAATAAATTGCCCAAGGTATTATCGAGTATGAACACGAATAAAATTTTATTAATAACTGATGAAAATGTGGCTAAAATATATTTAAAAAAAATATTAAATGTTTTATATGAATTTCAAATAGAGATTTATGTATTAAAATCGGGAGAAAAGAGTAAATCTGTAGATACTGTACTTGAAATATATGATAAGCTTATTGAGTTTAATTTTGATAGAAATACAACTATTTTAAGTTTAGGTGGTGGAGTAGTAGGAGATATAGCTGGTTTTGTTGCATCTACTTATATGAGAGGAATTAAATATATTCAAGTACCTACTACTTTATTAGCACAAGTAGACAGTAGTATTGGAGGTAAGGTTGGAATTGACTATAAAGATTTAAAAAATATAATAGGTTCATTTTATTTTCCAGTTAAAAATTTTGTAGATGTAGATTTTTTACAAACCTTAGATACAAGAGAGATAATATCTGGTTTAGGAGAGGTATTTAAATATGGTTTAATAGAAGATTATGATTTTTTTACTTATGTAGATGAAAATTTAAATAATATTTATGAAAAAGATTATCAAATTCTAATGTTTATAGTAGAAAAATCAATTGATATAAAAAATAAAATAGTTCAATTAGATAAAAAAGATGAAAACATAAGAAAAAAATTGAATTTTGGTCATACAATTGGACATAGTATAGAAACATTATATAATTTTGAAAAATTTAATCATGGAGAAGCTGTGATACTAGGCATACTTTATGAAAGTTATATTTCCAAGGAAATGGAATTAATTGACAACGAATATTTTAGTGATATATTTAAAGCGTTGACTGAATTAGTAAATCCTATATTTTTTGATGATAGTGAGATAGATACATTGTTAAATATTATGTATCATGATAAAAAAAATATTGATAATAGAATAACTTTCATTCTTCCAACAGGAAAAGGTGAAGTAGATATATTTTACAATGTTGAAGAAGAAATTATAAGAAAAGCTTTAAGGGGAATATGGATATGAATATAATTGGAGGTAATTGTTTTTTAAATGGGGAAATAGAAGTTCCAGGAGATAAATCAATATCTCATAGAGCAATTATTTTAGGTAGTATAAGTGAAGGAAAAACTATTATTGAAAATTGTTTGATTTCTGATGATACTTTAATGACTATAAATTGTTTCAAAAATTTAGGCGTAAATATAGAAATAGAAAACAATACTGTAACTATTATGGGAAAAGGGTTAAAAGGTCTAAAAGCACCTAAAGCTGTTTTATATTGTGGAAATTCGGGGACGACAGCAAGGCTTCTTAGTGGAATATTGGTAGCACAAAGTTTTCCTTCTATATTAAAAGGAGATACTTCTTTAAACAATAGACCAATGGATAGAATTATTATACCTTTGAGGTTTATGGGGGCTAATATTGCAGGAAGAGAAGAGAGATTTCTACCTTTAAAAATAGAACCTGTAGGTAGATTAAATGGAGTATATTATGAACTTCCTGTAGCTAGTGCGCAAGTAAAGTCTGCAATATTATTAGCATCAATTTATGGGGAGAATGTTACTACGATAATAGAAAAATCTCCCTCTAGAGATCATACTGAGAGGATGCTTAAATTTTTTAATAGTAATATAAAAAAGTATGATAATAAAATTGTAAATAAACCAGTTACTAATTTAACAGGTAAAAAAATATTTGTTCCAGGAGATATATCTAGTGCTGCTTATTTCATAGTGGGTGCTTTAATATTAAAAGGTTCAGATATAATAATAAAGAACGTAGGTATTAATAAGACTAGGACTGGTATTATTGAAGTACTTAAAAAGATGGGAGGATATATTGATATAGCAAACATAAGGACATTCAACAATGAACCTATTGCTGACTTGCATGTAAAGCACTCAAAACTTAAAGGGGTAGAAGTTAAAGGAGATATTATTGGAAGGTTAATTGATGAGATACCTATATTAACAATTGGAGCAACAATGGCAAGTGGTAAAACTATTATTAAAAATGCTCAAGAATTAAAATATAAGGAAAGTAATAGAATAAAAGTCATGGTTGAGGAATTGAGTAAAATGGGAGCTAATATTGAGGAATTGGAAGATGGTATGATAATTCAAGGAGGTAAATATTTAAAAGGTGCAAAACTAAAATCATATGGAGACCATCGAGTACTTATGGCTTTATCTATTGCAGCATTATGTGGTCAAGGTAAAACTGTATTAAATGATTTTAATTGTGTTGATATTTCTTTTCCTAATTATTTTAAGGAATTAAAAAGGTTAATGAATAGTTGAAAATTTAAGAGCTTTGTATTTGCTTTTTAAAATATAAAAGAATATAATAATATGGGATAGTACTATTTATGAAGGTTACTAATGTATTTTAAAGTTAAAGACTATAAATTATTTTTAAATAGTAATAGACAACAAGGAGGAATATTAAATGAAAACAAAATTACCAATTGCCATGTCAAATAAGCATGTGCATTTATCTCAAGAGGATTTGGAAACTTTATTTGGAGAAAATTATGAATTGACAAAGAGAAAAGATCTTAGTCAACCTGGTCAATTTGCAGCAGAGGAAAAAGTGGATTTAATTGGTCCTAAGAGAACAATAAAAGGCGTTAGAGTTTTGGGACCTGTTAGAAGTGCTACTCAAATAGAAATTTCCATATCTGATGCTTTTACTTTAGGTGTTGAACCTGTTATTAGAAATTCTGGAGATATTGAAGGTACTCCTGGTATTAAAATAGTAGGTCCTAAAGGTGAAATTGAACTAGAGAAAGGTGTTATAATTGCAGCAAGACATATTCATATGCATACTGATGAAATAAAAGAATATGGATTAAAAAATGGAGATATTGTAAGTGTAAAAGTTGATGGAGTTAGAGGTTTAACTTTTGACAATGTTCTTGTAAGAAGTGGAGAAAGTCACAAATTAGAAATGCATGTAGATATGGAAGAAGGCAATGCAGCTGGAGTTAAAAATGGAGATTTAGTAGAAATTATTAAATAATTAGAATAGTGAGGGATATTATGGATCATTTATCAAAAATGATTGATCATACATTACTTAAACCTGATACAACAAAGAACATGATAAAAACTCTTTGTGAAGAGGCAAAAGAATATGGTTTTTTTTCAGTATGTGTAAATCCCTATTACGTTAAATTTGCTAAAGAGCTATTAAATAAGAGTAATGTAAAAGTGGCTACAGTGATAGGCTTTCCCTTAGGAAATACAACTAAAGATGTAAAGAAATATGAAGCACAAAATGCTATTGAAAATGGTGCTGATGAATTGGATATGGTTATAAATATAGGAGCATTAAAAGATAAAAATTATAAAGTAGTAAAAGAAGATATTGAAGCTGTAGTCAATATAGCTAAAGGAAGGGCTTTAGTGAAAGTAATTATAGAAACTTGTTTATTAGAAAATGAAGAAAAGAAAATGGCTTGTAAACTGGCAAAAGAAGCAGGAGCTGATTTTGTGAAGACCTCAACTGGATTTAGTACTGGTGGTGCAAAAGTAGAAGATGTAAAATTAATGAGAGAAGTTGTAGGAGATAACATGGGTGTAAAAGCTTCTGGAGGTATCAGGAATTATGAAACAGCTGTTAAAATGATTAAAGCAGGTGCAACTAGAATAGGTGCTAGTTCATCTGTTAAAATAATAGAAGAGAATGTATAATAAAAGCTACCTTTTTAGGTAGCTTTTATTATGAAAACCCTGATATATTTAGTAAATGAAACTGTTCAAGATAGATTTTGGTGGCAAAAATTT
>CAYUTQ010000055.1:0-7489 GCA_964447805.1 uncultured Clostridia bacterium
GGTGCTAATATTTTAATATTTATGGGACATTTTTAAAAGTGCTTGACAGGATTTTGACAAAAAAAGTCAACATTAATTTAATGTACTTTCAATTAAATATTTAATATTTTGTTCAAAACATTTATCTTGTTTTGAATTTCTTTTTTTAATGGTAGTGAAATATTTATGTTTTTTACGTAATTGTTGATTTAAATGTCTCTGTGTTAAAAGGTGATCAATATTTTGTGAAGAAATAATTTTTCCATTTTGATTAATACATTTAGCGTTTTTAGTAAGAACTAAAGCTGCTAGTCCATAATCTTGGGTAATTACAATATCATTTTTTTTAACATTATTTACAATATATAAATCAACACTATCACGACCTTCATCTACGGTTATAATTGTTGCATAATTATCCCAAATATCATGGGAATAATCTTTAACTATAATTATTTCTAAATTATAATGTTTTGCTATTTTTATAGCTATATCAATAACAGGGCATCCATCCCCATCTATTATTATTCTCATAAAATCACCCTATTTAATCATATCATAAAGAAAGGGTAAAAATTATTGAAAGTTCACGATAGTTGTAAAATGTGTTGTATAATATAATGTAGAAATATTGGACAAGTAATTTATAAATATTAAGTATTTAATGGAGGTAGAATTTATGAAGCTTATTTCTTGGAATGTAAATGGTCTTAGGGCTTGCGTACGAAAAGGGTTTTTAGATTATTTTGAAGAAGTAGATGGGGATATATTTTGTGTTCAAGAGATTAAATTACAAGAGGGACAAATTGATTTAGATTTGGAAGGATATTATCAATATTGGAATTATGCAGAGAAAAAAGGTTATTCAGGAACTGCTGTATTTACAAAAGAAAAGCCTTTGTCTGTTAAATATGGATTAGGAATGAAAGAGCATGATCGAGAGGGAAGAGTTATAACTTTAGAGTTTGAAAAATTTTATTTAGTTAATGTTTATACTCCTAATTCGCAAAGAGAATTAACTAGACTTGATTATAGAATGAAATGGGATGATGATTTTAGAAATTACATTAAAAAATTAGATTCAATTAAACCAGTTATTTTATGTGGAGATCTTAATGTGGCACATAAAGAAATAGATTTAAAAAACCCAGATACTAATAGGAGAAGTGCAGGTTTTACAGATGAAGAGAGAGGAAAGATGACAGAATTATTAGGTTCTGGGTTTATAGATACTTTTAGATACTTTTATCCTGACAAAAAAGATGTTTATTCTTGGTGGTCATATATGAGAAAATCTAGGGATAGAAATATAGGCTGGAGAATTGATTATTTTATTGTATCAGAAAGATTAAAGAATTTTTTAAAAGATGCTGAAATTCATTCAGAAGTATTAGGAAGTGATCATTGTCCAGTGGTTTTAGAAGTTAGTCACATTGGCTAAGGAATATTTTGTTTGGCTAATTTATGTGATATATATTGAATAAAAACATGATATTTTATATAAAAAATTATTTTGGATAAATAAATATAGAAGTTAATATTAAAAAACTATGGAAGATTATGGTATAGGATATTAGGAAGGAGGATGAAGAATGTCTAATATTTGTATATACACTAAATACATAGAAACACTTTGTTTGTACGAGAATAATTATAATCCAAAACGTTTTTTTAATTATTGTAAAGCATGTCCTAATTTTAATCGTCTATACAGTTGTCCACCTTTTGATCAAAATATGAACGATTATTTAAAGCCTTATCCATTTATTACGTTGGTAGCTTTGCAATTATTTTATACAGAAGAAGAAATCAAGAAATATTGTGGAAAAGAAGCTTGTATGAAATATACAAAAAAAACTCTTTCTTCTGTTAGTGATGCACTTAAAGAAGCTTTTCTTACATTAGAAAGTATATATCCTAATACACTTTCTTTAGGAATAGGAGGCTGCAATATTTGTGAGAAATGCAACCGACAGGAAGGAAAACCTTGTCGGTATCCAGATAAAATGAGAATTTCACCAGAAGCTTTAGGTTTTGATGTAACAGCTATTTTGAAAAAATATTTTGATATAAATGTTTGTTGGTCTAAGGGGACTTTACCCCAATATTATACATTAATGGGTGCAATTTGTAGTATGGAACCTTTACAAATTACTTCAGATGAAGTATTAAAGTTGTGTAGATAAAAGTTAATAAATTAATTGAGAGGTAATAGTTGATTTTTGGAAAAATAATAGTATATAATATAAGATATAGTGTTTCGGAAAAATTCAAATAAAAAGGAGTTATTTGCCATGAAACTAGTATATAAGGGTAAGACAAAAGATGTTTATGATTTAGAAAATGGAAATTTTTTATTACAATTTAAAGATGATGTAACAGGAGAAGATGGAGTGTTTAATCCAGGTGCCAATAAAGTTGGCTTAAAAATGGAAGGTGCTGGAAGAGCCGGACTTAGAATGACAAAATTCTTTTTTGAGAAGATTAACGAAAAAGGAATACCTACTCACTACGTAGATTCAGATATAGAAAATGCTACAATGACAGTAAAACCAGCTACTTTTTTTGGGAAAGGATTAGAAGTTATTTGTCGCTATAGAGCAGTTGGAAGTTTTTTACGTCGTTATGGATTGTATGCAGAAGAAGGTCAATCTTTAGATGCTTTTGTTGAAGTTACTCTTAAAGATGATGAACGTAATGATCCACCAATTACTGAAGATGCACTTCGTATGTTAGGAATACTTACAAAAGACGAATACAAAATATTAAAAGATTTAACTATTAAAATCAGTAATATTGTAAAGGAAGAATTAGCTAAGAAGGGTATTGAATTATATGATATTAAACTTGAGTTTGGTAGAGTTGGAGAAGATAATCATGTTGCTTTAATTGATGAAATTTCTGGTGGAAATATGAGAGCATATAAAGATGGAAAGTATTTAGAACCTTTAGAATTGACTAAATTAGTATTAGAAGATTAATAATTTTTATAATAAAGGGCTATTTCAAAATTTTATTTTGAGATAGCCCTTTGTTTAATTTTTGAATTATACTGTAGAAATAGGGTATTTGGGAAATAGCAAAACATTTGACATTTTTTTGAAAAAGAGTTATTATAATAAAAAAGAAAACAAATAAAGTAGTAGAATAATTTATAAATATTTTACAATAAAATAAGGGAAATTAATGCTATATAATTGAATAAAATTAAAAAAGAAAAGGGGGTTTTTTATGAAAGGTTTTGCTATGTTAGGAATTGGGAAAGTAGGGTGGATCGAGAAAGAAAAGCCTACACTGGGGCCATATGATGCAATTGTTAGACCAACAGCAGTATCACCATGCACTTCAGATATACATACAGTATTTGAAGGTGCATTAGGAGAAAGAAAAGATATGATATTAGGACATGAAGCTATAGGAGAAGTAGCTGAGGTAGGAAGTGAAGTAAGGGATTTTAAGCCAGGAGATAATGTAATTGTTCCAGCTATAACACCAGATTGGAGGACTATTGAAAGTCAAAGAGGTTTTTCACAACATTCAGGGGGGATGTTAGCAGGTTGGAAATTTTCAAACTTTAAAGATGGAGTTTTTGGGGAATATTTCCATGTAAATGATGCAGATATGAACTTAGCACTTATTCCAGATGGGGTTTCAATGGAAGCTGCTGTTATGTTGACAGATATGGTTACTACAGGATTTCATGGGGCAGAATTAGCAGATATACAATTAGGAGATATAGTAGCAGTAATAGGTATAGGTCCAGTTGGATTAATGGCAGTAGCAGGAGCAAAAATTAGAGGTGCTGGACGTATAATAGGAGTTGGAAGTAGGACTGCATTAATTGATGCAGCAAAATTTTATGGTGCAACTGATATTGTGAATTATAAAAATGGTTCAATTGAGGAACAAATAATGGAGCTTACTAAAAATAAAGGAGTGGACAAAGTTATAATAGCTGGTGCTAATCCGGATATTATGATATCTGCTGTTAAAATAGTAAAACCTGGAGGAGTGGTTTCTAATGTAAATTATTATGGAACAGGGGATATAATTCCTATTCCTAGACTTGAATGGGGATCTGGAATGGGACACAAGAAAATAATAGGAGGGCTTACACCAGGTGGTCGAGATAGAATGGAGAGATTAGCAGATTTAGTTCTTTATAATAGGGTAGATCCTAGTAGATTGATTACACATAAATTCCATGGCTTTCAACATGTAGAAGAGGCATTAATGCTTATGAAAGAGAAACAACAGGATTTAATTAAACCAATTGTATATATTAATTAAAAGAAAAATATAAATTAATATATATTTTAATATTGGTATTTGGACATTGTTATTGAAGGCAATGTCTTTTTTCATGGATCCTCCTGCATACTTTTTCCGATTCATCCAGAATAAGACAAAAGTACTAACATGTTTTACATGCATTAACTATTTTTGTATGATAATATAAAATTAAGTGGTATAGTGTCTCAGTTGAGGTTTTATAAATTAATTGGGGGGAGGGAAGATATTGTGTCAAAATTTATGTCTATGTTAGAAAAGTTGAATATTGTAGAAAAACCTGATAAAGACATAGACGAAATTATTCAAAATAATGATCTTAGAGAAACAAAAACAGAGGAAGGAGAGGAAGAGGGGAGTTTTATGGTATCTAATAATGTTAAATCTAAAAGGGAAATTAAAGCAAAATATCATAGAAATGTAGCAATTGGTGATATCTATTCTATGCATAATTTAAGAAATAGTGAGGTTAATACAATATTCATGTTAGGGAATTTCATAAAAGCTCTTCCAGAAAATTTACCTAGCGATGTAAAACAAAAGTCGGTTATGGATATTTTGAAAGCATCAAATGCAGATTTAAAAGAGCTTTTATCTGATGGGGAAACTAGATTAGAAACTTTAAATGAATTTATTCAGGATTATGAAGATTCAATTGTTTCTGTTATTGATGAATATGATAAAGAGATAAATAAACTTAAAGAACTAATTGTTTCTTATAATGAAAAGATGGAAAGTAGAGGAAAAATGTTAGAAGATCAGAAAAAGGCTGTTCAATGTGAAATTGAAAGAATAAATAATATAATTAATTTTTTTGATGGTTTTAATACAGAAGTTGAAAGTGAAGAAGATAGTGAAGAAGATAATGAAAACGAAGGAGATGAATAGGATTTTAAAATAAGAGGTTTTTATGGAGAAAGATGATTACAGTTTAACTATTAAGAGAAAAATAGTAATTTTGCAACTTTTGTTTTGTTTAGTAAGTATATTATGTGGCTTTATTTTAGGGTTATATAATGAATGTAAAAAATGGGATGATTTAATATATCCCAGTATAAAAATAGCAAATATAGATGTAGGTGGGAAAACAAAAACTCAAGCTAAAACATTGATTGCATCAGAATATATAGTCCCTTTGATGAATAAAAAAATAAATATAGAAGTTAATAATCAAGTCTATGTAATGGATTGTTCAAAAGCTATTGAAATACAAGATATTGATAAGGTTGTAGAAGAAGCTTTTTATTTAGGGAAAGATAAAAATCTTTTTAAAAAAGTTGAAATTTTGAAAAATGGTATTGAAAAAAATTTTGATATTAGCATTATTTATAATAATGAATATATCGAAAACTTTGTAAAAGCTATTGAAAGTGAAAAATCAGTACAAAAAGTGGGAGTTACTGGCGATGATACAGGATAAATACAGTCTAATTAATTAGGCTGTATTTATTATATATAATACTATTAATTGAGGAAGTTGCATAATTAAATCTATAAAATTAGATAAAAATTAGGCCTTTAGAATTAACAGGCTTTATCAGAGTATTAGCAAGTTTTGATACGTCAATTTGAGATGAAATTAATTCTAATTTTGTCTACATTTAATTAATTCGATAAATTAGGGTGAAATTCTTTTTGGTTTTGGACAAAAATAAGTAAAATCAATATATTAGAATTATGAAATTTGCTCAATTAAAAGCATAGCAAGTTTTTTTATATTTCATCATATTTGATTTTAATATAATTAATGCTATACTATTGAAATAGTAGGTGATGAATATGGCAAATATAAAAACAAATGCGATGCGTATTTTGGAGACGGAAAATATTATATATGATGCTATTACTTATGATGTTAAAGATGGGAAAATAGATGGAATTTCTGTAGCTAGAAAGATTGGAAGAGATCCTAAACAAGTATATAAAACTTTAGTGGCAAAAGGGAATAGTGGAAGTGTATTTGTATTTATGATACCTGTAGAAAAAGAATTGGATTTGAAAAAAGCAGCTAAAGTTGCAGGAGAAAAAAAGGTGGAAATGGTTCCTGTGAAAGACATTAGAAAATATACAGGTTATATTCGTGGTGGTTGTTCCCCTATAGGTATGAAGAAATCTTATCCTATATTTATTGATGATGAAGCTATTAATTTAGATGATTTAATAATTAGTGGTGGGAAAAGAGGAGTACAAATTGAGTTGAAAGTAAAAGATTTAAAAAAAATTACTCAAGCTGTGTTTTGTAAGATAGCAAAATCGTAATTTATGTGTTTGAAAATAATTTAGTAATTGAAATTATGAAATGATTTTTTTAATAAATCGGGTAGTTTTTTCTAATATATTGATAGTGGAGAAATCTTTAAGTCTTGTATCAAAAGAATGCTCTCCTTTTTTGTGGACTAAAAATTCACAATATACATTATTTTTTTTGAGAGCCTTTACGAGTTTTAAGGATGATTTAAAAGGAACAATGGTATCTAATTTTCCATGTACTATTAAACAAGGCACCATTCTTTTACTGACCCAATTAATAGGAGAATAGTAATCATATATATTTTGTTCTTTTTTCAAGTCTGCTTTTAAAGTTTGTTTGGTTGCAAATTTAGCAAAAATTGATTTGTTTTCAGAAATAAAAATATCTTTTAAGTCTGAAGGGGAGTAGTAAGCTACTACTCCCTTTATACCTATTATATTTTTTTTGTTTTCCATAAAGGTGTTGTATGTAGAATAGAGTAAGGCAAGATGGCCACCAGCGGATAATCCCATTAAGACTATATTATTTTCATCTATTTTTAAATTTTCACTGTTTTTTTTAATAAAATTTAGAGCATCTGTATAATCAGATAAGATATCTTCCATAGTATTTTTAAGGCCATATCTATAATCTATGCTACAAGCACAGAAACCTTTAGAAGCTAGGTATTTGCACCAAGAGACATTATTAGTTTGATTTCTAAATCCAGAAATCCATCCTCCACCATGGCAGAAAAAAACTACAGGATAATTTTTATTTATAGGAATTGTTGGATACCAAATATCTATTTTTAATTTTTTTTTACCTGCTTTTTTATAGGTATAGGTTTTCATAGGGAAAGATTTATCAATATTTATAGGTATATGA
Source organism: uncultured Clostridia bacterium (assembly GCA_964447805.1). GTDB lineage: Bacteria > Bacillota > Clostridia > Tissierellales > DATGTQ01 > CAYUTQ01. Next base: position 7,388 of record CAYUTQ010000055.1, read on the forward strand.
GCTTTTAATATTTTTAAAAAATAGATTAATAAAGTTATTAAAAAATAATAACCTGCTAAAGTGAAGTCTATAAAAGATATTAATAGAAAAATTATAAATATA
>CAYUTQ010000056.1:0-7479 GCA_964447805.1 uncultured Clostridia bacterium
CATTTAATAAAACATCTAAATATTACTGTTTTTTATTGCTATTTAGTTAAATTATGTTTACTTTATGATACCATATATAATGACAATAAATAAAGGAGTGGTTCTATGTATATAGGTTGTCATTTGTCTATTGCAGAAGGATATGAAAAAGCTACTAAATTGGCTCTAAGTATAAATGCAAATGTATTTCAGTTTTTTTCTAGAAATCCTAGAGCTTATTCTTCTAAAAAACTAGATTTGGAAGATATAGCAGAAATGAAAAAAATACTAGATAAAAATAACTTTGGCCCCTTACTTGCTCATGCTCCATATATTTTAAATTTAGGTTCTCATAAAAACAGAACCTACGAAATGGCCAAGAAAACTTTAAAAGAGGATTATGAAAAAATGAATACTATATCTATTCCATACTTTACATTTCATCCAGGTAATCATTTGGGAAAAGGGCCAGAATATGGCATCAAAAGAATATCAGATGCCTTAAATGAAATAATTACTGGAAATGAAAATACAATGCTTTTACTTGAAACTATGTCTGGAAAAGGAACTGAATTAGGACATACTTTTGAAGAAATCAAAGCCATTATGGATCAAGTTAAATATAGTGAACTAGTTGGAGTATGTTTAGACACTTGTCATATTTATTCAGCAGGTTACGATATAGTAAAAAATTTGGATGGAGTATTAGAAGAATTTGATGACATTATAGGAATAGATAAATTAAAATGTATTCACTTAAATGACAGTATGATGGAATTTAATAGTAGAAAAGATAGACATGCTAAAATAGGAGAAGGCACTATAGGTTTAGAAGCTATAAAAAATATAATTCTCCATCCTCAATTAAAAAATTTACCTTTTTATCTGGAAACACCCAATGATTTAGAGGGACATAAAAAAGAAATAAAATTATTAAAAAAATTAGCTAAATATTAATATAGCTTATTTAAAAAAATATAAAAACAACCCTTCGAAGGGTTGTTTTACCAAAAATTGTCTTTTGAGAAATTTTCAATAGCTGTACTAGTTTTTTGTTGGAAATCTGGATATTTATTTTCTATATACTTTAACAGTTCATCTATTTCATTTCGTTTATTTTCTGTATCTTCAGGACACTGTCCAACTCCCAAAGGAAGATTTTCATCACAAACAACCTTGCTTATTATATTTTCCTCTACATATATAAGAGGTCTTATAAGATATAAATTATGCTTTTCATTATAAGATATGGGTTTAAAAGTATTTAATCTCCCCGTATATATAATATTTAATAAAAAAGTTACAACTAAATCTGTCTTATGATGACCTAAAGCAATCTTATTAGCATTGACTTCTTTAGCAATCCTAGCTATAGCTCCTCTTTTCATCTTAGAACAAAGATAACAAGGACTTTTTTTATCTTCAAATATCTTATCCATAATATCTATATTCTCATAAATATACGGAATATTATTTTTCACTAAAAATTTTCTAATATTTGTCATATCTATTCCAAGACCTATATCTACATGTAGTCCTATGATATTAAAATCAAAATAGGAATTTTCTTTTAAAAGTATTAGAGAATATAAAAGAAATATACTGTCTTTTCCACCGGAAAGTCCAACCAATACTTTATCATTATTTTCTATCATATTATAATTTTCTACTGCCTTTCTTATATTATTTAGAAAAAGTTTATTGTACCATTTTCTCATAAGATTGCCTCCCAGTTCTATTTAAAGATATTTTAAATATTATCTTGCCCCACCACCACTGCTACTACTTCCTCCTCCTTCAAAACTACCCGAATTATTACTATCATAATAGTCATCATCATATCCTAAATTATTAGAATATTATTATAATCCAAAGCTGATACCATCATATCATATAATTTCCCTCCTACCTCAGTTATCAATATATTATGCTTTTTTATAACAATATATAAATCATACTTTGTTTTATTGTAATCTAAAAATAATAAAAAAATATAGCCCACCGGAAGATAGACTATATTTTTATTCATAAAGTAAATATTTTCTAAAATTCATATAATCTTATTTAATTTTTTAAAATAAATATATCCATATATATATCAATCATATAAATTAACAGCTTTTTTAATTCTTTGTATAATTTTTGTTTTTATATTCTCTGGAGATATAACTTTAGCATTCTTCCCGAGAGAAAGTATTCTAGAAATAATTTCAGCTTCATCATATTCATAATAATAAATATAAATAATATGTACATTTCTCTCTTTATCATAATATGCCCTTTTTTTAAAACAAGATAAAAGATAAAATGCTCTTTCTACGGCATTTTTTCTGTCTTTGACTTCTATAATTATAGGATATTTTACCTTTTGTCTTTCTATTACATAAGAAATATTATTCCATATAAGTTCATAATCCTCATAAATAGAATCTAATTTCATACCATGAAAATTTTCTATTATTCCTTTATTCATTCTATTCTGCTCAATAGAATAATATATCAAATAAAACTTATCATCTCTTATAGAATATTCTATCTTATATGGGAGCATAAAATTTTCTTCAAAAATCTGTCCATTTCTAGTTACATAATTATATTTTATAATTCTCTTTTCTTTTCTCGATTTAAGGAACAATAAAAAAACTTTATTTAATTTTTTATAATCACAGCTGCTTTCACTTTTACCCTTTATCTCTATATATTTTCCTATTTGAAAATCATCATATGTTTTTAATAATCCTTTTAATTTTTCTATACTTAAATTATCTAAAAAAATGTGCATTCTATCGTCATTTAAAATATGTTTTAAATAAACCATCTCTATATTAAGTACAGGTGGTGGAAAAAAGGTATCTTCAGCAATAGTATAGACATTCTTAGAAACTTCTTTCAATACATGAAGATTCTCTCTATCTTCTTTACATTTATTCATCAAAGATCTCTCAAAATAAGGTGTATAAAGACCCCTTTTCAAAATGAAATCTGATATTTCTGTACTTGTCATAGTTTCGTCGGATTTATTTTTTATTTCCATCAACAAATCATAAACAGCACCATAATTTTTATTCTTCTGCTCCACAAACAATTCCATACATCTCACCCATTTCAAGCCATTCATTTTTTATATCCTCATATAAACTATCATTATAACCTTCAAGTACTTTTGCCCTATGACCAAAACTCAAAATCCATGGTTTCAATCTTTTCCAATCCTTTATATATATTTCATAAACAAAACTATAATCGTCTATTAATTCAATCTCTCCTCTTATATTTGCCCTTCTTACTTTATCTATAAGAAAATTTCTTTTATTAAAACTTTCTACTTGAAATAATATTTTCACTTCTTCAACATTCTTATTTTCTATATTATTGAGCTTATTTAAAAATTGTTTTAATTCCTCATCTGAAATTTTATCTTTTAATTCTTTTATTTCCATAATATCTTGAACCCTTAGAATAAATAACTCATTTTCATCTGTAATCACTTTCACATACCATTTACCATAATTATTATCCCATATTATTTTAAGAGGAACACCTACAATCTTTTTAAATTTATTATTATCTTTCAAGTACTTTAAACAAACTTTATTTCTATTTCTCATAATATGTTCTAATTTCCAAATTATATCTTCATCTATCGCTTGTTGAAAATTTGAATATTTAAATAAGAACAAATTTCCAATATTATCAATATTCCTCATATATTTAATATATCTATAGATACTATCTTTTAAATATCGTCCTACAGAAAAAGGATATTGTACTTGGGAAAAATAACAGACTGCAAAATAAAGTTTTTCCATCTCATCATCTGAAATTTCTTTAAATATATCCTCTTTTCTTATATATAATACTCTATTACTTATCCTATTTTTATCTATTATCCCTTTAGAAACCATATCTTCTAATATTCGTCTTGTGGTACTTCTAAAATCTCTTTCTATAGAAATTTTTCCTTCTATTATTTCGTTGATCTCATCTAATGTCAACTCTTCATTTTCCCATATGGCAATATAGCTATTAAAAAAAATAGATAGACTTAAATGAGTATAATTTCGTATTAAATAAGTTTCTACTAAATAGTTTTCTACCGTATCATAATAAGAATAATCTAATCTTACATATTTTTCTCTGCCTTTATTAATCTCCTTTAAATATTCATCCCCCAATACTTCCCTAATTCTTCTTAATTCTTCATCATATTTTCTAGAACTAAAATACTTTATATCATCAAAATCTTCTCTAGAATAACAACCATATATGAAGAAATATCTTAAATAATTCCTTAATTTTTCATAAGACGTAATACTAATATTAAAATTTTTATCTACCATAAAACCCTCTCCTATGAGTATAATTTAATATATATCATTCATTTTCTTCTATATAAGTCATGGTTTTCCCTTTAAATATTCAAAAATTCACATAAAAAACCTTCCTATTTATTTAGGAAGATTTTTTAATTTATTATCTTTTATATTATAGAAATCTATTTTTATAATAATTACCTTATGTTAATCATATCACCATGTTCTTCTAAATAATTTACAAATTGTTCATAATATTGTAACACAGTATGTAATAAAGATTTATAAGAAACAGCATCTTTTTTAAAACCAAAATGGTTAATATCATTTCTCTTTTTACCAACTTTATCTGCTAATTTAGCTATTTCACTGTCCAACTTTCCAACTATTTTTTCTACTTCATCTATATAATCTTTTTTAACTCTCCATTTTTCCTTAGGCTCTTCTCGTCCTTTTATACGTAATGCTTTCTTAACTATATGTTCCCTATGATTATAATCTGTTACATCTAATTTAAATTTCATACAAACATAAGTTTTAATAGTTTCATCTAATGCTGTATATGCTTGTTGAATAAGATTATTATCTATACACCATTTTACAGATGCTATTCCAACTTGAAGATTATCTTTCTCACTAAACATATTTACTTTAGCTTCAATTTGTTCCATAAGAGGCATAAGAGGTTTTATTTGATTTGTTTTTTCTATATTTTTGACAAGCTCAATATTTTCTTCTACATTTGTAGCAGCCGCACAAATAGATTTTTGATTTTTATTTTTTCCTTCAACTGTCATACCTCTACAAGTATACAAGCACATAGTTAAATCATTTACACTATCTATAAATTTCCTAGTATCTTTAGCCCATTGATCTAAACCAAAATTGGGTTTTAATACATCCATAGACAAATCCCTTAAATGCCCACTATTTCCATATCTTAAAAATGTATTTACAGCTTGAGACCATTCTAATATTTCATCTAATGGAGTTAAATCAATTATAGGTGCAATATTTTTCTCATCTTTTGCATCCCAAGCACCATAATATATTCCCAATATTTTTGCATTCTTTACCACCTTCACATAATTTAAAACTACCAATGCCAACATAGGAATTGATCTAAAACTATGAGTTATGTCAAATATAATTTCGTCACTCTCATCTATTTGACTAGATACTATATCAAATATTTCCCATATTTCTTCTTCTGTTTTTCCATTAGGTATTGATTCAGAGCTAACTCCAATGTGACTATTTTCTAGATTTGTTTTAAGTCTCCTATTTTTATCCTTTTCATTATACCAATTTAATTTTCTTGCTTGATCCGTTAAAAAAATTATAGCTTTATCCCTCTCATTCCAATCTTTACAAGCAGTTTTTATAATAGCCTCTTGGATAAATTTTGTTTTATCACTTATTATTTCCTCACCAAACTTATAAATTCCTTCATCATAATTATTGGTACCTAAAAAACTTAAAAATTTTTTTGCCATAAAATTACCTCCAAATCTTTATATTTATAACTTGTATAATACTAATCTAAAAATCATACACTATTTCATCAAAAGTTCTAAATTTTAGTTCTTCATTTACTATTCTATCTATTTCTTTTCTTCTTTTACCAAAAGCCTTACAAATATAACCTATAACTGCTATTTCATAATCCTCTTTAGGCATATCTAAACTTCCAAAACCATGAGTTAAACTCAAATTATTTCTTTTATTTTTTAAAGCAAATAATTTGTTTCTAATATTTTTATCTCTAATATTTTTTATTTTATCATTTAATCTAATATACTTTCCTTTAAACATAATAATTCCAGACAACTCCACAACACTGGCAAGTCGCAAAATATAACTTTGATAATCAATATCTTTATATCTTAAAGCTCCAATATATCTCTCTAAAGCCAAATATAATAGTAATTTATCCTCTTTAAACTCATTATAGATAGATTTAGTCATTTCTTTACTATATCTAATGTTATCACCTTTATATATTTCTAAATTTGCCGAAATATTATCAATTCTCTTTTCAACTTCCAATAAGCCTTTTAATCCTTTAATCTCATTTTCCGTTAATATACTCCCATCTATTTTACAGTGTTCATAATTAAAATCATTTCTCATTTCATATAACTTAGAAAAATAATATATTTTTTCAAGTTCTTCAATTTGATAATCGATATTATAATCTGAATACCTCTTAGATATATATTTAAGCCTTTTCAATATTTCCTTTGATAACCTTCTTGCTCCTCTATATTGGTGAGAATTAAACAATTCTTTCAATGCTTTCCTTTCAACGGTACTAAAAAGATAATTGGGATTAAGAAGAACTGTCAAATATTCAGAACCGTATACTGGTCTATCATTTCTGTATTCTTTAAAATCCATATAAATAATATCTATTTTGTTTTGATCTTCATGTAGAGAAGCCCCCAAAAATCCAGCAGCAACTGTTGGTTTCTTTCCACCTGTAATATCTATAGCAATTTTTTTATCTCTATAATATTTTATATCTTTTTCTATAGTATTGTAAACCTCTGCAGTATCGGATGAACCTTTTATTGTTTCATGAACTAATTCGAATTTTAATTCCAAAACATCTATAAAGCTTTCAAATACTGACTCAAAAACAATGCTACTTTCCGAATAATACAATATAGCTTTTTCTTTAGGTTTTATAGCTAATAAACTTAAAAGTATAGGATAAGGTGAAAAACCTACAGTATATATTCCTATGTCATAATGATTTTCTTTAAATTTTTGATTATTTGTTTTTTGTAAAAAACTATGTATATATTTTTTAAAATCCTTATCTTCATTTAGTATCAATTTTTCTATTTCAACTGCATTATTCCTAATTTTTGCTAACTTTTCATTGTCAAAATTCATTTCGCTCTTTTGGCCCCTTTCACTGTCATTAAATATATTATTGCACCACTTTTAGATTAACATAAACATAGGTAAACTAGCAACGTTTTTTGCATGTGAGCTTGACTTTGACTAGGATGAAAATTTCAATTCCTTATAGGTAAGCTAATAACCTACAATCCCATTTTCAATACGGAAAAGTTATCCTAAATCTAATTACCGTAAAGACCCAGCTACTTATCCAGGAGAACAAGTGCAAATAGATGTAAAATATGTACCTAATGAATGTATTGGTTTTGCTAGTCAT
>CAYUTQ010000057.1:0-6714 GCA_964447805.1 uncultured Clostridia bacterium
TATGATATAATTTATTTTATATGAATTATTTAAAAAAGGAGCAAATATTATGTTGACATTTAAGACATTTAAGAAAGGTTCTATCAAAAGATTTGATATTGTTTTATTTATAACTGTAATTTTATTGTGCATTTATGGAGTAATAATGATAATGAGTGCTACTGCAAGTTTTGATAATTCACGTTATGTAAAAGTTCAAACCATATCTTTGATATTGGGAATAGTAGCTATAATTTTATTAGTGACTTTTGATTATAAAATTTTAGGGAAAATTTATATACCAATTTATATCATATCCAATTTATTGCTTATTATTGTACTTATTTTTGGAGTTGGTGATGATACATGGGGAGCACGAAGTTGGCTCAAAATAGGAAGTTTTGTTTTTCAACCTGCAGAAATATCAAAAGTAGGGATTATTATTTCTTTAGCAAAACTTATTGATAAAAATAAATATGCAATAAATGAACCTTTAGTGTTACTTAAAATATTGTTATTTGCAGCGGTACCTATGGTGCTTGTACTTGTGCAACCAGATTTGGGGACTACCCTTGTATTTGCATTCTTTCTAGCTATTATGCTATTTGTAGCTGGATTAGATTTAAAATATTATGGATATTTATTGATTATTCTCATTATATGTATGCCTCTAATTTGGCCAACTTTGAAACCTCATCAAAAAAAGAGAATAACAGGATTTTTGGATCCGGAAAATGATACTAGTGACACAGTTTATCAAGCTACACAAGCAAGAATTGCAGTAGGTTCAGGAAAACTTTTGGGAAGAGGGCTTTTCAAAGGAGTACAAACTCAATATGGATATGTTCCTGAAAAACATACAGATATGATATTTGCAGTAGTTGGAGAAGAATTAGGACTTATAGGTGGCTTAATTTTACTTTTACTTTATTTTGCTATGCTTTATAGATTGATTAGAATTGCAAAAGATACAAGAGATATGTTTGGATCTTTAATAGTCACGGGAATAGCAGCTATGTTTTTATTTCATATTTGGGAAAATATAGGTATGACTATAGGGTTAATGCCTATTACAGGGATTCCTCTTCCTTTTATGAGTTATGGAGGTACATTTTTGTTAGTTAATATGATTTGTATTGGAATTTCATTAAGTGTAGGAGTTCATAGAGAAGGACTTACATTTTAAAAAAATTAGCTATACTTTCGAAAACAGTATTATGGAATAAATGTGATGCCTAGAAGGGATGGCTTATGTTTAATGAATTTTAAAAATTATATTATTAAGAAATCCAAAGATTTAAATATAGATTTAATTGGTTTTACAGATTGTAGTTCTTTAGATGGTAAAGTAGGATATATTATTGAAAGAAAAAAAAGAGGAATAGAAACTGAATTTGAGGTAGAAAGTATAGAAAAAAGAGTAAATCCTAAATTATTATTGCCTAATTGTAAAACTATAATATCAATTGGTATTTCTTATAATGTAGGTTTTAATGAAAAACCAGATTTTAAATTAAAGGGAAGACTTTCTATGTCTTCTTGGGGAAAAGATTATCATTATGTATTGAAAGAAAAAATGGAAAGATTAATAGAAGAAATAAAGAAAATTAAAAATTTTGATTATCGATATTTTGTAGACACTGGTCCCTTAATAGATAGAGAAATTGCTTATAAATCTGGTATAGGTTATTATGGGAAAAATTGTTCAATTATTAATGAAAAATATGGTTCTTTTATATTTATAGGTTATATTTTAACAAATTTAGATATTGATATTGATTATATAAAAGTTGATGAGGGGTGTGGTGAGTGTGATTTATGTTTAAGAGCTTGTCCTACAGGAGCTTTGGAAGGGCCTTATAGATTAAATCCTAAAAAATGCATATCCTATCTTACTCAAACGAAAGAAAAGATACCTTATGAGTTGAGGAGTAAAATGGGTATCAAAATATATGGTTGTGATACATGTCAAATGGTTTGCCCTAAAAATAAAAATATTGTAAAAGGGAAAAGCAAAGAATTTGTTCCACAAAATACAAAAGGATATATTGATATAGAAGAAATACTAAAATTATCAAATAGACAATTCAAAGAAAAGTATGGCTCAATGGCAGGTAGTTGGCGGGGAAAAAATATTTTGAAAAGAAATGGAATTATAGCCTTAGGAAATATGAAACAAAAAGAACATATAGATGTATTAAAGTATTTGTTAAAAGAGGAATCAAGCCATATGATAAAAGAGTCTGCGGCTTGGGCAATTTTAAATATAGATTATGATATAGGTAGCAAAATTATTAAAAGGGTATTGAAGGATGAAAAAGACAAGAAATTGAGAAAAGAATTAATTAATTTATTAAAATATTATAGAAAGAAAATTTGATAGATTTTAGATTAACTGTGATATACTATAGATGGTATAAAATCTTTTTTTAATCAATGAATGAAGGAGGGATTTTCGTGGGTAATGTCCATGAACTTAATTTTTTAAAAGAAAAAATTGAAAATTTAAAAGAGCAAGGAACTTATAGAAGACTTCCAGTATTGGAAAGCCCTAATGATGCAGAAGTTATATTAAATGGTAAGAAGGTAATTAATCTTTCTTCTAATAATTATTTAGGATTTGCAAATCACCCAAGACTTAAAAAAGGTGCTATTGAAGCGGTTGAAAAATATGGTGCAGGAGCAGGTGCTGTTAGGACTATAGTAGGTAATATGTTAATACATGAGGAATTAGAAAAACTATTAGCAGAATTTAAAAGGGAAGAAGCTGCATTTATTTATCAATCTGGATTTAATTGCAATGCTGGTACCATTCAGGCTGTAACAGAAAAAGGAGATTTAATTATTTCTGATGAATTAAATCATGCTTCTATAATTGATGGTACAAGATTAAGTAAAGCAGATAAAAAAATATTTAAGCACTCTGATATTGATCATTTAGAGCAAATACTTAAAGAAAATAGAGATAAATATAAAAATATATTAATAATTACTGATGGTGTATTCAGTATGGATGGAGATATAGCTAAATTACCTGAAATAGTTGAATTAGCAGAAAAATATGAAGCAATGACTTATGTAGATGATGCTCATGGCTCTGGTGTATTAGGAGAAAGTGGTAGAGGAACTGTAGATCATTTTGGATTACATGGTAGGATAGATTTTTCTGTTGGAACACTGTCAAAAGCAATAGGTGTAGTAGGCGGTTATGTGGCAGGAAGCAATACTATGTATGAATGGTTAAATCATAGAGCAAGACCTGTTCTTTTTAGTACTTCGTTGCCACCAGCAGCAGTAGGAGCTATAATGGAAGCTATTAAAATGCTTATGGAAACTACTGAATATACAGATAGGCTTTGGGATAATGCAAAATATTTTAAGGAAAAGCTTGGTACTTTAGGTTTTAATACAGGACATAGTGAAACTCCAATTACTCCAGTAATTATTGGAAATGAAGCAGAAACTATGGAATTTAGTAGAAGGTTATTGGATAAAGGAGTATTTGTATCAGGTATAGTATTTCCAACAGTACCAAAAGGAACTGGTAGAGTAAGATGTATGATTACTGCAGCCCATACTAAAGCACAATTAGATAGAGCAGTTGATATATTTGAAGAGGTAGGAAAGGAAATGAATGTACTTAAATAATATTTTATATAAAAGAGGGCTTTATCCCTCTTTTTCTTTTTGATAAAATAGTTTAGTATAATATATGTTAAGGTGGTTGATTATGGTAATAGGAGTTTGTTCTTTGAAACTTAGAATATATGAATCAAATTCTTTAAAAGATAAAAGACATATTATAAAAAGTATAATAAAAAAGATACAGTCTAGATTTAATGTATCTATTGCAGAATTGGAATTGAATGATTCTTGGCAGTTTTCTTTGATAGGTTTTGCCTGTGTTTCTAATAATACTGCTTATGTTAATCAAATAATTTCAAATGTGATAAAATTCATAGATAGTGATGGTAGAGTTGAAATAATAGATCATAATATAGAAATATTATAGGTGATTTGGATGAAAAAAATATTAAATAAATTAGAAATAGGACAAGTTTTAAAAATTCTTCAACAAGCATATCCTAATGCAAAATCAGAGCTTAATTATTCAAATGCTTTTGAATTGTTAATTGCAACTATTTTGTCAGCTCAATGTACAGATACAAGGGTAAATAAAGTAACAAATAAATTATTTAAAAAATATAAAGAGCCAAAAGATTATTTAAAACTTAAGGAAGAAGAATTAGGTGAAATTATAAGAAGTTGTGGATTTTATAAAAATAAGAGTAAATATATTCTAGAAACTTGTAAAATATTAGTAGAAAGTTATAATGGGGAAGTTCCAAAGACTAGAAAAGAACTAATGAAGTTACCAGGAGTTGGTAGAAAAACTGCAAATGTAGTTCTAAGTAATGCTTTTTCAGTAGATGCAATAGCAGTGGATACACATGTATTCAGAGTATCTAATAGAATAGGTTTAGCTTATAGTGATAATGTATTAGATACTGAAAAAGATTTGATGAATAATATAGATAAGAATCTTTGGTCAAAGGCTCACCATTGGCTAATATTCCATGGTAGGAAAGTATGCAAGGCCAGGAAGCCTTTGTGTGATAGATGTCAATTAAAAGATTATTGTTTATATTATAAAGAAAAAATTAACAATAATTTATGAAAGGATTGTTATAAATATGATGGCTTTTGAAAATAAGGCTAATGATTTAGTATTTTCTTTAGATATAGGGACTAGGACAGTCATAGGTATAGTGGGCAAATATGCTGAAGATGGGAAATTTAAAATATTATCTACTGTTATAAAAGAACATGATAGAAGAAATATGTATGATGGTCAAATCCATGATATAGAAGGGGTAACCAAAATAGTAAAGGAAATAAAAAGTGAACTAGAAGAAGAATTAAGTGTAGAGTTAAAAAAAGTTTCAATAGCTGCTGCAGGTCGTTCTTTGAAGACCCAAAGAGTTAGAATAGATAAGGAGGTAGATAGTACTAAGGAGATAGATAGTACAATAATAGAAACTTTAGAATTGGAGGCAGTTCAAAAAGCTCAAGAAAAAATAGATACAAATGAGAGCAATAAATTTAAATACTATTGTGTTGGTTATAGTGTTGTGAACTATTATCTAGATAATAGTTTTATAGATAATTTAGAAGGGCATAGAGGTGAAACTATAGGAGCTGATGTATTGGCTACATTTTTACCACAGATTGTAATAGAGAGTTTGTATTCAGTAATAAATAGAGCAGGACTTGAGGTTTTGAATATAACTTTGGAGCCTATAGCAGCTATAAATATAGCTATTAAAGAAAATTTAAGATTATTGAATCTTGCTTTGGTAGATATAGGGGCTGGTACTTCTGATATTGCTATAACCAAAGATGGAACAATAGTTGCATATGCTATGGCTTCTATAGCTGGAGATGAAATAACTGAAAAATTAGCCCAAACTTATTTATTAGATTTTGATACTAGTGAAAAATTAAAGATAAAATTGAATAAGGAAAATGATCATCAATTTAAAGATGTTGTAGGAGTAGAGCATTGTTTGTCTACAAAAGAGATAATATCTGACATAAAAGAAGTAATAAATAGATTGGCAAGAGAAATAAGTGAAAAAATATTAGAATTTAATGGTAAATCCCCCGACGCTGTTTTCCTTATAGGAGGTAGTAGTCAAATTCCATTGTTAGAGGAAGCAATAGCTGAAAGTTTAGGACTTCCTAAAGAAAGAGTAACTATAAAAGAGATGAATAGTATTGAAAATATAGAGGGTTTAAAAGAAGAACTTCAAGGGCCAGATATTATAACACCTATAGGTATAGCTTTAGAGGGATTAAATAGCAATAATAAAAATTTTATAGAGGTATTTATAAATGGTAAAAAAGTAAAAGTATTCAATACAAAAGGTATACGAGTAGCTGATGTTTTAGTACTTACAGGTTACAATCCTAGAAAATTAATTCCTGAAAGTGGAGGAGATTTTATATATTTTTTAAATGGTAAAAAACAATTAATAAAAGGTGAACCAGGTGAACCAGCTAAAATATTGGTGAATAATGAAAAGGCCGATTTAAATACTAGGCTGAAGAATACAGATAATATAGAAATAATTGATGGATCAAAAGGAAGAGAGAAAATAGTGTATCTTAAGGAAAGTATGCCTCTTAATAGTTTTATAATTTTCAATGGGAAAAAATTGCCATTAATAAAAAATGTAAAAGTTAATGGAATAGCAATAGAAACTGATATAAAATTAAATAATGGTGATGAAGTAGAATATACTAAAATCAGTAAGTTAACAGAATTATTTAATAACTTAGGATTAGATATTTATGAATATAATGTGTTTTTAAATGGCAATAAGGTAGTAGGAGACTGTAATTTGGCAGAAGAAGATGTTGTGACTGCATATAAACATTTAAATAAGAAGAAGGACCATACGAAAGATATAGCACTTATTATAAATGGAGAAGAAAAAAATTTTACTTATGATAAAGAAGATTTTGTATTTGTAGATATTTTTAATTATATAAATTTTGATTTAACAAAAAGTAAAGGAAAATTAGTATTAAAAGTCAATGGTCGAGATGCAAAATATATGGAATCATTAAAAGATTATGATAAAATTGAAATATATTGGGAAAAATAGTTTCATTTTATGATCTTCCTCTTCCTCGGGGGTTTCATCATCGCGATGTCGATGCAGCGATGGG
>CAYUTQ010000058.1:0-6535 GCA_964447805.1 uncultured Clostridia bacterium
ATATATTTCTATATCAAAGATGTACAATAAGTATAAAAAAGAAATTATAGAAGGGTAGTTTATGTAATGGTCATCAGTATAAGGGGGAACAGTTGTTGTCTAGGAAAATCAAACGAGTATTTTTAGCTATATTATTAGCTTTAGTTATATTAATTATTATGAAAGGGATTCTCTTTCTAGGCTTTAACTTTAAATCTTTAGAAAAGGTCATAGTAATAGATGGTGGACATGGAGGAAAAGATCCAGGAACTATTGGATTTAGTGGTAATTATGAAAAAAATATCAATCTAGAGGTTTCTAAAAAACTAAAGAAAAAATTAAAGTCAAATGGCTATAAAGTTATTTTAACTAGAGATAGTGATGAATATGTGGACAATCTTGTAAGAGCAAAATTAGCAAATAAAAAGAAGGCTAGGGTATTTATTAGCATACATGGTAATGCTATGGAAAATAATAATTCTACAAATGGGATTCAGGTACTTTATTATCCAAATAGAGAAAGTACTATTGGTGATTTAAATAATAATGAATTGGCACAAATCATGATGAAGTCACTAATTAATGGAACTGGAGCTAATGATAAGGGAATAATAGAAAGAGAAGATTTAATTGTACTGAATCAGACAAAGATGCCAGCTATAATAATTGAATGTGGGTTTTTATCTAATGAAAAGGAAGAAAAACTTTTACTGACAGATGATTATCAGAATAAGATGGTAGATTCAATAATAGATGGATTAGAAGAATATTTTAGCTTGAATTTAAAGGACTAATCCAGGCTAGTTCTACTACTTGTCTTACTTTAACAAAACTTTAATAGAAATTTAATTTTAATCTAAAGTTTAATTTTTCTCTGACTCCGCTTACGGAGAACGTGCTATAATAAAGACATGGGCATGAAGCATTGATAATCCAATGGGTTTGTTTGAAGCTCTATCCTAAAAATATTATAAAAAATTTGAAGAGGTTTATAAAAATATAGATAAATTTATATGACATAATGATTATTTAAAGGTTGCAAAATGATAAGGTAAATCATTTAATTAGAGAAAATAAGAAACAATATACTCTTGTAAGATATTATAAGGGTTATGACCATAAAAAGATGGCTTTAAGTGTGTTGAGATGCAAGCAAAGTCCGGTAAAATGGTATTACAATATATGGTGTATCATTTTCGGTCTTGTTTTCATTATTGGCGGATGTATAATTCAATCGTTTTTTGCAAACGGATTATCCGTAGTAATATGCGTTCTTGTAGCATTATATGGTCTCGTCTGTGAAATTCTTTCAAGTATTTTCCCTATTAATGAAGACCGGGAAAATCAGGATACTTCTTCAAAAATATATGGCATCGGATCTGTTTTGGGCTTTACGGCTCTGCTGTGCTGTCCGTTATTACTTGGGATAGCTGTGTTTATGGTCAACTTTTACATTTGTGGAGCGATATGTGTTTTGTCCTTTGTTGTGGCGTTAACTTTCTTTGTTTTTTTATAATGGGAGAAAAAGAGAAGTTTTCTCAAAGTGCTCTGCGGTACGGTGGTTTGTGATAAACGGACTTCTCCATGTCCTTTAGCTTTTTATGACCGGTTAATTGATATTATATTGTTTGCCTGATATTTGTTGAGTTAATGTCTGAGAAAAATAATTTTTAGAGGTGAATTATGGGTACAATATTAGATACAAATCTATTTTTTCTGAAAGATGACTGTATTTTAGAATTTGGACTACAAAGAGGTAATGAAATATTTTCGTCTGTTGAAGCACTCTATGAGAAGTTATGTGAAGTTGCCGATTATAAGAAGAATGAAGTAATTCGCTTTCATTTGACAATGAATTTGTTTCCGACAATGGCTTATTACAAGGTATTAAGAAATTTGGGATATAACGAGCAGGAAGCACTGACATATGTAAGAAAAGAAACTGTTCGTGCCGCTGAAATCAAAAAAATCGATCAGGCAAAGGTCACAAAACTACCTTGTGCTTATCTGATGTATCGTCTGTTTGTCAAAGGTGTCATGAAAAAGAACTATCCTGATGCTGGTTGGGAAACTGAATGGATTCGGTGTGATGGGAAAGAAATTCACTTCAATTTGAAACGTTGTATTTATAAGGACTTGTGCGATATGGAAGGCTGCCCCGAATTATGTGCCGTTTTCTGCGAAAATGATGATATTGCTTTTAGCGGACTTATGCCACAGATTCGTTTTTATCGAAAAGGAACATTAGGCAAAGGTGCCGAATACTGTGATTTTCATTTTATAAAGAATAAGAAATAAGCAACAAATTTCAATTTGTGGGTTTGGGTTTCCTTTTTTCCGTAGCTTTTTACAAGAACGGGCGAGAAAATGTGGATACTTTTCCAAACATCCAATGTGCATAAGAAAACCACTGGTGTTTTGTTGTGTAGTTGCTTGAAACACCATTTGATACAATGTTCGAGTACTTATTTAATTGGACAATAGAGTTAATAAAAGTATGAAAACTGCTTTCATACTCACATAGAAAAATTCAGGTCTGCGTGTTGTTAAGTATCAGGAGTTGGTTGATGATGTTCCCTCATACCTCGATTTTCTCAAAAATATTCAAAACCTATGTTTATTTCAGAAACTTGGAAAGATATTACCAGCAGCATAGGATTTTTCAAATGTGTGTGCCAATAAGTTAAATCTATCAAATCTGTTGCCATTATTATTGATATTTATTTTTGCAACATTATTGGTTATATATATAGATTTAAACGATTAATTGCTTCTAGGTGTTAAGCTACACCGAAACAATTAAAACGAATGATTAGTTATATTAATACTTATAAAAAGGAGATATATAATGGAAAATTATGTTTTGAAATCCTTATCAGAAGATTATGCAAAGGAAATATGTAGTTGGAAATATGAGGATGAATATTCTATATATAATTTCTCGGATTGGGATGTTGTAGTAGAAAACAAATGGAGTTTGTCGATAAAAGAGGAAAGAGAATTAGAATTTATAGAAATACTTTTAAATGACGAATTAGTTTCTTATGGTAGGATAAGTGAAAAAGAAGGTAAAGCAGTCATTGGTATTGGATTAAAACCATCTTTTTGTGGAAAGGGTCACGGAAAAGATATTATGAAATTATTAGTTCAAGAATGTATAAGAAGATTTCCTAAATATCCGATAACACTTGAAGTAAGAAGTTTTAATAGAAGGGCTATTAATTGTTATAAAAGTATAGGATTTGAAATCAAAGATAAATATATGAAAAGTACTTTTGATGGTGGAGTAGATGAATTTTATTCTATGAAATATGATCGACAAAAATAATCAATTAAGCATTTACTCAATATTATATAATAAAATACCAGAAAATCATACACTAAAATTAATAAATAGTGCTATAGATTTAAGTTTTGTAACAGAATTATTTGAAGAATCCTACAACAAGTACTATGGCAGACCTGCTAAAGATCCTGAATTGATGATAAGATTATTGATATTGCAGTATTTATACAATTTATCAGATGAAAAAGTAATAGAAGAAGCTTCTCTAAACTTAGCTTTTATGTGTTTTTTAGGAATAAATCCAGATGAAGATTTACCAGATGCAAGTTTGTTATCAAAATTCAGAGTACATAGACTAAATGATATAATTCTAGATGAAATTATAGTTGAAATTGTAAATCAAGAACAAAAAACAGATGAATTTAAAGAAAAGTATAAAGAAAGAGCTTGACAAGAATGGGAAGATGGAGAAATTAAAAACCACTATGGACTAAACCATGTCCGAGGATACGGTCGGCAAGGCATGTCTATTCAATCAAAATTAACTGCAATTGCAGTTAATTTAAAGAGGATAGCAAGCATACTATTCTTTAAATTATCTTCATATTTATGTGTTTTTAGGTTTAATTCAATATTATATAAAAAAATTGTAATTTAATAATAATTTAAGAGTCAGGAGAAATTTTTAAGACTACTTTTTCAGTGGCCTCGGACAGTCCCTTTGTGCTTTTTACTATTTTAATGATAAGTATAGGTGTGTTTATATTGGGATTTTATGAATAATGATGACACTTATCTTATTGAAGAAATTATAGAATGCAATAATATCAAAAAGATGAAATAGTTAAGGAATATAGTATAGATAGAAACAAGATGATAGTAGCATAAGATTATATAATGTTGAAAACCAGATAGCTTTAGGTGAAGAATTAAGAAATAGAAGCTTTAATGATACTTCTAGGCGAAGAAATAAAAGAGTATTGATAATATTATCAACTCTATTTAGTATTTTTGATTTATTAGATATAGTGAGATATGAAAGTAGGCTAGGAAGCAGCTATTGACAATTTTAACCAATGTGTTAATATATACTACAATCAAAAGGGTGAGTGTATCTAGGGCATATTTGAAGTAGAGCTATGCTTAAGCGGTACAGGAAAAGTTTTTAAAGGTATATAGAAATTTTCTACACGCAGATTAAAAATTAAACCTGCGGAGTCACTATTTAAAAAGTGATTATGTGGGTTTTTTTATATATAAATAGTGTGCAGTATTTTTAGATGAAGTGGTGGACATATTGATGAAGCAGATGATAAATTTATGTATGATTTATTTAAAGCGTGACATGGATATATATACATGTAAGAAAGAATAGCAGAGGGGAATCGATTTGTTAAAAAAGGAATTTCCAATATTAGAGTTCGATGATACGAAAGAGGCAGTTATTGAACCACATAATATAATAAAAAAAATTGATATACCAGAGTATGGGGTGATGTGTTTTTTTAATGATGTTTTACAGGAATTAAAGAATAAGGGTAAATTAAAGCCTATAGCTTTTTTAAAATCTGAAATGGGAGAAAACCCTATTTATGAATTAGAATTTGAAGGGAATAAAGTTATTGTTTTTAATCCAGGAGTAGGGGCACCAATGGCTGCTGCAGTATTAGAAGAGGCAATAGCTATGGGTATGAATAAATTTATTGCCTGTGGTGGCGCTGGGGTTTTAAATAGAGAAATTGCAGTTGGACACGTTGTGATACCAGTTTCAGCAGTAAGAGATGAGGGGGTATCGTATCATTATCTTTCGCCAAGCAGAGAAGTGGAAGCTAACAAAGAGGCGGTAGGAGTGATAAGAGAAGTTTTAGAAAGTCATAAGTGTAAGTACTTACTATCAAAGACCTGGACAACAGATGCCTTCTATAGAGAAACACCACAAAAGATAAAATTGAGAAAAGAAGAAGGATGTGTAACTGTTGAAATGGAGGCAGCAGCTTTCTTTGCAGTGTCAAAATTTAGAGGTGTAAAGTTTGGACAAATTTTATATGGTGGAGACGATGTAAGTTGTGAAGAATGGGATTCAAGGAATTGGAATGCAAGGGGCGATATAAGGGAAAAATTATTTTGGCTTGCTGTTGAAGCTTGCTTGAAACTGTAAAAGGGGGGAAATTTATTATGTATTTTAAAAAAATCATAGGACAAAAATGTTATTTATCTCCAATAAATGTAGAGGATTATGAAAAATATACTGAGTGGGTCAATGACATGGAAGTAGCTGGAGGACTTAGGAGCACAAGGGGACTGTCCCCTTGTGCTCCTAAATCCTCCAAATATTTTTGAGCTTGAATATTATACATATATTTATATTTCCCGTTCAATTCCATTAGCTCTTTGTGAGTACCTTGTTCCACTATTTGGCCATTTTCTATAAATAAAATTCTGTCACATAAAGACGTAGTAGATAATCTATGAGAGATTATAAAAACTGTTTTGTTCTTAGAGAATTCAATTATTTTTTTGTTGAAGTTATATTCAGATATTGGATCTAAAGCACTCGAAGGTTCATCTAAAATAATGTAATTTCTATCGCTATATACAATTCTAGATAGTGCAATTTTTTGAGCTTCACCACCTGAAAATAACTTACCGTTATCATCAATTTCATTTGAAATGGATATATCTAAATTTATATTTTTATCTTCAAAAAATTTATTAAAATCAATATATTTAAATGAATTAATTATTTTTTTGTCAATATTAGATATATCCTTATGTGATGCGTTATTGTTTATACCCTCCATGATTACGTTTTCCCTTAAAGATAAGGCATATAAATTGAAATCTTGAAATATTATTCCAAATCCATATCTATAACTTTCTGGGTTGAATTGTTGTATATTTTTATTTCCAAGTAAAATTTCTCCATTTGTAGGTTCATATAAATTTAAAATTAGTTTGATTAATGTAGTTTTACCTGCACCATTCCTACCTACAATTCCAATCGTTTCTCCTTTTTTTATATTTAGATTAATGTTATTTAATATTTTATTTGACATAGATGGATATGAAAAAGAGAGATCTCGAATTTTAATTTCTTCTAGCTTATTTTCTGGAATATTTGAATTATAGCTAATTTTAGTATTTTTTTCTTTGAATTTTATTATATTTCCAATATATAAACTATGACTTTGAAATTCAGCTAATACATTTATAAATCTGTCAAGCACTTTTAAAAATGTCCCATAAATATTAAAATATTAGCACCAATTT
>CAYUTQ010000059.1:0-4899 GCA_964447805.1 uncultured Clostridia bacterium
GATGACGATCTAAAACGCATGTTTCAAGAAATATGCAATAAATACAAGTGGAAAATTAAAGCAATTGAAATCATGCCAGATCACATCCACATCTTTATCACCACGCCACCGTTTGATGCCCCGTCTAAAATTGCTAAACTATTAAAGGGAATTTCGGCAAGAAAACTCTTTATCCAACACCCAGAATTAAAGCGATCTTTATGGGGGGGGCATCTGTGGTCGGCAAGTTATTATTGTGGAACTGCTGGAAAAGTATCTGGTGATATTATTCGACAATATATCGAGAATCAAAAAACGAGAGGTGGCGTTTCCTCCACCGACTGAAGTCGGTGGTTTCCACGCCTAATATCGACATGAAGAAATTGCTAATATTGGGTTTAGACATTGGAGGTGCAAATACGAAAGCAGCTCTTATATTTTTTGAAAATAACATGATCAAAAAAACATTTTCCTGCATTGAATATTTTCCTTTTTGGGAGCACTCCCTTGATAAAATTCCTAAAATATTCGAAGAAATAGTCGATAAATTACTAGTAAAGAACAAATTCAATAAACGTGATCTTGATTATATTGCTATTAGTATTACTGCAGAGTTGTCCGATGCATTCAAATCTAAAAAAGAAGGAATTTTTACTATTTTAGATGCCCTTGAAAGAGTTTTTAGAAACCAAAAAATGGTGTTTATAAGTACAAATAATACCTATATTTCTTTTAATGAAGCAAAAAATAATTACATGAGTATCGTAGCAGCAAATTGGGTATCAACATCATTATTTCTGGGGCATTTTATATCTCAATGCATCTTAATCGATGCAGGATCGACCACAATAGACATTATCCCCATTTCTAAATCAATCCCAATACCTAAAGGAAAGGATGACGTTTCTAGGTTAATTCACCATGAATTAATCTATACTGGTGGTTTAAGGGCATCGATACCCTCTATTACACATTTTGTCCCTTTTCGGGGGGCAATGGTACGCATTTCTTTTGAAAAATTTGCTTTAATATCAGATGTTCATCGTATTTTGAACAATATAGCTGAACAGGAATATCTTAATGATACTGCCGATAATCGATCGAAATCTATCGAAGATTGTCATGCGAGATTGGCACGGATAATATGCGCGGATATCGATACTGTATCAATAGAGGAAATAAGAGAAATAGCGAAGTTTATATATAATAGGCAATTAAAAATCATCTCACAAGAAATCAAGCTTTTTCTGGAAAATTTTACCGTTTCTCATCCTGAATTTCAAAATAATCCTAAATTTGTCATAACAGGATTATCTGCCGAATTTTTGATAAGGCCATCATTACAAAATCTTGGATATCACAATATAGAAATTTATGAAAAGCTTACGAAAATCCCTGATAATGTCAGTTCATCAGCATTTGCTGTGGCAGGAGCATTAAATTATCAAATGGAATGACGTGTGTAAAGATGATAAAAAAAACGATAATAGTAAAAATAGGTGGTAAGATATTTGAAAATACTACCGATTTAAGCGCTACTATTATGCAATTACAGTCCATTATTGATGAAGGTGTCATTCAAAATGTTGTAATAATTCCTGGAGGGGGTTCACGTGCTAATTTTATACGAAAATTAGACAAAGAATTTAGACTAGGTAATGATTTATCCCATTGGATGGCAATATATGCCATAGATCTGAATGGCATTGACTTACATGAAAAATTGCCTTTTACTAAACTGTTTGATAATCTAAAGAAAATAAAAGAAGCAGTAAATAATATAAAAGGTACCCTTATCTCAATTTTTTTACCATATAATTATCTTAAAGATAATGATCCATTACCTCACAGTTGGGATGTAACCTCAGATTCTATAACTTTATTCTTCGCTAAAAAATTAAGATTAAACGAATGCTTCTTCATTAAAAATGTTGATGGGATAATGATTAAGCACGGGAAAAGTAGCAAGCTAATAAAACATATCTCAACTGAAGAATACGAGACCTTATTACATGCTCAAGTTCTTCACATTAAAAAGGATAATAACAATGAATTAAAAAATTCAATGCCAATTGACTCTTTTTCATTGACACTGATAAAAAGATACGAGCTCCCGTGTACTATCTTGAATGGTTCGAGATCGAATTCAAGAATACAAAGTTATTTTAAAGAAAAAAAAGAAGATGATAAATATTATTCAAGAATATTTTAGATTATATTTTTGTTTATAAACGATGAATGCTGAAGAAATAAAAAAAAATGCAGAATTCCTAATCGCTACATTACCTGGCAGGAAAATAGAAGGATCTGAAAAAATTACCGTGAGATATAAAAATCTAGTTAATTTTGCCAGAATATATAGAAAAACTGACACAAAATATATTGGTTCAGAAGAGGATGGTATTGTAGCGATTCGTTCATGGGCGAACGTATATACGATTAAAACCTTGTATAAATTAGTCTTGGGAGAAAAATTCCAGCAAGGCGGGATTGAAAGGCCATTCCTACTCAATACGAATAAAATGCTCCATGCAGGAAATATTTACGACTGGGAGGGCTGTGTTGATGTTAAAAATGGTGATAAATTAACCGGAACCGCAAGTTGGGGTGAATTTTGGTTTGTTGAAAAAAATAAAATGCTTTTTGGAAATCTCCATGCTAAAATTAAGAATCAGAACGATGAATTGGTATGCAATGTCACTTCAAGAATAGGTATTAGGCCTGGAGGATACTAAATTGGTAAAAACTGCTGACATACAAATCGGTCAAGTAATAAAAAATGAATTCGATCAGATTTCAAGAGAACTGCTAAAAACATATGCTAAAGTTTCAGGAGATACAAATCCCATCCATACTAATGATATAATTGCTGAAAAAGCAGGATTAAAAGGTGTAATTGCTCATGGTTTGTTTTCTTTTGGATTTATAACAAAATTATTTGAAGATTTTTTAGACCAAGAAAGAGATGGGAAGATCATTAGAATTAACATTGACATGAGGGGGATAGTGCGGTGCGGAGACCTCTTGGTAACTGAAGCGATTATTAGTAAAACTGAAGGAAAAAGGATTTTTTTTGATATAAAGCAAACAACTTATACGAATGTTGATATTAAAAAGAATAATAAAATTATAAAGCAATTTGAAGCGGGAGAGCGGGGGTATATTTCTGAAAAAGATATAGCTCGTGGGTTTTTGAAGCAAAAAGAAGTTGATGATGGTATTTTAACATATAGAGAAAGGGTATCAATGGAAGGAAATGCTATCATTGAACTGTATGAATAGCTAGAATTTAAAGTAATATACGAACGTATTATTGATGATATTGATTTAAAACTGAAGATTTATATGTATCTTAATAGAAAAAAATATTGGAAGTAGGAACAATAAATTTAGAATAGTTCTAAAAAAAAATTCATGATTAACCTAACTGATAACGATAGAGCGAAATATATTGACGATATTGACTTCTCCTGATATAAACTTTTTAGAAAAGTTGATCTCTCAAGGGCATTATGAGAAAGCAACTGAAGAAATATTTATTATTATAGAAACGACTTTTGATGTGGAAACTAAATACAAAAGTCTAACGCTCTTGAACCATATATGCGATAAATCTCCTTCAATTGCTTTAAAAGTGGTAAAGAAGGTATCGGAATTGATAAATGATACCAATTCATGGATAAGACTTGTTTCATTAGAAATAATATATCAAATTTCAATGTATCGACCGAATTTATTAATAAACTCCATCGATAAATTAAATGCTCGATTGTATGACCAAGATCCCTCTGTGAGAAGATTATCGGTAAAGATAATTGGTAATTTAATTATATCACTTCATCTTGATAAACCTAAAATGCATGGATTAATTGATGATTTTACTGAAAAATTAATGGATAATGATTGGAAGGTCAAATTAAATGTGATTAAAATACTTCAAAAATTAATCAATCAAGATTACTCAAAACTAAGGGATTTAGAACCATTATTTTCAATTATAATTCTTAATTTAAGGGATGAAGATGAGGATGTTGCAAGGTCTGCTGCTGAACTCCTCAATATTTTAGGAACATATTTCCTTTCAAAAGAAAAGGTCTTTTACGTGTTACTCAATCTCCTATATAACGAAGAAGATAGAGTGAAAGAATTAATAATATGGTTATTTGGAGAAATTGGGAAGGAAAAATCATCTGAAATTATTCCAATCATTCCTAAATTAATAAAGTTATTAGAAATCGATGATTATCGTATTCAAGTTAAAATTGTTGATGCTTTGGTAAAAATAGCATGTAATAATTTTGACCAAATTTGGGCGAATTTAATTAATGCCATTTTGAACGCAAGTGATAAAGATTACAGAGCAAACTTGACCCATTCTCTCTTTCATATTTGTCAAGAAAACATTTCTACAATATTTAGCTATATTTTTGAAGAATTAGAAAATCCCTCAAAAAATGTTCGAGATGCTGTTGCGCTAGTGTTTAGACGTCTATTCGAAGAACATCAAATTGATATAGAAAATGAAATAACAAAATTTTTGTACAAGTTGGATTCTAAATTTTGGAGAGAAAGGAAAAAAACTATAACATTATTGCATAAGATTTGCTTTATTTTAAAAAAAGAAAAAATAGCAATATGGATTACCATCGAATTGGAAAAAATGTTAAACACTGAAAGCGATCGAGATGTAAAAAATGAAATTAATAACATACTAGGGAAATTAAAAACTATCTATCCGAATATTGAAAGTAAAATTGAACGAATAAAAAATGAATTGCACCTTATAGAAGAAAGGACGATTTCATTTCAAAAAATTCCAGCACAGTTTAGAGAGGAATTAAATTCAAATATTAAGAATTTTAAATTTAATACTACTGAACTAGAGATAAATAAGAAATATAATCAAATACTTGAAGACAT
>CAYUTQ010000060.1:0-4885 GCA_964447805.1 uncultured Clostridia bacterium
AAATATAATAAGATAAACTAATTATTAATAGAAAGCCTTAATTTTCCTACTATATAATTATATCATAAGGGAGCTATCATGAATAAAAGATTCTTAAAACTATTACTAATAGGATTTATTGCTGGCTTAGCCAACGGATTATTTGGCTCTGGAGGTGGAACTATAATAGTTCCAGCTTTAACGTATATTTTAAATATAGAAGACCATAAAGCCCATGCCACAGCCATAGCAATAATACTTCCTCTTACTATAATTAGTACAATTATATATCTAAAGGGTAAAAATATTCCTTTAAACATAGCCTATAAAGTAATATTAGGAGGTATAATAGGTAGCATAATAGGTGCTAAACTATTAAAGAAAATACCTACTATTGTACTCAAAAAAATTTTTGGTTCTATAATTATTATTACTGCATTAAGGTTATTAATTAAATGAAATTATTTTTAATAGGCATTGTTTCAGGAATTATTAGTGGCATGGGAATTGGTGGAGGTACTATTCTCATACCTGCATTAATAATATTTACTAATTTATCTCAACAAGAAACACAAGGAATTAACTTGGTAGTATTCATTCCTATTGCAGTAGCTGCGTTAATCATACATATAAAAGAAAAAAATATTGATTTCAAACTTGCATTTTGGATTATTGTTGGTGGTATCATAGGAGCTATTCTAGGCTCAAAATTAGCTTTAAAAATTAGTTCTGCCAATTTAAAAAAAATTTTTGCTCTTTTTTTGCTTTTCATTGGAATATATGAATTATTAAATAAACATTAGATTTATTCAAAAATGAATAAATCTAATGTTTATTTTTAAAATAATCTCTTTCCATTTTTTATAGGTATATACTCCTCATCTAAATTTTCAAAATAAACATTACCACTACATAGATCAGTAATTTCTCTTCTAAAAATATCTTCTTCATCCTTTCTAACAAATACTATTAAATTAACTGCATCATCATAAATTGTATCTTCTATTATTATTCCTTTACTTCGCAAATAATTTTCTATCATACCATACAAAGTATAATCAATTCTAAATTTCAACTTAGAATGAAGAATTTTATCAACAATTATACTAGCATCAATTCCTACTCTTGCCCCTTTAGTGTAGGCTCTAATAAGTCCTCCAGCACCAAGCTTAGTCCCTCCAAAATATCTAGTCACTACCACAACAATATTCCTAAGTTTTTCTTTATTTAATACTTCTAAAACTGGAATTCCAGCTGTACCACTAGGTTCTCCATCATCACTAAAACGCTGTATATTACTATCTAGTCCCAAAGCATAGGCATATACATTATGAGTAGCATCCCTATGTACAGATTTGATTTCTTCAATAAATTTTAAAGCCTCATTCTCATTAGAAATAGGAGCTGCATAACCAATAAATCTAGACTTTTTTATAATTATTTCACCTATACCTTTTCTATATACAGTTTTATAACCAGTATTCATTTTACTTCCCTCCATATAAATAATACTATAATTAGTATAGCACTATTTAATCTCAAAAAAAAATAAAGGGTAAATTTACCCTTTATGCATAAACTTTATCTATTTCAAAATCTTTCTTTAAATCTATATATTTTTTATATGACAAATTTACAAGAGACTTATCTTGATTATGAGTTATTTTTTCTAAAGCTTCATCTATTTTGAAAAAACCACCATCTTCAAAACCTTCCTCTATATTTACTTCAAAATCACTCTTTCTAGCTTCCATAATGTACCATGTAATCATATTGTAAACTGGTTGTTCTCTAGATAAAGAAAAAAATTCGTAACTAGTTTCTCCCGCAGTTGAAATAATATCGGCTTTCACACCAGTTTCAAACTTCACACGACTAATAGCCGTTTGAGTAGGAAGTAAACCATTACGAATTTTTCCCTTAGGTAATACCCATTGATCTTTGTCATTTTTTAATATAAATACCTTATCTTTGTAAAACACAACTCCCCCAGCACAATTTCTCACAATCATTAGACGCCACCGCCTCCTCCTTATTATTATTTTTATAATACCCTATATTTATAACTATTGCAACACAATAAAAAAATATTTTCTATTCATATTTATTATATGTTAAATAAAAAAAATTACTCTATTCTTATAACGATTTTTCTATGCTTTCTATGGATGATTTTGCACTTCGTCTCACATATTCTTTTTCATCATTTAACAATCTTTTCAACAATACAATAGACTTTTCATCTCCAATATTAGATAAAGACTTTGCTGCATATTGCCTCACTTGAGCATTATTATCTCCTAATGCTTTTTCCAACCATTCTTTTGTATTTTTGTTATTTATTTTCCCAAGAGCAGAACAAGAAAGCCTTCTTAAATTTCCATTATTTCTAGATAATTCCATCCTCAAAATTGGGAGTAATTTCTCATTTTTTAATTCTCCTATAAACCAAATAAGTATCATTCTATCTTCATAATTTTTAAAAGAAATATATCTTTCATAAATTTCTCTTGACAAAAATTCTTTTTCCTTACCAGTCATATTTTGTAAACGACTTATTCTCTCACTTTTTGGCAGACTTATTAAATCAACTAAATAATCTTTTTCTTTCTCTTTTTTGGTGTTTAATTCCATCTTGCTTTTAATAATATGTTTTTCTACCTGCTTTCTGTCCATTCGTCTAATAACAGAAATAGTATCTACTGATTTTCCTTCTCTGTATAATAAATAAGTTATATAATGATCTTCTAAATTTTTAATATTATTCCAAATACTCTTTCCATACATAATATCACCTATACTTCCTCAAACATTTTATATTTTTCATAGTCTATTTGATTTATATTTACTACTACTGAACTACCATCTTTTAAATAATCTAATTTTTCAACTTCATAATTATCACATATATATGACAATATTTCTTGTTTGTCATAAGGAATTTTAAAAGTGGTCTTAATAAATTTCTGAGGCAATAACTCCTGTATCATATCCAATAATTGTTCTATGTTTTTGCCTTCTCTTGCTGAAACAATTATTTTATTATCAACATAGTTATTATTAAAAATAATATTTTCAATATTTGTTTTATCTATTTTATTAAAGACTGTTATTATAGGTTTGTTAAGAACTTCTAACTCTTTTAATATATTGTAAGTTGTGCTTATTTGTATATCTAAATCTTCGTTCGATGCATCCACTACATGAAGTATTAAATCTGCATATTTTACTTCTTCCAATGTACCTTTAAAAGCCTCTACTAAATGAGTAGGTAATTTACTAACAAAACCAACTGTATCTGTAATTAAAAACTTCTGACCATTTGGTAATTTGCCCCTACGAAAAGATGTATCTAAAGTTGCAAATAACATGTCATAGACAAATACTTTTTTCTTTTCATCATAATCCTCATTTTCCTCAATTATTTTATTTAGCAAAGTTGATTTTCCAGCGTTAGTGTAACCTACCAATGCTACAATTGGAAGCCTTGAATTAACTCTTCTTTTTCTTTTTATTTCTCTTACTTTTTCAATGTTTTTTAATTCTTTTTCTATATTATTTATTTCTCTAAGAATATGGCGCCTATCTGTTTCCAACTTTTGTTCTCCTGGGCCCCTTGTACCAATACCTCCACCTTCTCTAGAGAGATAATCTCTAAAACCTACAAGTCTTGGTAATCTATATTTTAGTTGAGCTAATTTCACTTGCAATTTGCCTTCCTTTGTAGTAGCTCTAGTTGCAAAAATATCTAATATTAGATTAGTCCTATCTATTATTTTTCTATCTATTGTATCCTCTAAATTTCTCAACTGAGCTCCAGATAATTCATCATTAAAAACTACTGTATCTATATTTAATTTACTACAATAATCAGCAATTTCTTCTGCCTTCCCCTTTCCTATGAAATATGCAGAATCAATACTTTCTCTCTTTTGAACAATTTGAGCTATTACTTCACCATTAGCAGCCTCCACTAATTTAGCCAATTCATCCATAGAACTGCTAATATCTATTGAATAATTAGATAAATTTATTCCTACAATCAATACTTTCTCTCTTATACTTTTATTATTTATCAATATATCACCTTCCATCTATTATACATATTTAAATCAGTTATAATATATTTATAACACTTTAAAAATCATCCTTGTTATTTTATAATAACATATTCAAATCCTACTATCTAACTATTTTTAACAAATCGTCCTCTGGTATATTAATAAATTGTTCAGGTACATCTCCAACAATAATTGTTTCTGCAATTGGTATATTAGTCGCAATTTTAATATTTTCTGATACTAAAGGAACAATTATTTTTATATCTGTTATAACAATTAAATATATTCTATGCCTTGTCTGATTAATTCCTGATGCTTCAAATTCAGTTGCAAAATCTACTGTTACTGCTCCTTGTGGTATTATTTGAAGTTTTATACTAGGAAGAGTTATTAATTGGGTATCAAATGCATTACTTAATGGAACTTTAATTTTAGATTTAGATATTTTCTTCATTTGTTCTTGAACCTCTAAAGCCACTTCTGAAGCAATATTATTCATAAGTATAGTATTGGCTTGCATTAATGTTACTCGCCCCAAGCTATCATATTCTACATTTATTAAATCATTATAATTTATATCTCCTGTGATTTTATGCTTTACTGTTTCATTAATTGCTTCAGTAGTTATAGCTCTTGCCTCAATCTCAGAAATTGCAACAACTGTTGGTCTTATGTTTTTATCAATATAGTTATAAAGATATAAAATAATGGCAATTATTATAATAATGTACAAAATATGTTTTTTCTTTTTATATACAAAATAAAACTTCAAAAATACCACCCCTTTTTATATAATATATTCATAATAATATTAATAAGAGTGGAATATTTATATTTTGTATCAT
>CAYUTQ010000061.1:0-4385 GCA_964447805.1 uncultured Clostridia bacterium
CAATTGGAAAGCCTTCAAGGGCTTCAGGAATATCTGCAAGTTTTAACTTTTCTCTAATACCTGCCATTAGAATAAGTGCTAAACTAAAACCTATAGAAGCACCTATTGCATTTACAATAGTTTCAATTAAATTATAGCCTTCTTGTATATTTAAAATAGCAACTCCTAATACAACACAATTAGTAGTAATAAGAGGTAAATATACTCCTAAAGCTTGATATAAGTTAGGACTTGACTTTTTCATAACCATTTCAACAAATTGGACTAATGCAGCAATAATTAAAATAAATACTATTGTTTGAAGATATTCTAATTTTAATGGATCTAATATTAACTTTTGAATTATATAAGTTATTATAGAAGACAATGTAACTACAAAAGTAACAGCTATACCCATACCAGTAGCAGTTTCAGTCTCATTAGAGACTCCTAAAAATGGACAAATTCCTAAAAAACGTGCTAAAACAAAATTATTTACAAAAATAGTACTAACAAGTATGGTAAACAAATTCATCTAAGCTTCCTCCTTTACTTCCATCTCAGAAGCCGCTTTATTACTTCTTATCTTATTAAATATTCCAATGAGAATTCCCAGTAATATAAACGCTCCTGGAGGCATTATAAATATTAAAGCAGGTTGATATGCATCACTAAACAATTGATAACCAAATATGCTCCCTGCTCCTATGATTTCTCTCAAACTACCTAGTATAACTAAGGCTAAGGTATATCCCAATCCCATTCCTAAGCCATCCACAACAGAGGCCAATACACCATTCTTTGAAGCAAAAGCTTCTGCTCTAGCTAATATAATACAATTTACAACGATTAAAGGAATAAACAATCCTAAAGCATTATATAAATCCTGAGCATATGCCTTCATAAACATTTCTATTATAGTTACAAAAGTTGCAATAACAACTACAAAAGCAGGAATACGAATTTTATCTGGTATTATATTTTTCAATAATGAAATAACCAAATTAGAACCTACCAAAACAAATACAACAGCTAATCCCATAGCTAGTCCATTTTTAGCTGATGTTGTTACAGCTAATACAGAACACATTCCTATTAATTGTACAAATATTGGATTTTCTTTTACCAACCCATTATAAAAAATTTCAGAAAGTTTCAATTTTTTACACCTCCAACAACTAAATTAATTAGCAAAATTATTCACAAATACTTCTCTAGCAATATTTACGCCTTGAGTTACAGCATTAGAAGTTATAGTTGCACTAGTAATTGCTAATATTTCATTTTCTTCATTGGCTTCATCCTTAACTACAACTAATGGCTCATCTATAGGTCTGTCATTAAATCTTTCTTGAAATTTAGGTTCCGTTGCATTTGCTCCTAACCCTGGAGTTTCTGAATGATTTAATACTTCCATTCCTGTTATTTTCCCTTCTAATGATATTCCTGTCATCATTTCTATATCTCCACCAAAGCCAGAAACTTCTGTTTTAATGACATAACCAACCAATTCATCATTATTATCTAATCCCTCAAAAATTTCCAATACCTCTGGATTAGTACTTTTTATTTCATTAATTTTACTTTCATCTAAAGGATCAAAATGTTCTGCAATAGATAAAGTTGCTTTCCTAGCAGCATCATTTGCCATCTTATCTGCTTCGGCTATTTTAGCTTCAGTAATATTGTTTGAAATTCCTAACACTGTAGCCGATACTGCAGTAATAATAAATAAAATTAATCCTAATTTCAGTGTCTCATTCATTTACTCCACCTCCCCAAATACTTTTGGCTTTGTAAGTTTCTCAATAAGAGGTGTAGCTACATTCATTAATAAAATAGAATAAGATACGCCTTCTGGATAGCCACCCTTTACTCTTATCAATGCAGTTAAAAATCCTGCACCAACGCCAAAAATAATTTGGCCCTTTGGTGTTACTGGCGATGATGAATAATCTGTAGCCATAAAAAATGCTCCTAATATAAGTCCACCAGATAATAAGTGATAGGGGACATATTCAATTCCTACTCCAAATAGTAACAACATAATAAAAGTAGTAACTATATACGCTGTTGGAATACGCCAGTTAATTACACCTCTAATTAATAAATAAATAGCTCCAACTAATAATAATAAAGCTGAAGTTTCACCTATACAACCTCCAATATTACCTACAAACAATTCCTTTAACTCTGGTAAATTCACTCCGGCATTAGATGTACCTGTCTCTGAAATAGTTTTCAAAATAGATAAAGGTGTTGCTTGAGTAATAACGTCAGGATCAGTTCCCACAAAATTTGTCATTATTGTTGGCCAAGATGTAAGAAGCATTGCTCTAGCAGCCAATGCTGGATTCATAAAATTTGAACCTAATCCTCCAAAAAATTGTTTCACAATAATAATTGCAAAAGCTGATCCTACTACAGGTATCCACCATGGTGCTGTAGGTGGTAAATTAAAAGCTAATAATATTCCAGTAATTACTGCACTTAAATCATTTATAGTTATTGGTTTATTAAAAACCTTTTGAATTAAAGCTTCAAAAGCAACTGACGATATAACAGAAATTAATACCAATTTAAAAGCATTTATGCCAAAAAAATAAATACTTCCTATAAACGCAGGAATTAATGCTATAATAACATCTAACATAATTCTTTGAACTGATTCTTCAGATCTTAAATGAGGTGATGAAGTTGCTATTAATTTTCCTTCTTTTATAATATCTTCTGCACCGACAGAAGTCATAATTTTATTTTCCATAAACATTCTCCTCCTATCCATTTCTATTTTATGATTTTTTTCTTTTTGATATTATTTCTTTTTTAGCTAATCTAATAGAATCTACTAAAGGTCTTTTAGAAGGACATATATATGAACATGAACCACATTCAATACAATCTAATACATGATATTCTTCTGCTTGATCAAACATTTGTTTTAATGCAAATTTATTTAAATATAATGGCTCTAAGTTTACAGGACATACTTCTAAACATTTTCCACATTTTATACAAGGTTGTACTGGTCTAGGCCTTGCTTCTTCCTGTGTTAATACAAGTATGCCACTAGTTCCTTTAATTACAGGTACTTCATCAGTATATTGACTAATTCCCATCATTGGGCCACCCATAATAATTTTACCTGGCACTCCACTATATCCACCACATTGCTTTATAACTTCACTAAAGGGAGTTCCAATTTTCACAATTAAATTTTTAGGATTTTTTATTCCTTTTCCAGTTACAGTAACAATTCTTTCATAAAGTGGTTTTCCTTCTCTTATAGCTTCACCTATAGCATTTGCAGTACCAATATTGCTTACTATTGCTCCCACATCCATTGGCAGACCACCAGATGGTACTTCTCTACCTGTTATTGCATTTATTACTCTTTTTTCATCTCCTTGAGGATATTTAGATTTCAACGAAACTATTTGAATGCTTTGGTCATTTTTACAAACCTCTTTCAATTTTTTAATAGCTTCTGGCTTATTGTCTTCAATAGCAATAAAGCTTTTTTCTACACCTACAGCCTTCATAATAGCTTTTGTCCCAAATACTATAGCTTCTGGCTTTTCAACCATAAGCCTATAATCTGATGTTAAATAAGGTTCACATTCTGAACCATTTATAATAACAGTATCAATCTTTTTATCTGATGGCGGAGATAATTTCACATGTGTTGGAAATCCTGCTCCACCCATTCCAGTTATTCCAGCATCTTTTATAATTTCTAATATCTCTTCTTTAGTTAGTTCATTTAAACTATTGTGTGGTCGTAACGTATTATCTAAAGCATCACTTCCATCAGCCTCAATAGTAACAGAGTTAACTTTCATTCCTATTGGGGATATATGAGAACCAATAGATTTAACTGTACCCGCTATACTAGAATGAACTGGAGCAGATACAAAAGCCTGTGGTTGTCCTATTTTTTGCCCTATTTTTACCTTATCTCCAACCTTTACTATAGGCTCACAAGGTGCACCTATATGTTGTTGTAAAGGTATAATAACTTTTTTAGGTTCCTTAATTCTTTCCAATGGAATATTTTTAGTTAACTTTTTTAAATGAGGCACATGAGCCCCTCCCTTAAAAGTTAAATTTTCCAATTTCATTATTTCCACCTCTTTTTATTTATTGTAAATTTATTTAATTTGTTTGAATTCATACAAAAAGACCCATATTTATACACACTTGGGTCTGTACAATATTTTATTATTTTTATTATACCACTAAATAGTTACGATGTATAGGAAATGGCAGTAATTAATACTTTCACAAAGTTCAATTATCTTTTACAAAAATATATTCTTACAAAGGTTCACTAATCTAAATATATTTTTTAATAAAATCATCTTATTTAGTGGCA
Source organism: uncultured Clostridia bacterium (assembly GCA_964447805.1). Classification (GTDB taxonomy): domain Bacteria; phylum Bacillota; class Clostridia; order Tissierellales; family DATGTQ01; genus CAYUTQ01. Next base: position 4,355 of record CAYUTQ010000061.1, read on the forward strand.
TGAATGTATATTCATTTTTATATAATCTAAA
>CAYUTQ010000062.1:0-4221 GCA_964447805.1 uncultured Clostridia bacterium
AAAACGATTAGAAGATAAATTAGGATTTAAAGTTGAATTAGTGCAAACAGACAATGGAATCGAATTTGTTAACGATCAAGATATCACAAATAATTATTAGTAATTTTTTAAAATCACAGCATTATTTAGAGATAATTTTTCAGAGGTCGTGTCACATATGTTTGACTTCTCTAGATTAATGATGATTGTTGGAAGTGTATCAAACTTGACAAGAAAGCAATTAGATGAATTTAAATTATCACGTTCATCATTAATTATTGAGGCAGATGCAGAAAAGTTGATATATGAAATAATATGTGAAGAAGAAATAAATAGAGTTTCAAAAGCTTTTTTAGATGGGATGTATAGTTACAATACAATAGGTTTAACAACAACAAGGAGGTATTATTTTTTGACAAAAAGTTTTTAATGATAAATAATTAATATGATAGATTTTTTAGGAGGGGATGTTTTGCTTAGACTTATAAAAAATGGAGAAGTATATGATCCTACTTATTTAGGAGAAAAAGATATCCTCATAGTAGGGGACAAAATAGGTTTTATTGTGGATAATATTGAAGTCCCAGAAAACTTTGTCCACATTGATGTTATTGATGCAAGAGGAAAGTACGTGGTTCCAGGATTTATAGATTCTCATGTTCATATAGCTGGAGGTGGAGGGGAAGGTGGATATAAGACTAGAACTCCAGAAATTCAATTAACAGATATTACTCTTGGTGGAGTAACTACTGTAATAGGAGTATTAGGGACAGATGGAACTACAAGAAATATGAATAATCTATTGGCAAAAGCACGTGCATTAGAAGAAGAAGGAATAACAACATATATATATACAGGTTCTTATCAAATCCCTGTTAGAACTATAACAGGAAATGTGCTAGATGATATAGTATTGATTGACAAGGTTATAGGGGCTGGAGAGATAGCCATGTCAGATCATCGTTCTAGTCAACCTACAGTAGAGGATTTTGCTAAACTTGTAGCAGATGCGAGAGTTGGAGGAATTCTTTCAGGAAAAGCTGGAGTTGTGAATATGCACATGGGGGATGGAGAAAGGCAAATAGATTTTATTGAAGAAATAGTTAAGAAAACAGAGATACCTATTACTCAATTTATACCTACTCATATGAATAGGAATGAAAAATTGTTTGCAGAGGCAATTAAATTTGGTAAACAAGGTGGGATAATAGATTTTACTACAAGTACTAGAAAAAAATTTTTAGAAGAAGGGGAAACGAAATGTAGCAAGGCTTTAAAAATAGCATTAGAAGAAGGAGTTTCAGAAAAAAATATTACATTTACATCAGATGGCCAAGGAAGTCTTCCTGATTTTGATGAAAATGGTAAATTTGTAGGCATTGGTATTGGAAAAGTAACATCCTTATACAAGGAGGTAAGAGATGCTATAGTATGTGAAAAAATTCCAATTGAAAAAGCGTTGAGAGTTATTACAGCTAATCCAGCTGATGCTTTAAAATTAAAAGAAAAAGGCTATATAAAAGAAGGAAAAGATGCAGATATAGTATTTTTAGATAAAGATACCTTTGAAATAAATACTGTTATAGCTAAGGGACAGGTTATGGTTCAAAATAGTCAAGCAGTTGTAAAAGGAACATTTGAATAGATTATTATAGATTTTGTATATAATACTAATTGTAGTAATTTTAGATTATGTGATAAAAGTTTTACAGCAAATTAGTGAGAATTGAATGGGTGGTGAAAGCTATAGAATATAAGTTTTGAAAGGTGAATATTGTAATTATTATAAAAAGGAATGGTGGATAAAAATGGCTAAAAGATCAAAAATAGGTAAAAAACATAGAATTCCTGATACGTATGTAATAATATTTTTTATAGTGTTAGTTGCAGCAATTTTAACTTATGTTATTCCTGTAGGTAGATTTGAGGTATTGTATAAAGTTTATGATTCTAATAATGATATGGTTATAGAATTGAAGGATGGAGAAAGTACAAATTTTGAATTAGATGGAGAGAGTTATATTTTAGATTCTACAGGTGAGGAAGAAGCAGTTTTATTTAAAAAAGGTTCAGAAGAATCTATTGGTACAATACAGAAGACAAAAGCTACTGCTTTAGATATAGAAAAGGACGGAAAATTTATTTTTAAAGTAGTTCAAGAGTATGGAAAGTATATAGGTTCTGGAGAAAGAAAGGGAATTAAACTTTTTGAAAAAGATGGAGAAATAGGGTTTTTAAATTATATGTTTGAAGGATTGGTAAAGGGTGACAAATGGGGTTCAGCAGTTGGGGTTGTAGCTTTTATATTGGTAGTTGGAGGAGCTTTTGGGATAATACTCAGGACTGGGGCTGTAGAGTCTGGTATTGAAAATATTATTTCTAAAACTCAAGGAAAGGAAATTGCTATAATTCCAATATTATTTTTATTGTTCTCATTAGGTGGAGCAGTATTTGGAATGGGAGAAGAAGCAATACCTTTTGCTATGATAATTGTACCTCTTATTATTGCTATGGGTTATGATGCTGTTGTTGGTGTAATGATAACCTATGTTGCAACTCAAATTGGGTTTGCTACTTCTTGGATGAATCCTTTTAGTGTTGCCATTGCTCAAGGTATTGCAGGAATCCCAATTATGTCTGCTGCAGGATATAGAATATTTATGTATATTGTTTTTAATGTTGTTTCAATTGTATTTATAATGTTATATGCAAAAAAAATAAAGAAAAACCCAAAATTATCTGTAGCATATGAATCTGATGAATATTATAGAAAGAGTTTTAATAGTGAAAAATCAACAAAGCCTGAATTTAATCTTGGTCATGGCTTAGTTATGCTTACAGTATTATTTGGTATTATATGGATTATCTGGGGTGTAACAAAGCATGGGTATTATATACCAGAAATTGCAACTATATTTTTTACTATGGGACTGGTTTCAGGTATTATAGGAGTAGTGTTTAAATTAAATGATATGAGAGTAAATGATATTGCAGATTCATTTAGAAATGGTGCTAGTGATTTAGTTGGAGCTGCTTTAGTTGTTGGTATGGCACAAGGAATTGTACTAGTTTTGGGAGATTCTTCTCCTTTTACTGATTCAGTATTGAATACAGTATTATATGGCATGAGTAAGGCACTTAAAGGATTACCAACAGCTTTGACTGCATGGTTTATGTATATATTTCAATCAATATTTAATTTTTTTGTAGTATCAGGTTCTGGTCAAGCAGCTATAACTATGCCTCTTATGGCACCATTGGCTGATATAGTTGGGGTATCTAAACAGATAGCAGTATTAGCATTTCAATTAGGAGATGGACTTACTAATCTTATAGTTCCAACATCTGGCTGTTTAATGGGAGTATTAGGAGTTGCAAAATTAGACTGGAATAAATGGGCTAAGTTTCAAATAAAATTTCAATTATTATTGTTTATATTGGGATCTATATTTGTAATTGGTGGGGCCTTAATTGGATTAGTATAAAATTACAAAGAAAATAGTTCATAAAGAAAAACAGGTTAAAGAGCATTTGCTCTAACACCTGTTTTTTAGTGTGATTAATTTGTTATAAAAACCACATTGGAATTAGTTATAAATCAAAAAATGCAATTATTTTTTAGTTTTGTTGAAATTAAGGCTTTTAGTGATAGATACTTAAAGGACTTCCTTATAATTAGGAAGTCCAAAAGATATCAATGAATTAAATTTATTATTTGTATTAAAATTTTTTAAAATGCAAATTAATATATTATTCGTCTAATTTTTTTTCTAATTTTAATATTTCTACTGTAGCTTCCATGCCATACTTCAAGATTTTTTCAAATACGACTTCAGGAATAGGTTCATCATCAGTTATTATACCTTCATCTATTAATCTTTCCACTATTTTTTCTTCTGTTTCTTTATAGGCTATACATTGACTATGATGTGAAGAATCTTTAGAATCAACATAGCCTTTCCTATTATTAGTTCTACCAAGAAGATAATCAGCTGAAACACCAAAAAAATCTGCTAGATTTTTTACTGTTTCAGTATCAGGATTTCTCTTGCCTTGTTCATAATATCCGTAAGCACTAGTTGAAATATTTAAATATTTAGCTATATCTTTTTGTAATAAATTTTTTTCATCTCTTAACTCTTTTAATCTTTTGCCTATCAAGATATCACCTCTAATGAAAATTATAAATTAAATTTTAGTTAACATAATATTTAAAAATTATTATTAAATATTAAGAGATTT
>CAYUTQ010000063.1:0-3809 GCA_964447805.1 uncultured Clostridia bacterium
TTGTTTTGTTCCATACTTCTGTCATGTAATCTGTGGCATCAAATTTAAAGGTTTTTACTAGTTCATTATTCTTAAATTCTTTTATTCTATTTCCTCTTTTATCATATTGATAGGTTCTTGTTCCTTCCGGAAGTTCTTCTTTTATCAATTGGTTTAAATTATTATAATGATATCTTGTTGTTTCTCCATTTTCATATTTAGCTATCCTATTTCCTAAACTGTCATAACTATATTTTCTTAATAGTTCATCCCCATCTAATACTTCTGTTAGTCTATTTAACGGATCATATTTATAGTTTAATTCTTCTATTTTTTCATAGCCTTCTCTTTGTCTTTTTATTCCTATTTTGTTTCCTACTTCATCATAGGAATACTCATGTTTTTCTATTATATTGTCATTTTTATAGTACTCTAAGCTTTTTAATGTTCCTGAAATATCATAGCTATATTTACTTACTATATTATTAGGATATGTTTTTTCTGTTAATCTTCCTATTTCATCATAATTATATTTAAATTCATCTTCTCCATTAATTAATCTTACCAACCTTTGTGAGCTATCATATTCATATTTTACTTCTTTTCCATCTGGGTATATTAGTTTAGTTCTCTGTCCTACTTTATTCCATTCATAACCTACTTTTTTCTTATCTGGTGTTGTTATTACTCCTCCTAGTTTGTCTAAGGCTATTTTCGTTTTCCCTAGCCAATCTTCTATTTCTACTAATTCTCTTAAGCTATTGTAGCTAAATTTAACTTCCCGACCGTCGTCATATTTTACACTTTCTATTTGTCCTATCTTATTGTATAATCTTTCCGTTACATAACCGTCTTTATCTATATCTTTAATTAGCCTATTATTTTCATCATAAACAAATTTAGATTCATTGCCTTCTCCATCTATTATTTTTGTTAGATTTCCTATTAAGTCATATTGGTACTTTGTTGTTACAGATAGTCCATTCTGTCTATTTAATTTATTAGCTTCTTCTAAATTTTCATCTATTAATTGTAACTGCTCTAGTTTTGTTAAGTTTCCTACTTCATCATATTCATATTTAGTTTCATTGCCTAAAGCATCTATTACAGATTTTAAATTCCCTGTTTTTGTATAAGTGTATCTAGTTTCATTTCCCTTTTCATCTATTACTTTTCTTATTAGTCCACTTGGAGTATATTTAAACTCTCTCTTAGTTCCATCTGAGTTTATTACTTTAGAGATATAGTCTAGTGAATTGTATTCATATTTTATACTTAAACTATCCCCTATCTTCTTTTCTATAACATTGCCATTTAAGTCATAAAAGTATCGTTCCCTTTCCCCTTCGGGGAGCAATATTTCTTTTAACATTCCACCTAGATAATATTTATATTCTAATGTATCCCCTAATGGATTTGTTATAGTCTTTATGTTTCCTAATTCTGTGTAAGTAAATTTAGTTTCATTTCCATCTACATCTATTTGTTTTATAAGTTGCCCTAATTCATCATATTCAAATAGTATTTCATTATCTTTATTATCAAATATTCTGGCTATTTTCCCTAAAATATTGTATTCATAATTTGTTTCATATCCATCTGCCTCTATTACTTTCTTCCTTCTATTTAGCTCATCATATTCTATTTTTATCTCTTCTTCTGTTGGATAAACTACTTTTATCACATTTCCATTAGGATCATATTCATAGTCTATTCTATTTCCTAATCCATTCTCTATAGTGGTCAGTCTATTTAGCTTATTATATAAATAAAGAGTTTCGCTACCATTTGCCTCTTTTATTTTAGATATATTCCACATTAAATCATATTCATATTCTGTTATATTTTCTTCTTGGTCTATTGTCTTCGACACTTTTCCAAGCTCATTATATTCATTCTTTATTACAGTTCCATCAAAATCTACTATTTCAGTTACCTTCCCTATTTTGTTATATTTATACTTTCTTGTATTTCCTTCTGCATTAATTACCTTTAAAAGATTACCTATTAAATCGTATTCATATTTTGTTATATTTCCCTTTGGACTTATTGTCTTTATTACTTGATTTAAATCATCATACTCATATTTTGCTTCTCCACCGTTTAGATAAATTAAGCTTATTAGATTTCCTCTATTATCATATCTAAATCCAAGTTTCGAACCATCTGCTTGTATAGAGCCTATTATCTGACCTTTTTCATCATATTCTATACTATTTATATGGCCTTTAGGATTTATTATTTTAGACAAATTCCCTTTTTCATCATATCTCATTTTAAACGATATATCTTTTTCATTAATAACAGCTGTCATTCTATTATATTCATCATATTTAAACTCCATTATCTCTCCCAATGGATTGATTATCTTAGTTAAATTGCCATTCCTATCATAACTATATCTAGTCTTGTTTCCATTTCTATCAGTAAATAATATTAAATTATTACTACTATCGTAAACAGATACTTCTTCTCCATTTTCATATATTACTTTAGTATTTCTAAACTTCTCATCTCTACCATAGAGAATTTTATTGCCATTTTGTTCTGTAAGTTCCAATAGATTTTCATCATCTAAATATCTGTATTCCATTACTCCACCATCTGGAAATATTTGTTTAGATGTTCTAGATGTATCGTCATATTCATTAGTTACTAGTTTTATATCCCTTGGACTTATTACATCTATTAGTCTATCGACTTCATCGTATGTATATTTGAAGCTTGTATCATTTGGCAAATTTACTCCTATTAGATTGTCTTCTTCATATGAAAAACTTACTTTTCTACCTGTTAAATCTTCTATGTATTCTAATAATTCATCTTTATAGTGGAAATCTATATATCCTGATAATGTGGATACCCTTTTTAATCTATCTTCTTCGTAATCCAATATAGTTTCATTTCCATTTATATCTATAATTTTATTTAATCTACCTTCTTTTGAAAATTCATATCTTTCCTGATTTTTAAGTGTTAAGTTATATCCTTTTAGTTCATCATCTTCCTTTAACTCTACTATCTTCTGCCCTAACAATATTGTAGAAGTATATTCTCCACTTCCATTTTTGAAATATACTTCTACTCTGCCATCTTCTCTAGTTACTTTTATACTATTTTCTTCTAATTTTAAATGTACTTCAAAATTATGTATCCATTGATTTCCTAAACTGCCTTTACAATCATCTATAGCATTATATGTTCGTCTAAATTCTAATGAATATGCTCCTAGTATTTCTAAATCTGCTTTTTCATAACTAAAATTTCCTGTTGCTAAGTTTACTGGATCTTTACTATATTTTACAGTTTCTATTGCTAAACCTTTAGATTGCTCCAGTGCTTCTCTTATTTTTTTATCTATAGTTTTAAATTTCATACCACTTTTTAATTTTAATTTTCTTAAAGACCTATCAAATTCTTTACTATCAGTAGTTGTAAAATCTATTTTTACAACTACTGATAGTCATTTATTATACTAGTAAGTATTTTAGTTGCATCTGTTAATTTAGACATGCTTTTACTAGCGATACTATCTGTATTTGGAAGCTCTGATAATAGCTTGTCTACATTTTTATTTAACTTATTAATTAAATCATCAAACATATCTTTTTCAATTTTAGCTCTATCTAGACTATTTATTAAAATATTGCTTTTCACATCATAAGGAACTCTAGATTCTAATGAAGATACTTTTTTTATTTCTTTATCCATCTCTAAAGATATTTCCTTAGCTTTCTTAAGTAATTTAGTATATTCTTCTTTTAATTCTTCTAATGAAGCATAATAAAAAACTCTATCTCTCCCCAATGACATTTTTATCACCTCTATTT
>CAYUTQ010000064.1:0-2851 GCA_964447805.1 uncultured Clostridia bacterium
TTATTAATAGGAACTATTGTTTTAATTACTTCAAGTATTATGTCAGAAAACAAAGAAAAGAAGAATCCTTTTACAGAAGAGAAAAAAGGGACTAATAATGATTTGGAGTTTTCAACTGAAGATTATGCTTCAATGTTAGAGGAAAAACTAAAAGGAATATTGAGTCAAATTAAAGGTGTAGGCAAAGTAAGTGTAATGATTCCCCTTAAAAATACAACTGAGAAAATACCTGCCACTAATACTACGAAAAGTCAAGAAAAATCAAATGAACAGGATTCTCAAGGGGGAACTAGAGAAGTATCAAGGGAAGATTTAACTTATCAGATAGTTACTAAGGGTAGCGAAGGGACATTAATCGTGTTAAAAGAAATTAAACCAGAAGTTAAAGGGGTAATAGTTGTTGCAGAAGGAGCAGAGAATTTAGATGTGCAAGAAAAATTATATTATGCTGTTAAGACAGTTCTTGGAATATCGGGCAATAAGGTTGAAATATATTCTAGTAATTAGAAGGGGGGATATTATGTTTTCTATTAAAAAGCCAGTGATAATTGTAGTATTAATGATATTATTAGTTTTAACTGGGTATATAAATCATAGATTTACCCAACAATCTTTATTAAAGGCTTCCAATGATTATCAAGTTCATGAAGAAACGGAAATGGCAAACAAATCAAATGGTGATGAAAAGAATTTAGTAGAGGCATTATCAGAAGGTGATAAAAAAGAAAAGAAGGATAAGGCCAAAAAAAATGATATAGATATAATAGATTCTAATACTAATAAAAATATTTCTAATATTATTGAAGAAGTTAATTCAAATATCGATTCCAATATTAGTAAAAAAGCCAATATGAATTCAAAAAATTATTTTATAGAGCATCGATTATCAAGAGATAAGTTAAGAGGGAATTTAATAGATAGGTTGAATGAAATAGTTGATAACGATAAGACTAATAATGAGATAAGAAAAGAGGCCCAAAGGGAGATAATAAGATTGGGAAATGTTTCTGAAAAGGAACTCTATATAGAAGGATTAATAAAAGCCAAAGGTTTTGATGAAGTACTAGTTTTTTTAAAGGAAGAAGAAGCTAGAATAGTAGTATCTACAGATGAATTAACGGAACAAGATGTGGTTAAAATATTAGAAATTGTAAAAAGTGAAACAGAACTAGATACAAAACAAATAAAAATAATGAAAAAGAATTAGTAATGTTTGTAAAACTAATATACTTTTGTTATAATAACTGTAAGAAGTTTGAGGTACATATAAATATGGAGGTGGCTAAGTATGGCAGAAAATATTAATAATGAAGAAAATCTTGAATATGGATCAGTTAAGATAGCAAATGAAGTTGTATCTATTATTGCAGGCTTGGCAGCAACAGAAGTAGATGGTGTTGCAGGTATGAGTGGCGGCATTACTGGTGGAATTACTGAAATGTTAGGTATGAAAAATCTCTCCAAAGGTGTAAAAGTAGAAGTTGGCGAAAAAGAAACAGCTATTGATATTTTTATCATAGTTGAATATGGCTCTAAAATATCAAAAGTTGCAACATTAGTTCAAGAGAATGTAAAAGAAACTGTGGAGACAATGACAGGTTTAAAAGTTATAGAAGTCAATGTAAATGTTCAGGGTGTAAATATTCCTAAGGAGCCAGAAGCTGAGGAAGAGCCAAGAGTAAAATAAATTTATTTACCCTCTGACTAGTCAGAGGGTAAATTTAAACATTTTTTAGGAGGTATAAAGCTATTATGAACATGTTTGATAGAGTTATTTTGATAATTTATACATTTTGTTTTGCGGTACTATCTATAGTATTTTTTCTAGTTCCTTTTGATAAATTAGATTTTTTGTCGGAGAAAAGCATTATAAGTTATTTTGAAGCAATGAGAGGAGATTATGTATATTCTGTCATTGGATTTGCTTTTTTTTTAGTTAGTATTAGATTTTTGGCTTTAGCATTGAGAGGCAATGGTAATAGACAAAGAGAAACATATATTATTAGACATACAGATTATGGGGAAGTAAAAATATCATCTCAAACTATTATCGGATTAGTAGAAAATGTAGCTAATAAATTTTCAGGAATAGGCAATATTAGACCTGGAGTAAATATTGTTGAAGGGATTTTAACAATAAATATTATAGGAGAAGCAGTACCAGAAATAAATATACCAGAAACAGCTGCTGAATTGCAAAGCAAAGTAAAAGGGCATGTTGAAAAATGTACTGGGGTAGAAGTAAGTGAGGTCAAGGTTCAAATAAGCAATGTTACAACACCAATAAGAAATGTAAAATAAGTGATAGAGGTGTTTAGAAATTGATAAAAGAAAAAATTATGAGGTTTTTAGAAGCCTTAGGAGATAGAAAAGGAAGAACGATAGGTGCAATTATTGGTTTTATTATAGCGATTTTAGTTTTAATTATAGGATTTTTTAGAACATTATTTATTGTGCTTTGTACGTGGTTAGGCTATTATATTGGTAAAAAGTCAGATGATAGGGAAAATTTTAAAGATATTTTAAGTAAGATAATACCTCCTCGTAACAATGATTAATTAATACCTTACTATATAAAAGGAGGAGAATATGGGAAGGAAACTAGCAAGGGAAGAAACTATGAAACTTTTATATCAAATGGATATGAATAATGATTATTCAAAAGATATTATGGATTTGTATTTAAAATTAAACAAATTATCAAAGGATGAAGTAGAGTATCTAGTACATGCTGTTACTATAATTGTAAATAATTTAAAAAATATTGATCAAAAAATTGAAAATCATATTGATGGATGGCAACTGTATCGTTTAGCCAAAGTTGATTTAGCAATTTTGAGAATATCAATTT
>CAYUTQ010000065.1:0-2657 GCA_964447805.1 uncultured Clostridia bacterium
AAATTGGTGCTAATATTTTAATATTTATGGGACATTTTTAAAAGTGCTTGACATATCAAAATAAAATAGTTGTTATTATCTTTCTAGAGAAGTCAAACATATGTGACACGACCTCTGAAAAATCATCTCTAAATAATGCTGTGATTTTAAAAAATTACTAATAATTATTTTGTCAAGGAGGAAAGCGAAGCGATCCTTGATTAAATAAGCAGTAGCAATACCATCTTAAGCAATATTTTTAAAAAAATATTGGTCTATATCTTCATATGTCTCGTAATTTACATCACTACTTTTCAATAATTCTAAATATAAAAATTTATCACTTTCCTCTTCTTTCTTCTTTAAAAATGGTATAACTTGCAAAATTTTCATAGCTTTATGGGTATTTTATTATTCCATAAATAATAATCATCTCATCGTTTTCTATAGTTTTCAAAACTTCTTTTAATTCTAAGTCTATCCCTGCCTCATCTCCTAATCTATTTTTTCTATTGCCGTATAAATATCTTCATAATACTTTAGATTTTCCCTCATTTCTTTGTCAAGCTTTTCTGCTTTCTCTTTTATCATCTTTACTCCACTTCTTGTATATTTCTCTTTTGGTTTATCATTACTTGTATCTATTTTTATATATGATTTTAGTAATATTAATATAATCAATAAACTTAAAAATACAATCATTTTTTCTTCATCTTATCCTCCAGAATTCATTTTATTTCACTCTGTCTATATTTCTTATTGGACTTCCTAGTTCATCTAATAGATAGAGTTCTTCTTCCATGGTTCCTAATAAGTCCCAGTCCCATAGATATTGTTCTCTATTTTCGTTGACTTTTCTTTCAAGTACATTCTTATATGGTCTTGTTAGATCTAATATATAATCTATTTTTTCTTCTGGTTTATCCTGTCTTTTCAATGTTTGACCAATTCTATTTCCTAATCCATTATAAGTATATGTGGCTGTTCCTTTTGTTTTGTTCCATACTTCTGTCATGTAATCTGTGGCATCAAATTTAAAGGTTTTCACTAGTTCATTGTCTTTAAATTCTTTTATTCCATTTCCTCTCTAGTCTTAAAGGAATATAAATGGGTTTTGTAATAGTATATTGCTTATATTCATGGATAAAAAGAAGTAGAGTAAGTATCTACTTCTTTTAACCTCTTTATTTATTCCTATTATTTTTTAATCTTAAAGTCTTCACTACCACGCTTTTCCATTTCATTTATATCCAATTCTAAGTCTAAATAGTAATAGAAATATAATTCATTTCCATCTAAAGTAAATGGTATTATTTCATCTGGCTTCTTACCCTTTATTTCTAAATATTTTACATTTTCTATATCTGTTACAGACCATTTAAAATTCTTATATTTATCTTTTATAATATTAACTGGATCAATAAGATCAGGTTGATTCTGTATTCCAAAATTCCTCCACAATCTTGTTTCTTCATCGCCTTCCATTTTTTTACAATTTCATTTGACGAGCTTTTTATATTAGCATAATCAGTGCTAATTCCTTCTAGTGGCTGAGAATATTCTTTCTGTTCTCCAGATTTCTTCACCTTCAACCTATATCTAGAAAACTCTTCATTACTCTCTTCCCCATCTCCCATTGTGAACAATACAATATTATTTCCAATTTCAAAGGTTTTTAAAATATTCTTTACTCCTTTGTAATCAGTTAATCTAGACTTACTAAATGCATCGTCTACGTTATCAAAATACTCCACATAATCAGGATCCTTATTTATATACTCTTCTAAATCTTCCTTAGAAATTTCCACTTTATTTTCATACTTGTTACTATTAAAATTTGTTTCTATTACAAAATCACCCCGTATTAATCCTATTACAAATATTAATACTATTATTGAAATTATAATCTTTTTCTTATTTTTCATATAATACTCCTTTTCAATTTATTTCTAAGTATCTATGATATATCACAATTTTGTGAACTTCTTATTTTCATAAGTTTATCAAGCCCTAATTTGCTCAACAGTATTGTAAGTATACTAGCGCTGGCACCAACCCCTGCTAAACCTATACCACCTAACAATGGCCATAGCCATAATCCTAGAGCAACCAGACCTATTGTACCAGAAACAACAACTACTGGCCTCATATTAAAACGAAGTCTCCACATCTCTTTATTAACTGTAGTCTCAGTCCATGTCTTAACAAACTCACCTACTTCATCTGTTGAAACAAATGATCTATTAGACAAACTTATTCCATCCCAATCCATGCCAAGTCTTAACGTATTTTTAATATTCTTACCTGACAAGGAGCCTTCAGCACCTATATCATTACCATTAAATCCTGCTGCCACTTTAAAACCATTATCTCCAACAGATAATCCTCCCTTTAAAAATAGACCTTCAAACCCTAAACTTGCTTTAACCCCCAGTATAGTAACACCAAATTCACTACTGGATAAATCTCTCGAACTAATTTCAGTACTATTTTCAATTCCTAAAATAGTAAACCCTTTTTTAGTTTTCCAATTTAAACTTGGATTAAGTTCAAACCCATCATCTTTTTTAACAATAATGTTTCCACCAAAATGTTTAAATTTCTCAATTGTTGTTTCTATAGAACACAAGGGGACTGTCCCCTTGTGTTTATAATACTCCTTTGCTATCTTTCTAATC
>CAYUTQ010000066.1:0-2263 GCA_964447805.1 uncultured Clostridia bacterium
ATATTGGGACATAATTAAAAGTGATATAATAGGACATTATCATAAATTAATCACTAATGTTGACTTTTTTTGTCAAAATCCTTGCAAATATTTCTATATATGATATAATATAAAAGTCAATTCTACTCAAGCTATATTATTCTCTTAAGTAGAGATTTCAGACATCAATTGTAAATTCCCTTAAACAACTAATTTTTTTACTAACATGCTATTATATGTTAGTTTTTTATTGTTTGAAAATTACTTTCTTATTAAAATTAATATAACAAAGCAGCCTTGATTTTACATAAAATATTATATGATAATCTTAAATAATAAAATAGAAAATAAAAGTCATAAAGAAGGTGGATTATCTATGGCTAAAAATATAAATGTAGACGACCCTGTCAAAATGTATCTAAAAGAGATAGGAAAAATTTCTCTTCTTACAAAAAATGAAGAAATAGAATTGGCCAAAAGAATTGAAGCAGGAGATGAATCAGCAAAAAAAGAATTAGCAGAAGCAAATTTAAGATTAGTAGTTAGTATTGCTAAAAAACATATAGGAAGAGGAATGTCATTCTTAGATTTAATCCAAGAGGGGAATTTAGGGCTTATAAAAGCAGTAGAAAAGTTTGATTACACAAAAGGTTACAAATTTAGTACTTATGCTACTTGGTGGATACGTCAATCAATTACAAGAGCTATAGCCGATCAAGCAAGAACTATAAGAATACCTGTTCATATGATTGAAAATATAAATAAACTTGTTAGAGTACAAAGACAACTTGTACAAGAAATAGGAAGAGACCCAACTCCTGAAGAAATAGCAGAAGAAATGGATATGGAAGTTGATAAAGTAAGAGAGATAATGAAAATAGCTCAAGAACCTGTATCTTTAGAAGCCCCTATAGGTGAAGAAGATGATAGCCATTTAGGAGATTTTGTTGAAGATGATCAAATGATTACCCCTGTAGAATCAGCAACTTATCTCATGCTTAGAGAAGAATTATTAGATGTACTAGAAACCCTTACCCCTCGAGAACAAGAAGTATTAAAATTAAGATTTGGTTTAGATGATGGAAAAACTAGAACATTAGAAGAAGTAGGAAAGGAATTTGATGTTACAAGAGAAAGAATCAGACAAATAGAAGCAAAAGCTTTAAGAAAACTTAGACATCCAAGTAGAAGTAAAAAATTAAAAGACTTTTTAGAAGAATAAAAAAGAGTATGAGATAATTATCTCATACTCTTTTTTATTCCTTAATAAGTTTCAACAAATACTTCAAAATGATCTCTTGAATGAGCACAAGCTGGACATACTTTAGGTGCACTTTTGCCTCTGTGAATATATCCACAATTATTGCATTTCCATTCTACAACTTCATCTTTCTCAAATACTTTTTCATTTTCTATATTATCTAATAGTTTTCTATATCTTATTTCATGACGTTCTTCTGCTTCTGCAACTTCTCTAAATACAGTTGCTATTTCAGAAAATCCTTCTTCTTCAGCTACATCTGCAAAAGCTGGATACAGTTCTGACCATTCCTCTTTTTCTCCATTAGCTGCTGCTAATAAATTTTCCTTAGTATCTCCTAACATTACTGGATATGATGCTGTTATTTCTATTGTCTCTCCTTTTAAGCTTTCATTTAAAAATTTAAAAAATCTTTTAGCATGTTCTTTTTCATTATTAGCTGTCTCCGTGAAAATATTAGAAATTTGAACATATCCATCTTTTCTTGCACGAGAAGCATAATATGTATACCTATTTCTAGCTTGAGACTCACCTGCAAATGCTTTCATTAAATTTTTAGCAGTTTTTGTACCTTTTAAAGACTTCATTAACATCTCCTCCTTATATAATTAATATATACCCTTAATTATATCTATTATAACATGAAAATATCTAATAAAATTTATAACCTTGATCTTCACAGATCTATTACAGTCTTTTTCGTTCCTTTTATAATTATAGATAAAAATATTGATATAACCAAAGTTGACCAAAATAGCACATTTACTACTATAAAAGGCTTTATATCAATATTTCTTATACTTACTAACATTACTTTTAATATAGGTTGATGCACTAAATATATATAAAACTTATTTTTATTTATTAACTTAATAATATTGCTATTCATTATTTTCCTTATTCTTTTAACATTATTACACAATTCAAAACTATACATAAACATAAATGAAATTCCTAATATTGATATAAATTCTTCAAATACAAATTTAAATATTTTAATATAGAATCTCTCTTTTTTAATAT
>CAYUTQ010000067.1:0-1966 GCA_964447805.1 uncultured Clostridia bacterium
AATTTATAAAAAATACTTATAAACTTTTTATTACATTATATACTCCATTATATAACCATTTCCAATTACATACAAGTACAGAATCTTGTATATAATTAAAAATATTTTTGGACATTTATCAATAAATATAGTATTCTTTAAGTAAGAATATTTTGAATATTTGTTATGCTTATATAGCATTATTAAGGGGTTGATGACATGAAAAAATATGGTTTGGTATTATCTGGCGGAGGAGCTAAAGGTAGTTATGAAATTGGTGTTTGGAAAGCTCTTCAAGATTTAGGTATTCCAATAACTGCAATAACAGGAACCTCTATTGGAGCATTAAATGGTGCTATGTTAGTTCAAGGTGATTATGAATTAGTTGAACTAGCTTGGACTAATTTTTCTGTAGAGCAAGTAATAGATATAGAACAGAAAAAGTGGGAGAAAGAAAAAATATATGAAAAACATTTCTCTATTTTAACAGTTATAAAAAATTTAATTACATCAGATGGAATGGATCTTACTCCTTTAAAAGAAGCACTTGAAAACTATATTGATGAAAATAAATTAAGAAATTCACCTATAGATTTTGGATTAGTCACTTTTTCTCTAACTGATTTTAAACCTCTTCAAATATTTAAAAACGATATACCCAAAGGTCAATTAGTTGATTATCTAGTAGCCAGTGCATGTTTTCCTGTATTTAAACCAATTGAAATTAACAATAAAAAATATATTGACGGAGGTTTTTACGATAATGTGCCTATTGATTTAATGGCTAGCAATAATATTAAAAATATAATAGTAGTAGATATTAGTGGCTTTGTACCAAAATCTAGACCTGACGATGATCTAAACATTATAAATATAAAAAATAGTCATGACCTAGGAAAAACTTTAGAAATTAGTCCTAAAAAAGCAAAAGAAAATATAGAATTAGGATACTTAGATACAATGAAAACCTTCAAAATTTTAAGTGGTAAAACATATTACTTAACACCATATTTTACCTCAAATAAAAAAGAACCAACTGTAGGAAATCTCAGTCGTAAAAAAATTAGAAAAATATTAGGAATTGAAAAAAATACACCTACACCTATTAAGAAATTAATTACATCAAAATTTTTTAAAAAAATTGACGAATACATGAATATAGAAATTAGAACTACTACAGCTATTTGTACTGCTATGTCAGAAATAACTGCTGAACTCTTAGGAATTAACCCTAGAATAGTATATACCTTAGAAGATTTGAACAATGTTATATTAAAAAAATTAAATATTATTACTGCAAGTTATGAATATATAAGTTTTGTACATAAAATAGAAAAACTTATTTTAAAAAATAATAATACTATAAGACCTCCACAAGAATTACGTTCTTTAATAAAAGAAAATAAAAAATATTTATCTATTTATTTATCAATTTTTCATGAAAACCACAAAAATATAAACAATATAAGACGTTATGTAGCTTTCACTATGCCTAAAATCACTATTGTATCCCTTCAATTACATCTACTCATAAAAGAACAAAATATAAAAGACGAAAAACTTAAATATGCTATTTCTTCTTAACTATTAAAATAATATGAAAGAACTCTTATAAGAGTTCTTTAATTCATATGTCATTATATTATTTTACTTTTTAGTCTTCTAATATCTACCTCATGCCTTCCCACTATTTCTTTTAATGCTTTATTTTCTTCACTTAATGTATCAAGCTTTTTATTCACTTCTTCCTTAAATTCTGTTAAATCTGCAGTTTGCTCAATTACAGCTTTTAAATCTTTTCTAATTTCTTTTTGTCCAACTTCCAAGTTTTTTTGTCTTTTTTCTAAATTTTGCTGTCCCATTTCTAAATTATATTGTCCTTTTTCTAAATTTTGCTGTCCTACTTCTAAATTATATTGTCCTTTTTCTAAATTTTGCTGTCCTACTTCTAAATTACGTTGCCCTTTTTCTAAGTTTTGCTGTCCTA
>CAYUTQ010000068.1:0-1884 GCA_964447805.1 uncultured Clostridia bacterium
TATTATCAGTGATTAATTTATGATAATGTCCTATTATATCACTTTTAATTATGTCAAAATAATAATATGAAAAAAGAGGTGTATTATCTATTGACTGAAAAAACAATTAAATAGGTATAAAATCATCTCAAATTTAGTTTAGGGCAACCTTAAACTTTGTGAAGCAGCCGAGACTCTAGGCTTAAGTGAACGTCAAATTTATCGCCTAAAAAAGGCGTAAACCTAAAAATCATCCTAGATGAAAGAGAAAATCTAGAAAAGGAATGTTAATCCAAACAACAATTTGTAGAAAAAAAGGAACTCTTTAGAGACTAAAGAACTCCTTTTATTATACCACCGCCAATTACAACTTCCCCATCATAAAATACTACTGATTGTCCTTTGGTAATAGCCCTTTGTGGTTCAACAAATTTTACAACTACTCCATTATTATGAGGATATATTATCGCTTTTGATTCCTTCATAGTATGTCTTATCTTTACAGTTACCTCCATTTCATTAAGAAGCCTATTATAAGGTATTATGTTTATTTCTTCTGCATAAAGTTTTGAATTATATATATCTTCTTCATCTCCTAAAACTATTAGATTCTTTTCAGGTATTATCTTTTGTACATATACTCTCTTGCCAAAAGCAATTCCTAACCCTTTTCTCTGGCCAATAGTATAATAAACAATTCCTCTATGTTTTCCTAATATATTGCCTTCATTATCCACAAAATAACCTGGCTTTATTTTGTCTGGCTTTCTTTCTTCTAAAAACTTTCCATAGTTATTATCAAGTATAAAACATATTTCTTCACTATCTGGTTTATTATAAATAGGTATATCTAAAGATTTAGCCATTTTTCTTACATCATCTTTTGTATATTTTCCTAAAGGCATAAGAGTATGGGCAAGTTGTCTTTGAGTCAAGTTGTATAAAAAATAAGTTTGATCTTTTTGTCTATCATCAGCTCTCTTTAATAAATACCTTCCGAAATTACTATTATATTCAATTTTTGCATAATGACCAGTAGCTATATAATCTGCTCCTAGATCTTTAGCATTTTTTAAAAACTCTCCAAACTTCATATATTTGTTACATACTACACAAGGATTAGGCGTCCTACCTTTTGTATATTCATCTATAAAATAGTTAATTACTTTTTCTTCAAAAATATCCTTATAATCTACCACATAGTGGGAAATACCTAAATAATCTGATACTTTTTTCGCATCATGTACATTGGAAACAAAACGATCCTTTCTGTCATTAGATATTACATCCATAGTAAGACCTATTACATCATAACCTTCCTTCTGGAGCAAATAAGCTGCCACAGAACTATCTACTCCACCACTCATTCCTAACACTACTTTTTTTTTCATAAAACCACCTACTTATTAACATTATAATAACTAATTCATTTTATTTTCCAAGTTTTCTATACTTCTATAAGTTATTAAACTTAAAATAGGATATAATAATACATAAACAAAAAAATTCTTATTAAATAATATTAACATTAAAATAGCATAAAAAATTAAAAATATACCTGCAACTTTAATTTTATCTTTTATATAAAATCTTAATATAATTGTCCCTACTACCGTTAAAATAGGAAAAGTAAATAATTTTAATATTATTGTATTTTTAAATAATTGTGCCAACCACATATTAAACATCCCTTTAAATATTATTAATAATCTTCTATATAATAATACCTATTTCAACTAAAAAAGTCCAATAAAAACCCCCTAGCTTTAAGCTGGGAGGAGTTTTTATCTACTTAAATGTAGCAAAATATCTATTTATACCATTGTACATTCCAGATGCCATATCTTCTTTAATTTGTGACTTCTTAAGAAGTTCCACATCATTAGGATTATTCATAAACCCTAC
>CAYUTQ010000069.1:0-1843 GCA_964447805.1 uncultured Clostridia bacterium
TATATAAATAGAGTTTATAACTATTTAATATCCTTTAACACTATTTTTATATGCTATTTTACATCTCCTTAAAATTGTAACATTAATATTTTACCACAAATAAAGAATAATTACATTATATTTAACTAACTCTCTTTATAATAAAAAATAGGTGGAAACTCTCTCTTATGTTCGCTTTTTTTATTCATTCTCTGAATCTTTTCTTCTATTTCTTTTGGTGCTTTATGAGTTTTAATATAATTATCCAATATTTCGTAACTAAAACCCATTTCATCCTCATCAGTTTGTGCTTCCCATAAACCAGCACTTGGTGCTTTATATATAATAGTATCTGGAATTTCTAAATATTTTGCTAATTCTTGCACCTCTGATTTCACAAAAGAAGCAATAGGCAATATATCTGCTCCACTATCAGCATGCTTTGTAAAATATCCTACTTCAAATTCACTTCTATTAGTTGGCCCTACAACTAAATAATTATTTAATTGAGCAAAATAATATAGAGTAGTCATTCTAAGTCTAGGTTTTATATTTGCTTTAGCCAATTGATTAGCAGTCGAAATATTAGTTTCCTCTAAAAAATCATCATATACCCTTGATAAATCTACTTTTTTAGTATTTAAATTTAACTTCTCCGCCAACAATAATGCATATTTTTCATCTTCTGGATTACTATGACATGGCATAATAATACCTAATGCATTATCTGGAAAAGCCCTTTTAGCCAAAGCAGCAACTACACTAGAATCAATTCCTCCGCTTAACCCAAATACTAATCCTTTACCATTAGCTACTAAAACTTTCTCCCTTAACCATTTTATTAATTGAATACAAACTTTATCTACATCTTTCATAAATTATTACCTCCACTCCGGAAACTAATCAAATATTCCCGTACTTAAATATCTTTCCCCACTATCGGGAGCAATTGCTAATATTTTTTTACCCTTTCCCAGTTTTTTAGCCCATTTCATTGCTGCAAAAATTGCAGCTCCTGAAGATATGCCCAGCAATATACCTTCTTCTACAGCAACTTTCTTCGTAGTTTCTATAGCATTTTCATCAGATATTGGTTCAATAACATCCATTAAATCTAAATTTAATATACTAGGTACAAAATTTGCACCAATACCTTGTATTTTATGAGAACCAGATACTCCTTTTGATATTACAGGAGAAGATTCAGGTTCCACACCGACTAATTTAATATTATTAATTTTTTCTTTTAAAACTGTTCCTATACCTGTAAAGGTTCCACCTGTCCCTATACCTGCAACAAATAAATCTAATTCTCCATTAAATTGTTCTAATATTTCTAACGCTGTAGACTTAATATGAGCTTTTGGATTATTTACATTTTCAAATTGATTTGGAAAAAAATAATTATCATTGTTTTTCACTAATTCTTCTGCTCTTTCTATAGAACCCTTCATGCCTTTAGCACCAGGAGTCAAAATTATTTCAGCACCATAAGCTTTAAGTAACCTTCTTCTTTCCAAACTCATAGTTTCAGGCATAACTAATATTACTTTATACCCTTTTACTGCACCTACCATAGCTAACCCTATACCAGTATTCCCACTAGTAGGTTCTATAATAACAGAATCTCTATTTAATTTTCCTTGATTTTCTGCTACTTCAATCATATGCAAAGCTACTCTATCTTTAATGCTACCTGCTGGATTAAAATATTCTAATTTTACATAAATATCTGCCCAATTCTCTTCAACTATATTGTTTAACTTAACAACTGGAGTAGTACCAATTAATTCTAATATATTATTCTTAATCACAATAATATCCCTCCAAAACATAAATATTATTTAAGTATAAATAAAATATA
>CAYUTQ010000070.1:0-1702 GCA_964447805.1 uncultured Clostridia bacterium
TAATATAAAATATATTTACTTATTTAAATTGAATTCATCTTAAAGTAATTCTATACTATAAGTAGGGAAGAAAAAATTTATGTATATGTGAATAAAAATTGAATTTGGATTAAGTTAATAATGGGGGATGAAAGTATGTTTAAATTAGATTCAATTAAAAAAATGAATACAGAAGAGAGATATAAATATATGCTTATATTATTGAAAGGGCAATTGAGTTCTGAAATAGATGATTTAGCTAATATATCTAATGCAACTGGAATTATCAAGGCTTGTATAGATAGAATAAATTGGGCAGGTTTTTATATATTGAGGAAAAATGAATTAGTATTAGGTCCATTTCAAGGGCTACCTGCTTGTAATAGAATAAAAGTAGGAAAAGGGGTATGCGGTAAGGCAGTTGAAACAAGAGAAACCCAATTGGTTCTTGATGTCAATTTGTTTCCTGGACATATTGCTTGTGATTCTGCTTCAAAATCAGAATTGGTAATTCCTATTATCAAAAATGATTTCGTATTTGGAGTTTTAGATTTAGATAGTCCTGAAAGAGGAAGATTTTCAGAATTAGAAGAAAAATATTTAGTTAAATTTGTTGAGATATTAAATGAATATATTGATTGGAGAAATATTTAGAACAAAAGGAGAGATAATTTGAAAAACAAAAGAGAAACTATTTTTACTAAAAACTATGTGATAATGATTTTAGCACTTGTTAGTTGCTTGTTATGGGGGAGTGCTTTTCCATCTATTAAAATAGGATATAAATTATTTTCCATAGGTGCAGGTGATACTTATGAAAAGATAATATTTGCAGGGTGTAGATTTTTTTTATCATCTATGATGATATTTTTATTTTGCATTGCAACAAAAAGAACTTTAAAAGTAGAAAAAACAGATGTTTCTAAATTAATTTTGTTAGGATTAATACAAACTGCTATACAATATACTTTCTTTTACATAGGTCTTTCAAATACTAGTGGAACAAAAGGTTCTATATTAGCTGCTACAAGTACATTTTTTTCTGTAATATTAGCACACTTTTTCTATGAAGAAGACAAACTTACTACTAAAAAAATAATAGGAGTAATAATAGGATTTGTAGGTGTAGCTATTGTAAATATGAGTGGTAATGGTATTGAAGGAGGATTTAGATTTACAGGAGAAGGGTTTGTCATAATTTCTAGCTTAATGGGGGCATTAGGAGGTATATATACTAAAAAAATTACAAAAGACATAGATTCTTTTATAATCTCAGGGTATCAATTATTTATTGGTTCATTATTTTTAATAGTTATGGGGTTATTAGGTGGTGGTAGTATAGTATTTACTGTTAGAGGTTTTAGATTACTACTGTATTTAGCATTCATATCAGCAGCAGCATTTTCAATATGGACAATTTTGCTTAAGTATAATGGTGTTGGGAAAGTTACTATCTATAAGTTTACTATACCATTGTTTGGTGTATTTCTTTCATATATATTTCTTGGTGAAAGGTTGTTGGGAGTTAATGTATTTGTATCAATTATATTAGTAACTATAAGTATTATATTAATAAATAAAGATAGAAAGCTTTCACATTTGTAATAGGGAAGAAAACTGTGAATAAACTTAAAAAGTCTGTCAAATTAAGCATTCCTATGATCAACGATGTCAAGCACTTTTAAAAATGTCCCATAAATATTAAAATATTAGCACCAATTTT
>CAYUTQ010000071.1:0-1697 GCA_964447805.1 uncultured Clostridia bacterium
GAAGACAATATAAAAGGCTCAATTATATATCCAGACTCCCTAAACGACTACACCTACGTCTTAAATCAACCACTAGACTATGTAGATTTAGATGGAAATGTACCTGTAATGGTAGGAACACCAGATTTTATAAGTTATGAAGTATATAAAAGATCAGAAAATATAGGTATATGGGGGAAAAATAAGATAAAGTCTGGAGTAAATTGGACTAAAGATAAAGTGAAAAAATATGCAGGGTATAAATTTAATATGAAAGAAGAACTTATCAGAGGAACAGATTATAAAGAAGGTAATGTACTGGGAAATAATTTTTTTGTATTAACAGAAACAGAAGTAAAAGAAATAGAAGGTGGAATAGAACATGAACGTGGGTTTGAAATAAATACTCCAAAGATAGAGTTATGGAGGTTTAGATTGCCATCATTTAATTTCTCTTATTCAGATGGAGCAGTGTCCATAGGAGGTTCTGGTGGTTTAAGGGCTTTTGGACATGAAATAGATTTATCAGGTGATTTAGGCATAGAATTAGGTTCTAATTGGAATATATCAGGTAACTTAGAAGGAGCATTAGATGGGGCAATTTATGGTGGCAATGCAGGACTGGATAAAGATGGATTCTTCGTCAATGGACTTACTGGAGGAGAAGTTATAGATGATTTTACTTTTAAATATGAAAGAGAAATTTATAGAAAGCCTATAGACTGGCTTAAGGTAAAAAAGGGAGTTTTAATAGTTGCATTAGCTGCTACAATAACTGTGAATTCATGGTTTTTAGCTTCAATGATTCCAGTAGTAGCTACTGGTAAAGGATTAGCTTACTTAGGTTCTTTAGCAATGGTTATGTATCAGTTGTTCGGACAATCAAATATGGTATACTGTGATTCTTTAAATCATTGTGAAATAGAATGAATTATGGGAGGTTAAAATGAAGAAAAAACTTATTGTATTTATATTAAGTTTATTAACTATATTAATGTTACTAACATCGTGTATAAAAATAGATACAAGTAGTGATAAACCAAAAGAAGAATATACAAGAAATGGAGTAAAGATGACAAAGGAAGAAGCAGAAAAGTTTGATAAAGAAATGAGAGAGAACTTAAATTATTATGAAGATATTTATACAGCAATAGAAAACAACAGATTAGGAGATGAGATGGGGATAGAATTAGAATTAAAGGAAGTTCTTAAGACTATAGAAAATGATGAAAAGATTATTATTTATGGAATAGTAAAATACCCAAAAGGATATGAAAATTTTGCAGTTATACCTCTTTTGAAGAAGAAAGAAGAGGGAAATAATAAAGTTTTATACTCTGAGCCGTTGAGAAAAAGTGAGGTAAATTATGAAGAATATGAGGATGAAGATATAGATATAGAGAAGTATCGACCAGTATTTTTTCAACGACTTAATTATTTGACTAATAGAAATGATACAACAATACCAGAAAAGAAGAATTTTCAATATTATTTACTATTAGATAGAAAAGAGGCAGAGAAGATAAAAGTAAATGGTGTAAAGCCAGATGAAATAATTGAATATGAAATAAACGATCAACAATTAAAGAGACACAAAGCATATTTTGTATATTTTAATGATTTGCCAATGGATGGTAGCTTCGACAATATGGATATAACCTTTGATTAGAAAGATAGCAAAGGAGTATTATAAACACAAGGGGACAGTCCCCTTGTGT